>MTCR01000138.1 GCA_002212725.1 Sphingobacteriales bacterium TSM_CSM | reverse complement strand
GCATTCCCTCAGCAATAAATCCCCTGCTCCCCTTAAAAAGGAGCGGGGGATTTTTATTTGGTTACAGAAAAAGCCGTCATCGGGTTATATAAGGCAAAACCAACCATGCATGTTGGTTGTTATAAACGCAGTACACAACAAAGTAAATACTTTTCGCATTCATGCTTAAAATTGCCTGGTCGCCCGTATATTGCCATCCGTTGCCGGCAAACCACCGGTTTCCAATGCAAAAATATGAGTTATTGCCGGAGCAGTTGTTGTATGAAGGCACCATTTCATCCGGCAACTTGTTTGAACCCGCTCCGCTGCCCGAAGCATATATTACCAACACACATACCGAAGCATATTGGCACCGGCTCAAAAACCTGCAACTGAGTGCGGCTGAACAACGGCGCACCGGTTTTCCGCTGTCGGCGGCTTTGGTGCACCGCGAAACCGTAATTGCCAACGGAACTGTGCAGGCAGCCTTGTTTGCGCTACAATACGGCATTGGCATGAATGTAGCCGGTGGCACACACCACGCTTTTACCTACAAAGGCGAGGGTTTTTGCCTGCTAAACGACATTGCCATTGCTGCCAATTACCTTTTACAGCACGGGCTATCGGGAAAAATACTGATAGCAGATTTAGACGTACACCAGGGAAACGGAACCGCACAGATTTTTGGGCAAAACCCGGATGTATTTACCTTTAGTATGCACGGCGAAAAAAATTACCCCATGCACAAAGAACGCTCCGGTTTGGATATTGCCCTGCCCGACGGCACACCCGACGCCGTTTACCTGCCACTGCTTGAGCGCTGCCTGAACCGGTTATTGCAGGAAGTGCAACCCGATTTTATATTTTACCTTTCGGGCGTAGATGTGTTGCAAACCGATAAACTGGGGCGACTTGCCCTTACTGCCAAAGGCTGCCGGCAAAGGGACGAAATACTACTTTCTGCCTGTAAACAGAACAAAATACCCGTTGCCGTAAGTATGGGCGGCGGATATTCGCCTCGTTTGGCCGATATAGTAGAGGCCCATGCCAATACCTACAGAATAGCGCAACAACTCTATTTTTAACACAACAGGTAAAAATAACTTCAGAAAAAGCAAAACCTTTTGCAATTTGCGGCAAAAAAGCGTATCTTTGCGGCAAATTTTAAAAGACCATAATAAGACCACACAGAATATGTCTAACGCAGGTAAAATCAAGCAAATTGTGGGCGCTGTAATTGACGTTTCGTTTCCGAGCGGCAATCTGCCCGAAATTATGAATGCACTGGAAGTAAAAAGAGAAGACGGCAGCACCTTGGTATTGGAATGCCAGCAGCACTTAGGCGAAGACAGTGTGCGCACCATAGCCATGGACTCTACCGACGGGCTGATGCGTGGTATGGCCGTTACCGATACGGGTCAGCCCATAAAAATGCCCGTAGGCAACAACATCAGGGGCAGGTTATTTAATGTAATAGGTAAAACCATTGACGGTATTACCGAAATTGAATCGAAAAAACACTACCCCATTCACCGTCAGCCGCCGGCTTACGAAGACCTTTCAACCGAAGCAGAACCTTTGTTTACCGGTATTAAGGTAATTGACCTGCTGGAACCCTACCTCCGCGGCGGTAAAATCGGGTTGTTTGGCGGTGCCGGTGTGGGCAAAACGGTGTTAATCATGGAGTTGATTAACAACATTGCCTTGGGTTACTCGGGTTTATCGGTATTTGCCGGCGTAGGTGAGCGCACGCGCGAAGGAAACGACCTTTTGCGCGAAATGGTAGAAGCCAAAGTGGTAAAATACGGCGATAAATTCATACATAACTTGGAAGAAACCGGTGCCTGGGATATTACCAAAGTTGACGAAAAACTGCTCGAAGAATCTTTCATCACCATGGTGTTCGGGCAAATGAATGAGCCTCCCGGAGCGCGTGCCCGCGTAGCTTTATCGGGGTTAACCGTTGCCGAGTATTTCCGCGACGGCGATGAAGGCGACACCAGCGGCCGCGACATTCTGTTCTTTATTGACAACATTTTCCGCTTTACCCAGGCAGGCTCCGAAGTATCGGCATTGCTTGGCCGTATGCCCTCGGCAGTAGGTTATCAGCCCACGCTGGCTACCGAAATGGGCTTAATGCAGGAGCGCATTACCTCTACCAAACGCGGTTCTATTACCTCGGTACAAGCGGTATATGTGCCTGCCGATGACCTTACCGACCCTGCACCGGCTACCACATTTGCCCACCTTGATGCCACAACGGTATTGAGCCGTAAATTATCGGCGCTGGGTATTTACCCCGCAGTGGACCCGCTGGAGTCAACCTCGCGTATTCTTTCGCCCAACATTGTAGGAGAAGAGCACTACCAAACCGCACAAAAGGTAAAACAAATTTTGCAGCGCTATAAAGAATTACAGGATATTATTGCCATTTTGGGTATGGATGAGTTGAGCGAAGACGACAAATTGGTGGTACTTCGCGCCCGCCGTGTGCAACGTTTCCTGTCGCAACCCTTCTTTGTGGCAGAGCAGTTTACCGGTCTTAAAGGTGTATTTGTACCCATTGAAGAAACCATTCGCGGCTTTAATATGATTATGGACGGCGAACTGGATTACCTGCCCGAATCTGCCTTTAATCTGGTAGGAACCATTGAAGATGCCATTGAAAAAGGCAAACGCCTTATTGCCGAAGCCGCCAACTAAAAACGAATTTCAACACTGTACAAAAATAGCTGCCAAACTATGAACGTTGAACTTGTAACACCTGAACAAAAACTGTTTGCCGGCACAGCCGACCGTGTGCAAATGCCCGGTATAGACGGCATGTTTGAAGTACTTGACCGCCATGCACCGCTTATTTCGGCGCTAAAAGGCGGACGGGTAAAAATAACCACCGGTAAAACCGTAAAACTCATTGATATCAGCAGCGGCTTTGCCGAAGTGCTGAACAATAACGTGGTAATTTTGGCAGAATCTGCCGTGGAAGTATAGCAACACCGCGCTTCCCGAATGAAATAACCCCCGATGTTTAAGGCAAGCATCGGGGGTTATTGTTTTGGCAAAGCCTGAAAAAAACGCAGCGGTACTTAAAGGGCAGTGCTAATGTATATCAGGGAATTTACTTTATTGTAGCACCAAGCAATTGTTGCAGTTGGACTACTTTGTCTGCTTCCCCGTCGGCCACATAGGGCGATTGGATGTATTGGTTATTGCTGCTAAGAGCAAAAAAGAACCGGGCATCCTCAATTTGTGCAGTATTGGCATGAACACCTTCGGTTAAGAACAACATTTTGCTTAATTTTTCGGCTTGTGGTGCGGTGGCAAGTGGCGGTTGAAAAAGCAGTTCAAAACCGGTAGCAGTAGCAAACAGGTTGTTCATTTGTTCGTCGGTAAGGTGTAATCTGAGTGGATCTCCGGCGCTAAGCAGATACAGGGCAAGGTTGGCAACAGTATCGGTTGCTTTGGGCGAAAGCGTTTGCTCAATGGTTTTTCCGCTTTGGTAATGAATTACCTTGATAACTGTTTTTTTGTCATTTTCCATTAGCTGTATGGGGTCTTTTTGTTCTTTTTCTGCCGAGGGTTTAGGCGAAGTACAAAAACTGTATAGATAAACAAATGTCACACAAAGCAAAAAATATTTAAACATAATTTGGTGGGTTTAAGGAAAGAAATAAAATAGAAGAAGGCATGTGTATGTAACACCTGCCTTCTTCTCAACTTAGGGTTTATTTGACATTGCGGTTATTTAATGGCAATATCATCGAGCAGAATGGCAGTGTCGTAGATACTGTCGCCCACATCACTGCTGCGCAAGGTAAGCGTTACGCATTTATTGCGGTAGCTGCTGATGCTGAATGATTCTGATTGCCAGCCAGTCATGAAAACACCGCCTTGGTCAAACACCACATCGGGCGAAACACCGGTGAGGCTGCCGGGCAAGCCTTCGGGATTATCTTCGGTGGGGCCGCTGGCGCCAAATTCGGCGGCAATACCGTCAACCGAGCGGCTGAGCAGAATTTCTTCGCCAAAATCTTCGCTTTTCAGTACCACTTCAAACCAGTCCTGATATGATGAGCCAATGTATTCGCAAAATTCTTCTGATAAGAAGTTCCATTCAAGGTCGAGGGTGTTGGCGTTGTTGGGTACGGTAAAGGTTTGCGAAATACTGCCCGTTTCGGTGGTATAACCCAAACCGGTAGAAATAATACCCATGTATAAGCCTTCGCCGGTATCGAGGCTGCCCAATTGGCTGATAACCCTTCCGTCGCCGGCTTTGGTCCAGCCCAACATGCCTTTTTCAAAATTGCCGTTTACCAGTTCAAAGGCGTAGTGCATATCGCCCGAACCTTCAATTTTAAAGGTGGCGTTAGGTGCTTGCGGGTCACTGGTGTTAATTTTGCTTACCTCGCTGGTTTTTTTGCGGTCTTTGGCAAGGGTGGTAAATACATCGCGGGCAACAGCTACGCAAAAACCGCCGTTTACAGTTTCGGTATAACCAAAATAAGTTTTGGCGCCTTTGCCAATAAAGGCATCTTTAAGCGGCGGAGTTTGGTCGCTGCCGCAGAAATTAGCCAAAATAACACTTTGCGGGAAAGTACCTGCCAAATCGGAAATATAAGCAGCGTAGAGTTTGTAAACATCTCCTCTATTTACTACATCGCCTTGTTTGCTGATGGTTATGTTTTTAGAAATACCCATTTTGGGACTTGCTCCTTGCATCAAAGGTTTGTAGGTTTGGTATGCGTCCAATGTGGTATCGGCAATTTCGCCGGTGAGCAACGCTCTACCACCGCCCGAACCGTGGGTAGATAATACTACCATGCCATAGGTCATCATTTCGGCAATGCGGGCAACGGTAGCCTCTTGGTTTACATAGGTGGTAATTTTAAAATCGCCGCACTGAATGCTGTCCAGAATATTGATGATGTGCGGGCGTTCATTGTTTTTCCACGATGCTTCAAACGGGGCATAAATAAACACATTGCGGTTGCCAATAAGGTTGGGGTCAAAATCTTCAATGGTTTTACCCGATGCAATGCCGCTGTAATTTTTACCCCTTGTTTGCTGCGAAACCGGTATTTTAGCCTTGTTCCCGCGGTCGTTGTCTTGAACCGCCTCAAGGTTAAAACCGCCGCGCGTATCAACGTAACCATTTTCATCTTCCAGAGATATAACAGCACCACCCATTAAGCCCGATTTGTACTTAATTTCAATAGAGGTGCTGCCGTTTTCCATAGTGGCCGATTCTACTTCGGGTTGGTTTTGTACCCATTGCAGCAATTGGGTTACGGCGTTGGTTTTGTACCCATTGCAGCAATTGGGTTACGGCATTTGGCGCATTGTTTTGGTTTCCGCCAAGGTAGGTGTTCAGTTGGTTTACCATATCGTTTTGCACATCAAACAGCGCTTTCATATCGGCACCGTTAATGTCGGCATATACCGTAATTTTGGACTTTGCAGACTCGGCATTTTCGGCTTCTCCTTTACTGTTCAGTATTTCGCCTTTAGCAATCAACTCAATTTCGCCGGGGTTGCTTTCGCTGACATAAATTTTTCCGCTGAAAATGTTGTCGCCTTTAATCTCGTCGCCGTTGTAGTAAAGGTCGCCATCATCGGCAAGCGTACCCACCTGGGTTTCCTGACCATTGGCGCTGACTTTATATACAGTCAGCATTTTTCCGTTAATCTCGTCTTCCTTTACCTGCACACCGGGTGCTACATGCACATGTGCATTAATGAGTGCGTTGGAGTTAACAATAATTTCACTGGGGCTTATATCTAATTGCCCCAATCCTGTTGGGGCAGGTTCATCCTCGCGACAGTTAGATAGGGTAAAAACAAGAGAAAAAACAACACTCACCATAAAGGCGCGTCTTAAAAATTGAATTGCAGACATGGTGTTTAAAATTTTATGATTAGAAATCGGGTTAAAATTTGGGTGAAAAAAAATGATTTTCACAGTGCAAAATTAAGCAAAATTAAACGAAAAAACAAAAAAAAAATTTAAATTTATTTTTATTGAATAAAATTTATATTGTATTGCATTATTGATTATATAGTTTTGAAAAACTGTTAAATAATTAGCACAGTGTTTGTTTATTACAAAACCTCGGAGTAATTTTGAGTTCATTCCCCTTACCAATACATTTTTTAACCAATGACCACTTTAAAACACCTCTTTTGCCTGTTTATCCTGGCATTTTTTACCCAATTATCTGCCCAAAACTTAGTTTGGACTTCTTTGGTTGATACAGGCACCTGCCTATCGTCGCCCCATGCGGCCGACCTTAATAACGACGGCGTATTAGACCTGGTAACCGGCGGCGGTGCCGAAGACTATTACAACACCAAGAGTATTACCGCCTTTGACGGTGCAACCGGTAATATTTTGTGGCATGTAGCTGCCCGTAACCGCATTTACGGCAGTGCACAGTTTATGGACATTACCGCCGACAACCAACCCGATGTATTTATTGGCGGCGGCAGCGCCGAGTTTTTAGCCATAAACGGCGCAACGGGCGAAATAATCTGGGAATTTTTTCCGCAGGGCGATACCATAGCGCCCGAAGAATTTGGCTGGTACAATTTTTACACCCCGCAATTTATACCCGATGAAGACGGCGATGGCATGCAGGATATACTGGTAGCTAACGGCGGAAACCCCGCCGCCCTGCCCATTGATACCATAAACCGCCCGCCCGGAAACCTGCTGGTACTTAGCAGCGCCAACGGCAGCCTGCTCGCTATGGCAGAAGTGCCCGATGGCAAAGAAACCTACATATCGCCGTTGGTATATGATTTTGGCAACGATGGCATATTAGACATTATATACGGAACCGGCGGCGAAACCATGCACGGCTCTTTGTGGCGAACCACCCTGCCCGATGTGCTTTCGGGCAATATTGCCAACTCGGTTAAACTCATTGACGGCGGCCCGAAAGGCTTTATACCGCCGCCCTCTTTGGCCGATGTTACCGGCGACGGTGAACCCGATATTATTGCCCCGGCATACGGAAACAAAATTACCGCCCTGAACGGGGTAACCAATGAAGTGCTGTGGCAAATTAACCTGCCCGGAACCGAAACCGTTTGCACACCTGCCATCGGACGGTTTACCGATGATTATATTCCCGATGTATTTACCATACAGGGCATTGGCATTTCGCCCACGTTTTTCAATTACATTGTACTGATGATAAACGGCGCCACAGGGCAGGTCATGGTGCAGGATACCGTGCCCGGATGGTCGCTCATATCGCCCTTGGCCGTTGACGACGATGCCGACGGTTTTGATGAAGCCATTATGGTTACCAATCTGCCCTTTGCACCGCCCGGTCCCTATTATCACCAACTGCTGCGTTATGATTTTAACAACCCCGGTGTTTCAACCCTTATTGACACTACTCCGGGCACAGTGTTGGGGTCAACCCCCTGGCTGGGCGATTTAGATGCCAACGGCAGCCTTGACCTGGTTTACCTGCATAATGCCGACAGCACTTTCATAAATGCAATTAACGGTTTTGTTATGCGCCGTTACAGCTTAGATGCCGATACCCCCAATGAGGTGGCCTGGGGCGCTTACCTTGGCACCAACTCCAATGGGCTGTATAGCAACCCAAATCAGGCCTGCCTCAGTTATGCGGTAAACTTTAATTCGGGCAATATTGACTGTTTCGGGCAAAACAACGGCTATATTACCGCATCGGTACAACAGGGTACGCCGCCCTACTACTACGTTTGGAACGGTGTGTCATCAAGCCCCAATTTTTCGCCAGCCTATACCATTAGCATACAAAACCTGCCTGCCGATAGTTACAGCCTGCAAATGGTGGATGGCAACGGCTGCGTGGCTGCTTACAATATTACCCTTACAGAACCCGATGCCATTGAAGCAACTATAGATATAACGCCTCCCGATGCAGGAACTGCAAACGGCGCTGCCACTGTAACCGCTACCGGCGGCACCGGCGCTTATACCTATTTGTGGAATACCACGCCGGCACAAACCACTGCCACTGCTGCCAACCTGCCCGCCGGCGTTTATACCGTAACCATTACCGATGCCGCAGGCTGCCAAATAACCCAAACTGCCAACGTGTTTGTAACCGGCATACCAAACAGCACCCCGGCCGCCGCCATAAGTGTGTACCCCAACCCGGCAAGTAACCTGTTGCAAGTGCAATTGCCTGCCGCATTTGCCAATACCAACTCCGGAACAGCCCTGCTAACCCTGTACACCGCCGCCGGACAAGTTGTTAACAGCTTTCAACTTGCCCCCCAAAATACCACCGCCTATTTAGACGTAAGCCGGCTTGCACCCGGCATGTATTACCTTAAAGCAGCCGGAAACCAAACCCAACTTTGGCAAAAAGTTGCCGTTTGCAGGTAAAAAAACATGCCAATGCCATTTAACCCATACCCGGCATGATACCGCAACTGTTTAACCGGCAAAAAAATGTTGCCGCCGACCCGGCCACCTACCTCAACAGCCTGGCACAGAAACTGGGTATGGAAAACCTTATGCAGCGCTTTACCGAAGACTACACTTTTTCCGATGGCATACGGCTGCATTTAGACCTTATTGTAAGCGGCAAATCTGCGCCAACACTGGTATTTATACCCGGCACCGCAGTATATAGCGCCTGCTATGCCGCATTTATGGCACAACTTGCCAACGAAGGGTACAATGTAATAGGGTTTGACCCACGCGGGCATGGCCGAAGCGGCGGTATGCGGGGCAACTACACCATACCCGAATTGGTGCGCGATACACAGGCGGTAATAACCTATGCCTTGCAGCATTTTTCGCCCGAAGTATCGGTAGTGGGGTGCAGTCAGGGCGGAATTGTGGCCTTTTACACCGCCGCTACCGACGACCGCATAAAAAGCGCCGTTTGCCAGAATTTTGCCGATTTGGGCGACCCCACTGTGCCCCGCATTTTGGCGCGGTTTCCAAACTTTGCCCATTATACCCGCCATGTTTGCTACTATCTGTCGCAAGTGTTGCCAAACATGCCTGTACCTATTGCCTCTTATGCAAACCTAAGCCGCGAAAAAGTGCGCCATTTTGGCAATGTAAACCGGTTTTTAAAACAAGACCCTCTCTCTATCAGGTGGGTGCGGTTCAGAACCCTGCGCTCGCTTATGTTTACCAAACTGCCGCAATTGCCCGAACACATTAAAACCCCGCTTATGGTTTTGCAGCCCGGCAACGACAATATTTTTCCGGTAAGCTATACACAGCAGTTGTTTAACCGTCTTACCTGCCTTAAACGCCTGCATATTTACCAGGGGTTTACCCATACCATGATGTTTGACCACCCCCATGAAGTAGCCCAACCCGTTGTGCGGTGGCTGGCCGAAATACATCCGCGCTATGGGCAGCCGGAATAACTAATTGCAATGCAAATGACAGAAATGGTAAAACATCGGGTAAATTGCCGTAATTTTAACCGCCAAAGGCATTGCTGCCGCATTTTTATCTACCATTAACCAAATTACCGTTGAATTTCGACCAATTTAATTTACACCCGCATCTTGCCGAAGGTATAGCCGCAATGGGTTATACCACGCCCACGCCCATACAGCAACAAGCCATACCGCCTATTTTAGACGGCTCCGATGTAATAGCCTGCGCCCAAACCGGCACCGGCAAAACTGCCGCTTACCTGCTGCCCGTGCTGCACCACATGCTTACCCGAGACCTGAACCACAAATTTATAAACACCCTTATTGTGGCTCCTACCCGCGAACTGGCCCTGCAAATTGACCAACAGGTAGAGGGGTTGGCCTACTTTGCCGGCGTCAGCTCTTATGCAGTGTATGGCGGAGGCGATGGCTCAGATTTTGTGCGCCAGAAAAGAGCCTTAACCGAAGGAGCCGATATTATTGTAGCCACGCCGGGTAAACTGCTCTCGCACCTTAACCTGGGCTATGTAAAAGTGCAGCAACTGCAACACCTCATTTTAGACGAAGCCGACAAAATGCTGGACATGGGTTTTTACGATGATATTATGCGCATTATAGCTCATTTACCCAAAAACAGGCAAACGCTGCTGTTTTCGGCCACCATGCCGCCCAAAATACGCGAACTTACCAAGCGCATTATGCAAAAACCGGCACAAATAAACATTGCCATTTCAAAACCTGCCGAGGGTATTTTACAGGCCGCATACCTCACCTACGACCGGCAGAAACTGCCCCTTATACAATCTTTGCTGAAAGATAAACCCCTAAAAAGCGTGCTGGTGTTTGCCGGCAAAAAAACCGAAGTAAAAGCGGTGGCGGCCGCCCTGCGCAAAATGGGGTTAAAGGCAGCCGATATTCAATCGGACCTGGCGCAGGAAGAACGGGAGGCGGTGCTCCGGAATTTCAAAAACCGAAGCCTGCAGGTGTTGGTAGCTACCGATGTCTTGTCGCGCGGCATTGATATTGAGGATATAGATTTGGTAATTAACTACGATGTGCCGCAAAATGCCGAAGACTATGTACACCGCATAGGCCGAACCGCCCGCGGCGAAAACGGAACCGGCGTGGCCATTACCTTTATTAATGAAAAAGACCAGCGCCGGTTTAACAACATTGAACAACTTATAGAGAAAGAAGTGCAAAAACTGCCTCTGCCGCCGCAGTTGGGCAGCAGTTTTGAGTATAACCCCAATGCCAGGGTTGCCGCAGGCGGCAGCCGGTTTGGAGGCAATAAACAAGGAGGGGGTAAAAGAAAGCCCCAGCAGGGCGGCAAAAAAGGCAGCAATCATGGTTCGGGAGAGGGCAAGCCGCCACGCCCGCCAAAAAATGAGGGGTAAAATTCTGCCGCGGAAAAGTTATGGCTATCCGGCAAATTTTGTAAAAAGTACCATTTTTTTCCGTGTGATATTATGCTTGTTGGTTATTGCCACCAAGACACCCTGCCACAAAGGCACACTATGTTTTTATTCTTTGTGTAACTTTGAGCCTTGCGCCTTTGTGACAGGTTTAAAAAGAAAAGGTAACTATTTAGGTGCTATCTGTAAATCTTCGCAATTTCTCTTGTTCCTTGCTGATTGGAAGCATTGACCATAAAGAACAAAAAAACTTTGCAGAACTTTGCGCAAAACTTTGCGTTCTTTGCGGCAAAATGAAAGGAATTCAGTTAAAAACAGCACCAACAAAGGTACAACCTGAATAAGTACAAATTTTCTGCTTTTCTTCTCGCAAACCATTCCGCCCTCAGACATACCGGCTGTTTGTTTGCTTATGGTTAAACTAAAACAGCATTTATCAGCATGTCTTTCAATATTCTTATAGCACCCGACAGTTTTAAAAACGCCCTTTCGGCGCAGAAGGCAGCCAATGCCATTGCACGGGGCGTTAAGCGGGCTTCGGCATTGGTAAACCCCGTTTTACTGCCCTTGTCTGACGGCGGCGAAGGCATAACCGATATTTTAACCCCATGCCTGCACGGCAGTTTTATAGAAACAACGGTTTGTAACCCTTTGTTTAAACCTGTTGTTGCCAGATACGGGTTTGCCGGCAATTCTAAAACCGCCGTTATTGAGTTGGCACAGGCATCGGGGTTGCAATTGTTGCAGGCATCTGAAAGAAACCCTTTACATACCAGCACTTTTGGCACAGGGCAACTCATTCTGCACGCCATAGAAAACGGGGCGCAAAACCTTATTTTGGGTATTGGCAGCAGCGCAACCAATGATGCAGGAACCGGTATTGCTGCCGCACTGGGTTACCGCTTTTTAGATGCGCAAGGCAATGAACTGCTTCCTACCGGAAAAAATCTGCTGCATATTTCCCGTATTGATGCCGGCCGCTTGCGCTTTAACCCCCAACAACTGCAAATTACCCTTGCCTGCGATGTAAGCAACCCGCTTTACGGGCCTGCAGGGGCAGCTTATACCTACGCCCGCCAAAAAGGGGCAAATAGTGCCGAAATTGACTTGCTCGATGCCGGACTGCAGCAGTTTGCCAAGGTGGTGCAACAGCAATTTGGCACCAATATTGCCCAAATACCCGGCGCAGGGGCAGCCGGTGGCACAGGTGCCGGTGCATTGGTGTTTTTGGGTGCAAAAATGCAGCGCGGCATTGACCTGGTTATGCAATATACCCGCTTTGAAGAGCATCTGAAACAAGCGCATCTGCTCATTACCGCCGAAGGCAGCATTGACAGCCAAACCCTGTACGGAAAAGTGGTAAAAGGCGCGGCTCAAAAAGCCTGTAAATATGGCATACCTGCCGTGGGGTTTTGCGGCAGTTTGCAGGCCACACCCAAACAAATACAGGAAACAGGGCTTACGGCTGCTTTTTCAATACAGCAAATGCCCTGTACCCTTGAACAGGCCATAGACAATACCGCCCAAAACCTCGAAATTCTGGCAGAACAGGTGGTGCGTTTGTTCTTGTGTGTGCCCAATAACGGCAACCGCTAAGGTATATGGGCGCGGCACAAGAGCCATTTGCCTGCCAACCATTTCTCCTCTGAAACACCTGGCTTCGGGCATTTATAAAGCCGCACCGGTATTTACCAATGCGGCTTAAAAAAGCAAATTTGCTATTTCCCCGGCTGTGCGCGGGTTATTTTTTCACAAAACGGTTGCTGATAACGTCTTTACCGTTGTTCAGCGTAATAAAGTACATACCCGCGCTGTAATCGGCCACATCAATGGTGTAAACATTGCTGCCGCGCTGGGCAAAGACGCTTAATGAAGTAATGAGTTTACCCGCCAGGTCATACACTTCCACCGATACAGGGGTGTCTGCTTCGGCGTTAAAATTAAGTTCTACAAATTTATCGGCAGGCACAGGGTATATGGCATTGAAGCTAAAACCGGCATCGGGTCTTCTCAGTGCAATAACCTCCGATGTGTTGGTGGTTCCGTTAAAATCAGTTTGCACCAGGCGGTAGTAAGCAGTTCCGGCAGGCGCTTCCTTGTCTAAATACTCGTAATTTTTGGCGGTGTTGCTGTTTCCGGCACCATCAATAGTAGCAATACGGGTAAAGGCAGTGCCGTTTTCGGAACGTTCCAGGGCAAAAAAGTCGTTATCGGTTTCGGTGGCGGTAGTCCAGGTAAGCAGGTTTCCGCGTGGCTGCACTTCGCCTTTAAAGTTGAGGAGTTGTATGGGTGTTTTAATACAGACAAAAGATTCGGAGGCAACGGCCTCGGCATCGCAGGCAGAGTCGGTAATATAAAACGCATATACAGTAGTGCTGCCGTTGGGGAAAACGGTGGTAAAGGAGTTTCCGAAATACACCTCCACGTTGGCAGCATCGCCGTTAATAAAATAGGGTTGTGAACTGTCGAACTGCGGCAAACCGCCGGCAGGAAACAGGGTTACAGAATAATCGCCGGTAAGCCAGTCGCAATTTTCATCGGTTTGGTAAGTAATGGGGTTAAGAAACACAACCGGCGCACCGGTTCCCACTTTGGTACACTCGCTGTTCCAGATGAGGTTGCCGCCGGCATCGGAAGGTCCGGCAACAGGCGCTATGTAATAAACGGTATTGGTTTGAATATCTGCTGCATCATCTGCGCCGAAGTTGCCGTCTGAATTGGTGGACAGTATGTTGCCCAGGGTATTTTCCGTACCATCGTGCAGCACATAAATGAGCACATCGCCGGGTATAAGTACCGGGTTAAGGGAGGTAAGGGTAACCGAGCCGCCGTTACATACCGGCGCCGGCGATAGCAGGTTGGGCATGTTGCCCGGATTGGTGGGGCAAACACAAGGCGAAACGCCGCTCACAATCAGCACGCCCGATGCCAGATCGTCGGTAATTTCGAATGTATAGGGCAGGCCGCAGTCAATAGGCTGACTGGTAAAGTTGCTGCCCGATGGGTTTCCGTTAATGATGTAGTTGCCCGATCCGCCAATAACGGTAAACGAAACGGTGTAGGTAAGCCCGTTGGGGTTTGGCGTTTCGGTAAGGTTAATAACCGCAATGGGGTCAAGGCAGGTAATGGCGGCGGCTTCGAGGCAGTTGAGGGCGTAGCCGTTCAGGTCAAGGTCGTAGCAAACATCTGTGGCGTTGAGGTTAAAGAGCAAGGATGCCACGTTACTGCCCACTACAATGGCGCTTTGCACCAGTACGGCATCAATATTGGCATAGTTAAGGGCATGAACAAAGTAAGTTCCGCTGCCGGGGCATTCAAATTCCGATGTATTACCTGTGCCGGCAATGGTAAGCGACCCTCCGTCTAAGGCAGTAAGCAGGAACATGGTGGCATAACCCGATGTTGCTGCGCCGGTTATGGTTGCCGGGGTTGCCAATTCACCCGGGCAAAGTTCGGTATCGGTAGGCGGGGTAACGGTGCCAAAGTTGGCAAAGCAGGTTTCGGAACAAGGCGAAACATCGGCAGGAGTTACCACAAATATCACGACGCTTTCGGAAACCTCAAAGCAATAACCCGAATCGCCCACAACAAACAGAAAATCATTCCAGAAAAACGCGCTGTTAAGGGCTGTTTCAATCTGTGCCTGAAACTCAACGGCAAAATTAATGACGTGTACGGTATAAGAGGCGCCGGTAAGCCCCAAAGCTGCCCAATCAATTACACTTTCCGGTGTGTAGGCTAAAATTTGGGTAGTAATTGCATCGGTTATAACCAGGTAGGTAAGGTAGCCGGGATTGGTGTTGTTGGCGGTAATAACAAGCGGTTCGGTAATGCCGTTTGCACAAACATTGGTATCGGAAGGATAAGTAACCGTTCCGCCGTCTGCTTCGCAGTTAAAGCATCCTATGGAAGTTTGCCCCAACACGGTAACAACTACCGGCGCCGAAATTTCGGCACAAAGCGGGGTGATGGGAATGATGATTTGTAGCTGCTCCATGGTTGGTTCGGGCAATGTGAGGATTGAATTGATGCTGTCGGCAGCATCGGGCGAGAAGTTGATGGTACAAATTTCATAGCTTCCCGATATTGGCCAAACAAAAACGCCATCGGGTTGTACCTGCAAGATATTTCCCAAATCATCGGTAAACAGGAACAGGGTGGTATAGTCGCCGCCGGTGGCGCCAAAAACCTGTGCAAACAAGGTATCTCCCGGGCACACACCGGGGTCGTCAACAAATACTATACCGGCATCGGCAAGGCAGAGTTCGGCACAGGCGGGGTCATCGGGCAGTAAAACGGTAATATCGGTACAGGCCAATTCCGATTCGCAGCCGTTTACCACCGCCGAAACGCAGTATGTACCCGAAAATTCGGGGGTTATATCGCAAAATTCAAGGTTTGCCTCATTGGAGGTAAAGCCGTTGGGGCCGCTCCAGGTGTAGGCGGCATCGCCGTCAACGGTTGCGCTCAGGGAGGCACAGGTACCCTGGCAAGCAGTGGGGTTATTATTTACAATGAGTACTGATGGGGCGGCAGTTACGGTAACGGTAGTTTCGGCGGGGTTGCCGGCGCAGCCGTTGGCAGTAACCACTACGGTATAAGTGCCCGAATCGGTAGCTTCTGCAGTGGTAATTGAGGGGTTTTGGGCAGTGGAAGTAAAGCCGTTGGGGCCGTTCCAGTTGTAAGATACGGTTCCGGTGGCGCCGGTTTCGGCAAACAGGGCTACGGTTTCACCTTCGCAAACCGGGCTGCTGTTACCGGCCGTGGCAGCGGGTATGGTATTTACCACAACTCCCACCGTTTGCGGCGCCGACTGACAACCGTTTATGGAAACAGTTAAGATATAAGTGCCGGTCATGGCCGGGTTGGCGGCGGCAATTTCGGGGTTTTGGGCAGCAGAGGTAAAGCCGCCGGGGCCGCTCCAGTTAAAGGTTGGCGTTCCGGGTGTGGCGGTGCTTCCAAATAGTTGAATGGTATTGCCTTCGCACAGCGGGCTGTTGCTTGTTGCGGTGGCATTTGGGGTTGGCAAAATATTTAAGGCAATGCCGGCGGCATCAAAATCATGGCAAACATCGGGGTTGGCAAGGGCGGCAATGAGTTGTGCGGCGGTTGCCGGAAACGGAGTAATTGCGCTTAAATCTTCGTTGGCAATGTTAAGGGCATGAACGGTAAAACTGCCTGCACCCAAAGCAGTGCCCACGGCGGTAAAGGTAGTACTTGCCACAGAAGTTACTATGTTGCCGGTGGCAGTGTTTACCACCGCAAAATAGCTGGTATAACCGGTAGTGGCGGCGCCGGCGGCGTTGTAGGTTATGCCTTCACTCTGGCAAATAGTTGATGCTTCGGCAGGAGTTATGGTTCCTAAATCGGCATCGCAAACGGGCGGGGGGGTAATTTCCAGTATTTCTATGCAAAACTCGCCGCGAAGGTTTTCGTAGCCGTCAACCAGCAGGTAGTAGGTTTGCCCGGCTACGGTGGTAAACTCCTCTACCGATGCCAGCAGTCCGTTACTGTCGTCGTTGCAGGCAACAAGAGAGAGGGTTCCGGTGCAGGAGCCGGCAAAAAGCGCCATTTGCGAGTCGGTAAGCTGGGGTTGCGCCGAGCCGCTGCAATTAAGGGTGTTTATGGTGTAGGTTCCGCCGTTTCCGGTAAAGGTAAACCAAACAGTAGCCTGATAGGGGTCGTCATCGGCAAAGCAATCGGGGGCAACATTGGGGTCGTCAATGGAGGTGCTGCACACGTTGGAGAAATTGCCGTAAACATCGGGGGCAAGTACAAGCTCAACGGCGCCGGAGCAATTATCGTTTTCTTCGGTAAGTCCGCCGCATTCGCTGTCGCAAATTTCGGGGTTTAAATCGGGGTCAATAAAGGTTATGGTGGGGTAAATAAAACCGGGTACAATGCCGGTACATACGCCGGGCAGGTTATCGGTGGTATCAACGTTAATAATAGGTACCAAAACCACTGTTACAGAGGAGATGATTCCGTTTAATATATTGGCATTTTCAAAGAAAGCATCTTGCCCGCAACTGAAAATGGGGTCGCCGTTTTGGTTAGATAGCAGCACGTTGTAGGTGGCAGAGCAAGGGTCGGAAAATGGGTCGGCGCTGCCGGGCTGGCAACTATACACTGCCCACATAAGTCCGGCAGGACCTTCGGTAGTGTTGAAATCAACACAAGGAATGGGCAACGGTTCGTTGGCACACAGGGTAGTTACCGGAAACACAATATCGCCCAGGTCAACAAAGCAACTTGGGGGCGGGTCTTCCTGTGCATCGGGTTGTTGGGCAAACAGGTTCAGGGAATTGCCTGCAAGCAGGAATAAACATATAATAATAAGGTGCGAAAATAGTTTGGATATAGTCATAGGAAAGGCTGGTAAAGATGAATGCTTATAATAACAGTTTAGTATTCAGATTTTAAAAAGTGCTTACAAGTTTGGTTTTAGAACTTGAAACGAGGTGCGAAAATTGCAAATAAGGCGCCAAGATACAAAATTGTGTTGGCTTAACATGTATTTAGCAGGATTTAAGCGACAAACCAACTGCCTTTTAAGACGTAAAACGCATAAAAAGGGTTTACCCAAACCGGCGATTAGTGAAAAAAAACGGTTATGCCCCCCAGTTGTTGCTGTCGGTTGGCGGCTGCATGGGGTCGGGGTTTGGCGCAACAATATCTGTATCCGGGTTTTGCTCCTGGTATAAAGTAGCTGGCGGTATTATTTGGGTGTTTGGCGGGGTTTCTTTTTCTGCCAGGGTATTATTTTGGGGGTTAAAAGGCGAGGCAGTTTGGTGTATGGCAATAACATTTCGGGATATTTTAATGGCTGCAATGAGTACCACAAAAGCCATTAACCCCAGCAATTCAAGGTTTTGCTGCATAAGGAAAAAATCGTAGGCGCCATGTGCCACTACAGCCCAAAACAGCCCGGTAAGCAACAAACGCTGCCTGTTTTGCGGGTTAAATTTTGCCAAACCCACAAAATAGCCCATAATTACCCCAAAGGCGGCGTGGGCCGGCACGGCGGTAAAGGCACGCAAAACGGCGGTATGATAGCCGCCTTGTGACACATACAAAATGTTTTCGAAGGCGGCAAAGCCCATGCCAATCATAACGGCGTAAATAATGCCGTCGAAAGGTTCGTTAAATTCTTTGCGCTTAAACATAACATAGCGCAGGAACAAAAACTTGGCAAACTCTTCGGACAAGGCTACGGCAATAAAGGCATGGGTAAAGGTGATAAAAACATTATCGGATATGCTGAACCCGAATTGTTCGCCCAACATACTGCCGATAATGGCCGGAAATATGCTTAACACCCCCAGAAAAAAACTGAGTATAAGCAGCCGCAGGGGTTCTTTTTCATATTTGTCTCTGCCGTAAATATACCAGATAACTGCTGCGGCAGGCGCCAGGGCAAGTAATAAAAGTTCCATGATGGTTTTACCGGTTGTTTATGGTGTAGCAAATTGGCACAGCAAATGAGCCGCAACCCGAAACAGGCATTTTACCTGTAACTGTATGATACCCTTATTGTTAAGGGCAGTTGTAAGCCCGTTATAATTGTGCACGTGTACATTTCGGGTACAATATAGCGTTTTATTGGGTATGAGATGGCTTTTTTTGCCCTTAACACATTATTTTTGCACTTTCTCATGCTGCATTTACATTAAAAAGTAATTTTGCAGTCAATTTTTGTAAGACATGCCCGTTTTAACCGATACCCACGCCCACTTGTATTTTCACCACTTTGACCACGACCGCAGCGCCATGATACAACGGGCGGTTGAAAACGGCGTAACCCGGTTGTTTTTACCCAACGTTGACAGCGAAACCATTGCCGCCCTATACCAAACTGCCGACACCTACCCCAACCACTGTTTTCCTATGATGGGCGTACACCCGTGCAGTATAAAAGCCGGTTTTGAGCAAGAACTTGCCATAGCAGAACAGGAACTAAAACACTCGGGGCGGCGTTTTTATGCAGTAGGCGAAATAGGACTTGATTTTTACTGGGATGTAACCTACCGCAAACAACAGTTTGAGGCGCTGGAGCAACAAATAGCCTGGGCCAAACAACTGCAACTGCCCATAGTGCTGCACTGCCGCAATTCTTTTGACGAAACGTTTGAAGTAGTGCGCAATCATGCCGCAGGCGGTGGGTTAAGCGGGGTGTTTCATTGCTTTGGCGGCACTGTAGCCGATGCCGAAAAAGTAGCCGGACTGGGTAATTTTTACATAGGTATAGGCGGAACGCTTACCTATAAAAAAAGTGAACTGCCCGAAGTGATTGCCGCAACTGATTTGCAATATATTGTGCTGGAAACCGATGCTCCCTACCTTGCACCCGAACCCTGGCGCTCTGCCAAAAACCCCGCCCAAAAACGCAACGAAAGCGCTTATGTGGTAACTGTAGCCCAACGCATTGCAGAAATAAAAAAACTAAGCATGGAAGAAGTAGCAAACAGCACCACCCAAAACGCCCTTCAACTCTTTAAAATGAACTAAAACCGCCTTAAAATCCATTTGCTTGTAAAAATAATGGCAGTAAGCGACATTTTATTTTGATAATTTCAAAAAGTTTTCAATTTTTGCCCCCTGTTATTCAAAAACATCTGCAAAATACACTTTAACCCCTGTAAATCAACAAGTCAAAAAAATAAACAAAAAATGTTTTTACTTTTGTCGGGTTATTTTCCTAATTTACCGCCGATTTTGTGCCGCCTTCGTTTAAGCGGGTTTATGTTGGTAAAAAAGTAAAAAAACCGGCAATGAAAGGAACAACAGAACGGGCAAGGAGAGATGGCCGAGTGGTCGAAGGCGCACGCCTGGAAAGTGTGTGTACCCCACAAGGGTACCGAGGGTTCGAATCCCTCTCTCTCCGCAACAAAACAAAGCAGAGTTTAACTATTTAATTCACCTTTTTAAAATTAATTTTTCATTAAAAATTATAAACTAACCATTATGAAAAACTTGTTTACGCTACTCTTGGCGTGTGGGCTTTTCCTTTTAGCAGGTATTGCCTATACACAGGCACAAGACACTACCGCTACCAACACTGCTGCTGCTACCACTACCGCAACCACAACGTCTGCCGCTACCGAAGAAGCAGCCCCTCAAGGCATGGAGTTAATGAAAAAATACTTCATTGAGGGTGGCTGGCAATGGATGGCCCCCATTCTTTTCTGCTTAATTGCCGGTTTGGCTATTGCCATTGAACGCGTATTGGTGCTCAACCTCTCTACCACCAATACCAGCTCGCTGCTCAAAAAAATTGAGTCGGCTTTTCAGGAAGGCAACATAGACAAAGCCAAAGAAATTTGCCGTTCTACCCGCGGCCCGGTAGCCAGCCTGTTCTTGCAGGGGTTGGAAAGAACCGATGAAGGCATAGACATTGTAGAAAAGTCAATTGTATCTTCGGGTTCTGTAGAAATGGGTAAACTCGAAACCGGCCTTACCTGGATTTCGCTCTTCATAGCCCTTGCACCAATGTTGGGGTTCTTAGGAACGGTAGTAGGTATGATTCAGGCATTTGATGCCATTGAAGCAGCCGGCGATATTTCTCCGGGTCTTGTTGCAGGCGGTATTAAAGTGGCACTGTTAACCACCGTATTCGGTCTTATAGTTGCTATTATCCTGCAAATTTTCTACAACTATTTTACCTCTAAAGTAGATGGTATTGTAAACAAAATGGAAGAGGCTTCTATTTCGTTTATAGATTTGCTCAAACGCCATAAAATGGTTGACTAAGAACTATCTGTGCCCTTTGGGGCAAATTGTTATCGGTTTAACAAACAATTCTCAATTCTTAAAAACGCATTTATGGAAAGCATATTAACCAACTACCTATTACCGGCAGGCATTTACCTCATCTTTATTGCCTTCCTTGTTGTTATCGCAATGGCACTATGGCAGGTTGTAAAAGACTTTAGCCACGACCCCGCCGGAACCGCCAAAAGCATGGCCGGCGTTATTGCACTTATTGTAATACTGCTCATCATCTGGCAACTCTCCTCCCCCGAAAAAACAGGCATTTTTGTTAAATCAAAATATGCCGATGTAACCGGAGGAGTAATGAAATTTGTAGGAGCCGGCATTACTTCTACCGTGGTTATGCTGGTATTCTCTATCGTAGCTCTTATCGGCGCCGAAATTTACAACATATTCAAGTAAGCACTTAAAAAACCCGCGCTATGAGACACAACAGGAAAATACCCGAAATAAACGCAGGCTCAATGGCAGACATTGCCTTCCTGTTGCTTATTTTCTTTCTGGTAACCACTACCATGGACGTGGATAAAGGCTTACTTACCTTGTTGCCGCCGTGGTCAACCGAAGAACCGCCCGATGTAAAATCGAACCGCCGCAACGTGCTGGATATTTTGGTAAACTCCAGAGACCAACTGCTGGTAAAAGGGCAACCCCTTGACCTGGCAGAACTGAAAGACCTTACCAAAAAAC
Organism: Sphingobacteriales bacterium TSM_CSM; assembly: GCA_002212725.1. Lineage (GTDB taxonomy): Bacteria > Bacteroidota > Bacteroidia > Chitinophagales > UBA2359 > UBA2359. The sequence goes on along the minus strand of MTCR01000138.1, from coordinate 31,940 downwards.
ACGTAAACAACAATGGTGTTGACCCCGAATATTCCGTGGACCCGCAAAAAGCAGTAGTGTCTTTAAAAAATGACAAAGGCACTACCTACAACATGTACATTTCGGTTCAGAATGAGTTAAAGGCCGCTTACAACGAACTGCGCGACGATTATGCCAAGACCAAGTACGGAATGAAATTAGACGACCTTTCGGAAGACAAACAGAAAGAGGTAAAAGATACTTACCCGCTGCGTATTTCGGAAGCCGAACCCGAAGACCTTGGCGGCGCTGCACCCCCGGCACCCGGTGGCGGACAGTAAATTTTATCTGTTCATTACAAAAAACTGTAACACATGCCAATACGTAAAAATACTTCCAGAGATCTGCCGGCCATTTCAACCGCTTCGCTGCCCGATATTGTATTTATGTTGCTCTTCTTTTTCATGGTTTCTACTACCATGCGCGACTCTGAAATTATGGTGCAAATTCGGCCGGTAAAAGCCACCGAACTCACCAAATTAGAGAAAAAATCGCTTGTGAGCTATATTTACATCGGGCCGCCCAACATGCAGTACCGCGAAAAGTGGGGAACGGCTCCCCGTATTCAGCTAAACGATGCTTTCAGTACCAAAGACGACATTCGCCAGTTTATTGAAAATGAACGCGGTAAATTAGACGAAAAACTGGCATCGCAAATGACCGTTTCGCTTCGGGTAGATAAAGATGTAAAAATGGGTATCGTTACCGATGTAAAGCAAGAGTTGCGCAAAGCCAATGCGCTAAAACTCAACTACTCGGCCGTACCCCGTACCGAAGCGCTCAAGTAAGTTTTCTCTTTTATTCATAATCAACTTAAGCCCCAACCCGCAAAAGGTTGGGGCTTTTTTCGTACCTTAGTGGCACAAACCGCCACCATTCTCTTGTTTCCATGAATTTTGAGCGTCTTTTCGATATTTTACCCTACCAACTGCAAAAATACCCGCAGCAACAGGCGCTTTGCATGTGCCAAAACGGGCAAATTCAATCTTATACCACCCGGCAATGCCTTGACCTTATTGACCGGTTGAGTTGCGGATTGCTGCAACAGGGCATTCAAAAAAACGATGCGGTTGCCATATTATCATCGCAAAACTGCCCCGAATGGAGCTTTGCCGATTTTGCCATACAACAAACCGGCGGCATTACCGTGCCCATTCACGCCACCGCCTCGCCCGATGAATGCCGCTATATTTTTAACCACGCACAAATTAAATGGTGCTTTGTAAATAACAAAGACCTGTTTACCAAAATACAACAACTGCAACCCCAATTGCCCCAACTGCAGGCTGTTTTTACCTTTTTACCCGTTAACAACGCCACCAACTGGCAACAACTGCTGCTGCCCTGCACCGGCCCCGCGCAACAAACCCTGCAAGAACGCAAAAACGAAGTACTGCCGCAAGATGTTGCAACCATTATTTATACATCGGGTACTACCGGGCAGCCCAAAGGCGTAGTGCTTACCCATTACAACATTGTCAGCAACATCAAATCCATTCTGCCGGTGCTGCCTGTTGCACAGGGCAACCCCGTACTTAGCTTTTTGCCCCTTAGCCATGTGTTTGAGCGTACCGCCAACTACACCTGTATGGCTGCCGGCGCCGGCATCTACTACTCTGCCATTACCCAAACCGAACACAATATGCGGCTGGTAAAACCCTGCTATTTTTCGGCAGTGCCGCGCGTGCTGGAGCGCATGTTTGAAGAAGTGGAAAGACGCGCACAAGGCTTTACCGGTTTCAGAAAATACCTCTTTAAGCGCGCCTTGTCCATAGCCGAAGCATACCCTTTTACCGGTAAACCAACATGGCGCTACGCCATAAACCTGTATCTGGCACGCCTGCTGGTATTAAAGCACTTAAAAAAAGCCGTAGGTGGCAGGGTAAAAGGCATTTTTCTGGGCGCTGCCGCCCTGCAACCCCGCTTAGCCCGCATTTTTACCGCCGCCGGCATTCCGGTGCGCGAAGGCTACGGCCTTACCGAAAGCGCCCCCGTACTGGCTTTTAACCGTTTTGAACCCGGCGGCAGCCTGTTGGGCACAGTAGGCATTCCAATTCCGGGTGTGGAAATAAAAATTAACCCGCCCGATGGCGAAATTTTAGCCCGTGGCCCCAATATTATGAAAGGATATTACCTTGAACCGCAACTTACCGCCCAAACTATTACCCCCGACGGCTGGCTGCACACCGGCGACCTGGGCGAATGGGTAAACGACAAATTTCTGAAAATAACCGGCCGCAAAAAAGAACTCTTTAAAATAACCAGCGGCAAATATGTAGCACCCCAACCTATAGAAAACCAACTCCGCGAGTCGGCTTTTGTAGAACATGCCATGATTATTGGCGACGGACAGCAGTTTATTTCGGCGCTGATTGCCCCGGCTTTCGGGGTGCTGCAAAACTATTGCCTGGCCAACAACCTGCCCGTTGATACTGAAAATACGCAAAACTGGCTCAACCACCCGGCCATTACCGCACTGTACCGCCAGTTAATTGAAAACTATAACAGCACTCATGCCAACCACCACCCCATCCGCAAATTTTTACTGCTGCCCCACCCCCTTACTCCCGAAAACGGGCTGCTAACCCCCACCCTGAAAGTAAAACGCGAAGCCGTAATACAACTCTACCAACCACAAATTGAAACGCTGTACCAAACAGGGGGTAAAACATGATTTTTGAGGCATTGGCTACCAATTTTTAAACCAACAGAAACTTTTTAAACCCTATTTCCGTTTTACAATTCAATACTTGCCATACAAATACCTTATTTATATGTACCGGTTTTCTACACGCGAACGGATACAGGAAGACATTGACCTGCTGCTTGATGACGTAATTACCGGAGGCTGCAAACTCATTGTGCATAACGACGATTTTAATACCTTTGATTGGGTAATAAAAACGCTGATTGAGGTTTGCCACCATACACCCGAACAGGCAGAGCAATGCTCGCTTATTATACACTATAAGGGTAAGTGCGTGGTAAAAGAAGGCACCGAAGAGCAACTGAAACCCATGCGCGAAGCCATAGTTGACCGCGGCATAGGCGCTACCCTGGAGTTTGATTAACCTTGCCGTGGCAGCATTGCACAATTTAAACCTGCACTGATTGTACAGCGCATTTTCAGGTGCGCCAAACCGTTTTTTCTGCTGCCGGCGTGCGGCTGCCCTTTTGCGGAGGCTGCTGCGCATACCCCAGATACCAAAACCCAAGGCAGTGGTCTTGCCCTGCCAACCCCAAAAAATCTTTGGTACTGTTGGCATACGTGCCGGCAGGTGTGCTCCAGTATGCCACCAAACCATAAGCAGTAGCAGTAAGGTGCATGTTTTGTACCGCACAGGCCACAGCTGCCAGATCTTCATTTTCGGGAATTTTGGTATCAGGTTTTCGTTTCATGCAAATGGCAATTATGTGCGAAGCCATTAACGGCCTTTTTGCCAGCAATTGTTTTTTTTGTTCATTTACCTTGTGGGGCGGGGTGTTATACAGGTAATTTTGAACCAAAAAATCTGCCAGCGTTTGCCGCGCAACACCGGTAAAAACCACAAAATGCCAAGGCTCGTTCATGCCATGTGTAGGCGCCCAGGTGGCATTTTCCAGAATATGGTCAATAACAGGACGCTCAACCGGCCGGCTGCTGAAAAATTCGGGTTTTACCGTTCTTCGGGTTTCAATTATTCCGGTAAGAATATCAATTTTACTTTCCATTCAAAATGCATTTCAGGCGCTAAATTGCACAATTTTGCGCATAAATTTACCGCCATTCGGGTTACTTTTGGTTAATTTGGTAAATTTGTGCCCAATTTCAACTCATCATGCAAATATTTAATTAATTATACATGACCACAGTTAAACCATTTGCTGCCTGGCGACCGGTAAAAAAATTTGCTCCGGCCGTTGCTTCGCGCCCCTACGATGTACTGAACCGCACCGAAGCCAAAGCCGATGCCCATAATAACCCCTACTCGTTTCTGCATGTAACCCGCGCAGAAATTAACCTGCCAGACAATGTTGACGAACACGATGCACGCGTTTACCAACAGGCCAAAACCTATTTTAATATGCTGGTGAGCAATGGCGTGCTGGAAAAAGACAAAACCGCCACCTACTACATATACGCCCAAACTATGAACAACCGGCAGCAAATTGGTATTGCCGGCTTGCTTTCGGTAGATGATTACCTGAACGGACGCATCAAAAAGCACGAACTTACCCGCCCCGAAAAAGAAAAAGACCGAACCGACCACATGATTGCCACCGGCCTGCACGCCGAGCCGGTACTCATGACCTATAAACAACATTCTGATATTGACACCATTGTTAACCGTATTGTGCAAATTTCGGATCCGGTTTATGACTTTACCACCCCCGACGGTGTGCAACACTCCTTATGGACAGTAACCAAAAAAGCCGATGCCATTTATTTTGAAATGTATTTTGCCAATGATATACCGGCTATTTACATTGCCGACGGACACCACCGCGCAGCATCGGCTACCAGAGCCTGCCTTGAAATGCGAAAACAAAACCCCGGCTACAATGGCTCCGAAGGGTTTAATTTCTTTCCGGCAGTGCTTTTTCCGGGCAACCAGTTGTATATTATGGATTATAACCGCGTGGTAAAAGACCTCAACGGTATGCAACCCAATGAGTTTTTGCAAAAACTGGAGCAGGATTTTACCGTAACCGCCCGCACCAAACCGGCAAAACCCGCAAAAGCACACGAATTTGGCATGTACCTCAACCAAAAATGGTACCAACTTATACCCAACAAGCAACATATACCGGCAAAAGACCCCATTGCCTCCTTAGATGTAAGCATTCTGTCGGAATTGGTGCTGAACAAACTGCTTAACATAAAAGACCAACGCACCGATAACCGCATTGATTTCGTGGGCGGCATTCGCGGTATGGCAGAACTGGAACACAGGGTAAACAGCGGCGAAATGAGCGTGGCATTTGCCATACACCCGGTTACGGTTAACCAACTCATAAACGTAGCCGATTCGGGCAATATCATGCCGCCCAAATCTACCTGGTTTGAACCCAAACTTCGAAGCGGCTTGTTAATTCACCAATTTTAACCCCCTTACCCAACGCAAATTGGCAACAGGTAACAACTATTCGGGTTGTTAGTTGTTAGAAGTAAGTTAATCATGTATCTTTGCCCCCTAAACAGCAAAACCGGAAAAAACACACTATAATAATCATGGCAGAAGTTATTAATATGCCCCTCATGAGCGATACCATGACCGAAGGCGTGGTAGCAGCATGGCACAAAAATATTGGCGATAAAGTGAAAAGCGGCGACCTGTTGGCCGAAATTGAAACCGACAAAGCCACCATGGAATTTGAAGCGCCCGAAAGCGGCGTATTGCTCTACCGCGCTCCCGAAGGTTTGCCGGTAAAGGTAAACGCCATTTTGGCCATTATAGGTAAAGAGGGCGAAGACATAAGCAACCTGCTGAATGAAAAAGACAGCAGCAGCGCCGATACTGTACCGGCCACCGATGCAAAAGCACCCGAAACGGCTACGGTAGTACCCGTTTTACCCGAAGCAGAAACAGCAGCAGTTGCCCCTGCCGACGGCCGCCTGAAAGCATCGCCCCTGGCAAAAAGCCTGGCACGCCAAAACAATGTAAACATTAACATGGTAAAAGGCAGCGGCGAAGAAGGCCGCATTGTAAAGCGCGATATTGAAGACTACCTGCAAAAAGCCGGAAAAGAGCAAACCCTGCCACCCGCGCCCGAAACCATACCCGCCGTTACCCTAACCACCGAAACGCCGCCCGCCATTGCGCCCATGCCCGTGTTTACCGGCGCCGAAGCCTATGAGGATGTGCGCGTATCGCAAATGCGCAAAACCATTGCCCGCCGCTTGGCCGAAAGCAAGTTTAGCGCACCCCACTTTTACCTTACCATGGAAGTGGTAATGGACAAAGCCATGGCCGCCCGAAGCAGCATGAACGAGTTTTCGCCCGTAAAAATATCCTTTAACGACCTGATTGTTAAATCGGCCGCCATGGCGCTGCGCCAACACCCGGCGGTAAACGCCTCGTGGATGGGCGATTTTATACGCTACAACCAACACATACATATTGGCGTTGCTGTTGCCGTTGATGAAGGCCTGCTGGTGCCCGTACTGCGGTTTGCCGACAACAAATCTTTAAGCCAGATAGCCACCGAAACCAAAGAACTGGCACAAAAGGCGCAAACCAAAAAATTAGCTCCTGCCGATATGCAGGGCAATACCTTTACCATATCTAACTTAGGCATGTTTGATATTGATGAGTTTACTGCCATTATTAACCCGCCCGATGCCTGTATTCTGGCAGTTGGCAAAATTAATGCCGTTCCGGCTGTGGTAAACAATGAAATTAAGGTGGTAAACAAAATGAAAATAACCCTCTCCTGCGACCACCGCGTGGTTGACGGCGCTACCGGAGCCAAATTCCTGCAAACCCTTAAAGGCCTGCTGGAAGACCCGATGAGGTTGCTGGTGTAATATTTGCCCGCACGGGCGGTGAGTACTGTAACCGGTAAACCCGGGCTGTATGATTACTCGGCTTCGGTTAAAGGAATTTGGTTAATTTCATCCAAGGTTTGATTTTTAGCCCTTTCAATGCGCTCCATGCGTTTTTGAAACTGGTCCATGGCATAGGTAAGAAACATATCAATTTCAAGCCCGAAGGGAAGTTTTTCGTAATGCCCCAGGCTTTCCATAATAATGCCGATGGCCGGTTCAATAAGTTCGTTCATGCGGTCTTCTATGGCTTGCCAAACGGGTTGCCCGTGTTGGGCGGTAAGGCGCGAGAGGAGGTATATGCCGTAGGCAATATGGCGCGATTCGTCTTGTTTGAGTTTACCCACAAAATCGAGCATACCCGGAAAAATATTGTTTTGTTTCAGTACCGAGTAGTAGGCATGGTAGCCGGTTTCGGCCAGTACGCCCTCAATTATCATGTTGTAGGTTACCGATGCGCGCGCTTGTGCTACGGGCGAGGGGTCGTATAACAAAGCGCCCAAAGTATTGGGCAGTTCTTCGGAGAACATAGTAAAATAGCTGGGCGTGTAATAGCGGCTTAAATCGCCGGCATTGGGGCAAACCTGGGTAAAAAAGCGGTTAAACCCATCAACGTGTTTGGCTTCTTCCCACAAAAAAGAGGTAAGGAACATTTCTTCTTCCAAGCGGCCTTCTTTTGCCATAACCATAATAAGTGGCAACAAATCGAGTGTTACCGCTTCTTCGCCTGCCTGAAACAGGGTGGTAAGGCGCAGCACCACGTCTTGTTCCAAATCGTTCAGGTTTTGCCAGTCCAGGGCATCTTGGGTAAAATCCAGGTCGTTGGGGTTCCAGATGCCGTAGCGTTTGGCTTTTTGCCAAAGGCGCATGGGTGGCAGGTTGTAGTTCAATTTTCTTCCGGAGGTGGTAATAAAATCTGTTCGCATGAGGTTACATATTTTCAGGTTAAAAGTGTATTACCAATAAGGTGGTTTGCAGCCATTGCCCGCCGTGCCCAAGGGCAAGGTTGGCAATGGCTATGGCACAGCACCCATATTAAAAACAGGGCATTACCCGCCGCCGCACCCGCACAGGGCAGCCTTTTGCTGTTGTAACAATACCGGCAAAAGGTATGCCGGGTGCGGAAAACGGTTATTTATCTGCCACTTCCACACCAAGTTCAAAAGTAAGTGCCGGCGGTTCTTTGGTTTCCCACGGGCGCTTATAGGCTAATTTTAGTTGCATCATACCCGGTGCAAGGGTTTTAAAGGCATACCACTGTTTACCGCCAACTCCTACCGCCTGTTGCGGGTTGCTGTTTGGCAAATAATTGCCGGCAACCTGTTTTACAATGGCAGAATCAATACCCGAAATTACCCAGGCATAACCGGTTGTCATGTTTGATTCGAGCAACAGGTTAAAAGTTTCACCCTTTTTGAAGGTTGCTTTTTTACCATTATCGGCATCGGTAAATAAATTGACCAACGTATCGGGTTTAAAAGCTGTTTTTCCCGATGTTTGAATATAAGTATCGGCAAGGCCGTTTTTGCTTTCTTTTTGCGTTTCTTTTCGGGCTTTGCAACCCGGCGCTGCCGGTAAAAAGGCAACCAATAACAATAACAGGAAACAGGCAAAGCGCATACAAATTATTTTTAAAGTTTTTAAATGTGTTGTTTCGCTGGTTACTTACAATGCCAAAACAAGCATTCAGACACAAAAAGCAGCAATAAGTTAAACTAACCAACCATAAAACAACAATTTAGCCCAAATATACATTACCGGCGTTAATTACCAATCTTGCGGGGTTGCTTTGGGTATTATTTTTCTGCAATTAATCATTAATATGCTCTAACACCTCTTTAGGTATGCCGTTTTTTTGCAACTGCCGGGGGTAAATCACAAAATACCAAATGATAAAAGACAATGAGCCAAGTATAATGGCAGCCTTTACCATACCGGGGCATTGGGTAAGGCGGGTAACAAAACTCTCTAAAAAAGCCGCCACTATAAAAATTGGAACTAACCCGATGATAATTTTTACCCCCTGCCCTGCCCCACGCCGCAGCGATTCCATTCGGGTATAGGTTCCGGGAAACAAAATGCTGTTGCCCATTACAAATCCGGCACAACCGGCTATTACAATGGCCGAAATTTCGAGGGTTCCGTGTATCCAAATAGTAAGGAAAGAGGTTACAAACAAGCCCTTTTGGTAAAACAGGTATTGAAATGCCCCTACCATAATGCCATTAAACAGCAAAATATAGGCGGTACCCAAAGAGCAAAAAATACCCATGGCAAAAGCCATAAAAGAAACGCGCACATTGTTAATAGTTATGCCCAAAAACATGGTTGTTTGCCGGCTGTCTTTGTAAACCGCCATAGGGTCGCCTTTTGCTATATTATCCAAGGTCATATTTACGTAAGAATCGCCCAGAATAAGGCGCACAAAAGTAGGGTCATAGGCCGAAGACACTATGCCAATAAGCAATGCAATGGTAAAAAACAAAAAGGCATACAAAAAGTGGTAGCGCGATTGGTAAAAAAGAAAAGGCAGTTCATATTTCCAGAAATTTACCAACCGCTGCCGGTCTTCGCGCTTGTTTACATAAATAGAGCGGTGTACTTTTACCGCCAAAGCGTTGAGGTAAGCCGTTACCTGACTTTGGGGGTAAAAAGTGCGGGCATAAGAAAGGTCATCGGTTATTTGTACAAAGAGTTCGGCAAGTTCATCGGGTTTTGCGCCTCGTTTTTCGTGCAGCAATTCCTCAAATCGTTTCCATTTATCGGCATTTTGTTTTATGAAAGCGGGTTCGCGCATGGTATTAAAATAAAAAAGCCAATAGTTGTTTAGTATGCAGGTAATACTATGTTGCAGGGTTGTGGGCAGGTATATTTTGGCATAAAGATACCCAATATTTTTAAATACAGGTATGTTGCTGTTGCCACCAAAATACCAAAATATAACATTTGTGCCTGTTTATTTAGAGGCAGCAATAACAGAGGAATGGCAAAAAAAGCAGAACTTTGCACCCGCTATGGCAGGTAAAAAACACATAACGCCCCCGCTTCCGTCCGGTATGAGCGGACCTGTGCCTGTTGCAGTGGTGCATGGCGGGGAACAATCGCAAATATATACCCATGTACGGCTGCCGTTAAGTGAACTGGAAGCGTTTATTAACCAATACTTGCCCGATGGGTACAGCCTGTTTCAAACCTCCTCCTTGCAGTTGGGGCTTGCCCAAAGTTTGCTGCCCTACACAGTATCGGCCGAAATTATTAAACCGGCGCCGCTGCGGCTGAGTGCCGAAAACAATGCACTTTTCCTGTTTTTACCCCTGCAAGCCAAAGTAAGTTTAAAAGATAAAGGCATATTACTGCGCCTTACCCCGCTGGAGGCCATTATGCAGGTAACGGTAAAAGCACGCATACAAATGCACCTCAAAAGCAACTGGCATTTGTTTACCCGCACCGAAACCCAGGAGTTTACCTGGCAAATAAGCCCCGAATTTAGAATTTTAGGCGTACCGGTTGGCGCAATGGGCAGCATTGAGCACGAACTGGAACAACTCCTTGCCGTTTGGATAGGAAAAATTGACGAGGTAATTGCCCAAAAGTTAAATTTCCGAAGCATTGCCTTTGCCGTTTGGGAAACCCTGCAACAACCCCTGCAAATTTGGGACGAACCCGAAATGTGGCTGCGTTGCCGGCCCGGTGCCGTTTATTTATCGGGTATTAAAACAGCGGGCAAACAATTAGAAATGAACTTGTTTATTGAAGGGCTGATAGAAAACAGCACACAACAGCCCTCCGTGCCTACCCCTGCCCTGCTGCCATTGCCCGATGTGCAACTGCTTAATAATCAAACGCAGGAAACAACCGGCCGGCCGGCAGTGGTAAAAGTGGTAAATTACCTGGCATACAGCAAAGTAAGTCAGGTTATCAACGACCACCTGAACCAATATGTTTACCGTTTTTTTAACAACCTGTATTACCTTAAATTTGGCAATGTGCAATTGTACGCCGCACCCGAAAAAAACCTGGCACTTATAGAAGCCGGTTTTAGCGGCTCTATGAGCGGTAAAACTTACCTGCGCTTTAACCCCCACTACAACACAGCACAAAAAACGCTGTCGCTCCGCAATTTTGAGTATGAACTGAATACCGGCAGCCTGCTGCTTAACCTGGCAAACAGGTTTGCAGGACAAGCATTGGCCGATAAAATTTGCGATACCATACAAGAACTTATTAACGAACAATTACAGGAACTAAACAGCTTTTTAACCCGGTTTCTCAAAAAACAACAGGTGGCAAACGTGGTGTTTACCGCTAACCCTACCGATATTTACGTAGAGAGTGTAACCTTTGCCCAAACACATATAAGGGCAGTACTTGTATTAAAAGGCACTTCATCTGCCACCGTTTTGCTCAACGGTTATTTTTAACAATTTGCCCGGCAGTAAAAGCAAAATTTAACCCTTTTTGCTATATAACAAAAGGCAACCCATATAATAACGGGAAATTACTGTATCTTTGCCCCATGGACTTTAATCAGCTCAACAACAACGATGATTTTGCCAAAATAGCCAACGCCTTTGTAGTGTACAAAGTGCGGTCGGTATGGCATGAAATTGCCCGAATGTATAACGAAATGGCAGTAGAATACAACAGCACCATGGCCGCCGGTTTTATTTTACTTACCATTAACGAAGAAAAAGGCACACCTGTAACCAAAATTGCGCCCCGTATGGGCATGGAACCCAACAGTTTATCGCGCGTGCTAAAATCTATGCAACAGCGCGGGTTGATTGTGCGCCGGAAAGATGGTTCCGATAACCGGAAAGTATATATTTGCCTTACCGATTATGGAAGGGAAATGCGCAAACTGGCCCTTAAAGGGGTTTACCGCGTAAACCAGCAAATTATGAACCATTTTCCGCCCGAAAAAATAGCCGCTTTTTTAGAGGTAATGAATGCCATACCCAATGCGGTAAACGATGTTTGTGCACAACTGGTAACCGAAAACCGGCAAAACAGCTAATTTTCCTTTTTTATTGCTTGCGCAATGGCAGGTCAGTTATCGGTAAGGTTGCTTAAATCAATCAGCAACTGAATGTTGGGGTCAGCTGCAAGGTGCGGCATCAGGCTTAAAAAGAGTTCAATGCCGTCTTTATCTATTTGTAAGGCACGCGAAAGATATAAATAAGCGCTTTGCTTTTTACCTCTTTCATAAATAAAGGCAGCAAGCAGGTAACACAAATCGGCCCGGTGCGGAAATTTGCTGATGGCCATTTCCAGTATTTCTTCGCCCTCATGGTATTGCTCCAGTTGAAAATATACTGCTGCTGCTTTTAACCAATACACCGGCTCTTCTTTATTGGCATGAATGGCCTCTAAAAAGTAAAGCAAGCCGGCTTCATAATCGCCGAGCAAACAACTTAAATCGGCAACAGCATACAGGTAAGTATCGTTTTTAGGTTCGAAGTGCAGGGCAATTTTGCATTTTTTCAGAGCCGCCGCATATTCATGCTTTAGTTTTAAACATTCGCTTAACTGATAATAAGCATCGGTATGTGCAGGGTTTAGTTCAATGGCGTGCCCGAAACTATGCTCGGCATCGGTATAGTTATCCATATATAAATCGCACAAACCCATGCTGTAAACCAACTCATCATCGGTTTCGCCCAGTTTTTGTGTTTCCAGGTAATATTGTTTGGCGCGGGCATAGTTTCCCAGTTCAAACCAGGCCTCACCCAGGTCGCGATGTGCCGGAATAAAAGTTTCGTTTATGGCAACGGCATATTCATAGGCATTAATGGCTTTGCGGTATCGCTCCAGCCCAAACCATGCATTACCCAGGTGGTACCAGGCCAGGTGCGAGTAAGGGTTGGCATTAATGAGCTTGTTTTGTATTTGTATGCTTTCTTTAAAATGCCCTGTTTCAATGGCAATATAATCATAGCGCATCTGTGCCATTTCGCTTTCGGGGCATAAGCGCAGCGCTTTTTTAGCACAGGCATAAGCCTTTTCGGGTTTGCCCCAGCTTTCATAAACATCGGAGGCAACAATATAGATGTCTGATTTATCTTCGCGGTCGGCAAACAGGCGGGCCGATTTAAGAATTTGCAGCGCCCGGGCATGGTTGCCCAATTGGTTGTATATATCGGCCTGTAAAACCAGCGCATCCATATCGGTAGGCGATAATAGGAGGGCTTGCTCTATAAGCGCAAGGGCGGGAGTAAATTTCTTTTGCTCAAATAGAAACTGGGCTTTTTTGGCTAAAAAGGTGGCTGAACCGGGGTGTTGTGCTGCTGCAAAATTAGCTGCCTCATAAGCCTTATCCCATTGCGAGTTTTCTTCGTAAAAATCTATAATATCTTCAAGGCTTTCGTGCTCAAAAAAATAGTTTTGGTTATTTTTGCGCACATTTTCGTATTGTTTCACCAGTTCCAGCGCTTCCTGCTGGCTATATGATTTGTCGTCTGAATTGTCTTTAATCATCAAGGGGTGTTTTTATCGGGTAAAAAACCGGTATTATGGAGTTGGGTCAATTCTATTACCGGCATTCGGGTTGTTAATTTGCCGGCTTATGAAATAACGCAATTCTGCACTTTTTCGTTCTATAAGGCGAAAAACTTTCGGGTTATTGTGGCATAATAATTACCATTTAACGAGTTTTTCCGATACTGAGCCGTTTTTGCTCTGCACTGTTACCACATACACGCCGGGCGGGTAGTTTTGCAGGTTAAGCGGTAGTTTGTGAGTAGCGGCAGGCGGCAGTTCCATGCGTTGCAGTTCTTTGCCCCACAGGTTGGTAAGGTACAAAACGGCGCTTTGAGCGGCGGCAAAGGTAATACTTACCTGTGTATTTTGTGTGTCAGAGGGGTTGGGGTATAATTGCAGTACCGTTTGGTTGCCGGCGGCTTGTTGTGTGGTTTCGGGAAATGGCAAATTGCCTTCAACGCAAAATTCGGTTATTTCTTCGGTGCCGAAATTTGGCTGTTGCAGGCTTGCCAGCACATTGCCGTCGGCATCGGTCAGTTGGTAATAGCCATCGGTGGGGGCATCCATACCATCGCCGTAAGAGTCGCGCATAATAAAACGGTAGCAGCCGTTTGGCAGACACAGGTTTTGGGTAATGGTAGTAAGGCTGGCAAACCCGGCGCCAGTAAAAACGGAGTTTCCATCGGTATCGGCAATTTCCCAGGAAGATTCGCTGCCGTAGTTGTCGGTGGTCAGGGTAAGGGTAACGGTGTTGTTTCCAAAAGCAAAACTGGTTTGCAGCAGGTCGTTCTGGTAGTTTTCATCTAAGCCGTTGTTGGGTGTGGTTACCAGTACTTCAAAACTATGGGTTTGTGCATCGTAGAGGTTAATTTCGGGCAGTTGAATAAGTTCCGATTGCGCAAAACCCAGGTTTCCTGTCCATAGGTAGGTTTGAAAATCGGTATCGTCTATACGGTAAAGGAGCAAGGCCGATGTAAGGTTTTGGCTGCCGTTGTTGCGCAGGCGCACATTGGGAGCAAAGGTATTTTGGCAAGACACGGCCGGCAGGTTGTTGAGGTTTATAAGCTGGGCATCTAAAGTGTATTGCGGTGTAGCCCGGTAGTATATGAGTTGTGAGGAAACAATATAGTAAGGCTCACCGCCGCCGCTACAAGAGCCGCCGGCACAATCGGCATCGGTGCAGTTGGGGTTGCTTGGGCTGCACAGGTTTACAAAGGGCTGTGTGTTATAGTCTAAGGTAAAGGGTTGAGTGGGCTGTATAAGGTAAGAAATATCGGCATCAAAAGGCCAAACATCGCTGCCGGGGCACCACCCTGCCCGGTCGTATTGCCAGGTACCGGCTTGGGGCGAGAGTGGATTTTCGGCGCAATCGTCGCGCCAAAGGAATTGGGCAAAGTCTTGTTGAGCGGTTCCGTTTACCAGCAGGTGATGGGTTTTGGGCGAAAACTCGGCTGCATTATCGGTAAACCCGAAACCATGGCCGGTGTTGAGTATGCGCACTTTTGCCAGGTGTGCATCGGCATCGGCGGTAAGCGTAATGGGTATCAGGTAGTTTTCAATGGAGTTGTTGGGGTTTCCGTAAGTGAGATAGCCGTAGTTCCACAGGTTTACCACCTTATAGGCCTCTGCAGCAGGTGTGCCTTCGGTCATTTCAAATTCAATGCTTACCTCCCACCCCGGGTTTACCCAGGTATCTATATACACTTGCAGGGTTACCTCGCCGGCAAGCAGGGTGCGGTAATCGGTAACATCTGCTGTCCATGTCCAACTCCAGGCCGGACTGAAAGAGCCGCCGTATGGCGTTATGAAGCGGAAAATTTCAAAATTTTCGGTAATTTCATAAGGCGGGTTCCAGGTGGTATCTATTTGCACAATATTACCTTGTGCATCAAAAAGCGTGTCAATAGCTGCAACGGTACTGTCCATTACACCGGTAGGGTGTACCACATCCACATCGCCGTAGCGGTCCCACGCATCGCAACCGCCGGAAGGGCAGCCTATGGTAAAGTGCATTAATATTTGGCTGAACGGTTGCTGCGCATCGGGAAAGTTGAAGGTACCCGAAACGGTTCGCTTGTTATCGGGTCCAAAATGCACATGTTCCTGATTAAAGGTGGTTACCGTTGTTACATTTTGAGCAACAGTGGCGGTGGCGCTCCAAAAAAGCAGGTATAGCAAGCCAACAAAGGGTAAAAAGCGTTGCATAAGAAAATGGGGGTATGTTTAATGTGTTTTTTAACTGCACTAATATAGGGGTTTTGCAACTCAAACAAGGCACCGGACAAAGAAATTTGTTTTTTTATGCCGCAAAACCGGGCGCTGCGGGTTAAAGTTGCCGCCTGTTCAACAAACACACCCCGATATTGTTATTTACCAAAGACCAAAAAAAGGAATTTAACCGCCCGTAGGTTATACTTTTAAACCATATAAATGCCCCAAAAGCCATGCGCATTATTTTGTTTACCGGCAAGGGCGGCGTAGGAAAAACCACCATGGCTGCCGCAACCGCCCTGCAGGCAGCACAAAAAGGGTACAAAACCCTGGTTATATCAACCGACCCCGCCCATAGTTTGTCCGATGCTCTTAATGTACCCCTTTCGCCCGAACCCACCCCCGTGGTGCCCAACCTGTACGGACAGGAGTTTGATGTGTATTACTCCATGAAAAAATATTGGGGCAATATGCGGCAGTTAATGCTTACCCTGTTTAAATGGCGCGGAGTAGAAAACGTGGTTGCCGAGGAATTGTCGGTTTTGCCGGGAATGGAAGAGGCTTCGGCTTTTCTTTGGCTCGAAAAATATTATACCGAAGGGGAGTACGACCTGATTGTAATAGACAGCGCCCCAACCGGCGAAACCCTTACCCTGCTTACGCTGCCGCAGGTAACACAGTCGTGGCTTGTTAAGGCGTTTCCGGGGCAAAGCACGGCGGTAAAAACTATGGGGTTTGTGGTGCGCAAAACTACCGGCGTGCCCTTAGATAAAGGATATGCCGAATTAGAAAACCTGTTTGATAAACTGGAACGGGTACAGAAAATTTTTCTGAACCCCGATATTTGCTCTATACGCATTGTGGCCAACCCCGAAAGAATGGTGATACAGGAAGCCAAACGGGCTTATACCTACCTGCAAATGTATGGCTATAACGTAGATGCCATGGTGGTAAACCGAATATTGCCACAAACCGAATCGGGAACTTTGTTTGACAAATACCTGGTTGCGCAACAAAAATACCTTACCGAAATTGAAGAGGCATTTGCCCCGCTGCCCATCTTTAAAGTGTATCATAAAGGGCAGGAGGTTTTTGGGTTAGAACTGTTGCAAGCCATTGGCAATGATATTTACGGCAACCTGGACCCTACCCGCATATTTCACCGCGAAAACCCGTTTGAGGTGCAGGAAAATGATACGTATTACAACATACGCATTAAACTGCCCTTTATAAAGCAACAAGATTTTACCATTAACAAATACGGCGACGAACTGGTTATTACCCTGGGCAACCGCCGGAAAAGCGTAATACTGCCCCGTTTTACCAATTTCCTGCAACTAAACGGCTATGAATTTACCGAACCCTGGTTAACGGTTCGCTTAGAAAAGGCTGCCGTAACTACCTGAGTAATTTTTCTTTCTGCCCCGCCCTTTACACATAATTTTATTATAACTATCTGCCGTGCATACCAATACTGCCTGCAAAGGCAGGCCGGTGTTTGCCGTTAATACCCGATAAAGGCATAACCTTTTGACCGCTCAAATGCCCGGCTACGGCTACCTTACGGCGCAGACAAACCTGATTGTATTTGCCGGAAGATAGTAAAAAACATGATTTGATGCTGTCCGAAAATCCGGCAAAACATATATTACATACAAGACATAGAATGTCTGGCAGGATATTCTATGTCTGATTGTCTGAACTAACGCCAATTGAAATTATCAGCATTATCCAACTGCTTGCTTGTAAAGGTTTTGCAAAAAACAGCCCGCTTGTAATTAATTGAATTACAACAATACCGGCAGTTATTCCCTTCGGGTTGATAAAATGGGCAGTGCAACAGGAGGTTTTTCAGCCGTTTTACAACAAAGGTGTTTTTAATACCCAATAAAAGCATAGCCGTTTTGCCTGCTCAAATACTCGGCTACTTTGCGGCGCAATTGTATGGGGTTTACCTCATATTTAGGCAGCAGCCGGTATAATAACCGCAGCAATACGGCTTTTTCGGCGCCGGTGGCAAAGCCGGTTATGGCATCTTCGCCCGCTTTACGTGCTTTGTCCAATGATTCGTAGAGGTAAATTCGGGCTAAATTGCGCTTCATTTTCAACTCTTCGGTTTTTTTGGCGCCTTCTTCTTTGGCATACAGTTTTTCAATGCGCAGCCACACCGATTCGCTCACGTATGCCTCGGCAAGCATATCGGCCAACAGCAGCACAATTTCCTGCTGTTTTGCCAGTTCCATTTTAAGTTTTTGGGCAGCCCGCAACCCTACCAGCAAAAACGCATCTTTCAGGTTTTGCACCAATTCTTTTTCGCGGGCAAATTTATCGTTGCCGGTATTGGGTAGCGTATTTTTAAGCAAATGCAGCGGAAGCTGTTTTAAAGACCCCGAAAGGTCAATTTCCTTGTTTTTAAACGCCCGTTTAAACAACTCGCCCACCGATAACATGCGGTTTATTTCGCTGGTTCCTTCGTAAATGCGGGTAATGCGGGCATCGCGGTAGCCGCGCTCAATGCCGGTTTCTACGGCATAGCCCATGCCGCCATGTACCTGCAGCACCTCATCTACCACATAAGCCAATACCTCCGATGCATGTACTTTCATAACAGAGCATTCAATGGCAAACTCCTTAATGGCGTTTAATTTAGCCTGCGAAGAAGTAAACCCGGCGGCAAGCAGCTCGCGGTATTTTTGGTCAATATTATACCCGATGCGATACGTAGCCGACTCGGCGGCAAAAGTTCGGGCGGTGGTTTCGGCTAATTTGTGTTGTATGGCGCCAAATTGGGCAATAGGCTGCTCAAACTGCACCCGTTCATTGGCGTACTGTATGGCTTTGTGAATGGCCATTTTACAGCCGCCCACTGCGCCGGCAGCTAATTTTATACGTCCCGTGTTCAAAATGTTCAGGGCAATTTTAAAGCCTTCGGCGCGTTTGGACAGCAGGTTTTCTACGGGCACGGGGCAATCGGTAAAAAATACCTGTACGGTTGAAGAGCCTTTTATACCTAATTTTTTTTCCTCGGCGCCCAGTTCAATGCCGCCAAATGCTTTTTCTACAATAAATGCCGAAAGGTCTTCATCCTGGTCTATTTTGGCAAATACAATAAATACATCGGCAAAACCGCCGTTGGTAATCCACATTTTTTGCCCGTTAAGCAGGTAATGCGTACCGGCGCTGTTAAGCATTGCCTTTGTTTTACCCGAATTGGCATCGGAACCCGCACCCGGTTCGGTAAGGCAATAGGCGGCTTTTAGTTGTCCGGTGGCAATTTGGGGCAGGTATCGGGCTTTTTGGTCATCGTTTCCATAAAACACAATGGGCAGCGACCCAATAGAGGTATGTGCGCCTATGGTAGTGGCAAAAGAAAAACCCAGCGCACCTACCTCGCCAAACAGCAGGTTGGTGTTAAAATCCATATCTAACCCGCCGTATTCTTCGGGTATGGCAAGTGAAAGAAAACCCATTTCGCCCGCTTTTTCCAACAGCCGCGGCGAAAGTTCGGGGTCTTTTTGCGCATCTAACTCTTCCAGAATAGGGTGAATTTCCTGCTCTATAAATTCGCGCAACGAGTTGGCCATCATGACCTGTTCTTCGTTCCATTCTTCGGGAATAAAAACGTGGGCGGCAGGCGTGGTTTTCACCAAAAAATCGCCGCCTTTTGGTGTTTTTTGTTCTTCAACACCGTTTTCGGTAGTTTCGGCAGAGGGCCTTACTTTGTTGAGCAGGTGTACGGCCTTATCTACAATGTTTGCAGTATATGACATGGCTTTAGTTTTTGCGTTTAAAATGGTAAAAGTACGGAATAATTGCCGGAAAATGGCACTGTTGCCAAGTTATTCCTGACTACCGCACTGCCGAAATCCCAATAAACCTTGCATTTTTATTTTGGAGGGTAAAATCGGCAGCGTTTACCGTGCCGTCTAAGTTGCCGTCGGTATTGGAATAAGGTGCAGGGATTGACTGTTCCGATTGGTATTTCAAGTAATCGGCGTAATTAATTATGGCGTTTTGTTCATAATCTCCGGCGTACAAGGCATAGGTGTTAACACCTAACTGTATAAGTTGGCTGCTGCCAAAAACCTGCACCGGCGATACGGTAAAATCATAGGCAAAATTGTTGGGAAGCATAATTGGTACGGCGCTCATTACGGGTGCATGGTTGCGGTGCCGCACCACTATATAATAGCTGCCGGTATTGGTAGTGTTGCGTAATACTACCCCTTCTCCGCCTTCGGGGGCAACTATGGTTCCGTTGGCAAGCAGCAGGCCGGCGGCACGGTCGGTAATAAGATTGTAGTCGGCGGCGCTGCGTATTTCAATCAGCACCCAATCAACCGTGTTATCGGGCAGGGCGGTTGCCTGTTCAATGCCGGGGTAGTTCCAGGGTGGTTGGTTAAAAGGTTGTTGCAGCGGTATTTGCCCGGCGGCAAGCAGGTTGGTATTCATAGCTGCGGCAGTGGTGTTATAAGCGCCTTCGAGCCATATTTTTACCTTAGCCCGAAGGCATTCCGTAGTAAAAGAGGCAAGGGCATAGTTGCTGTACGCTTCGTTGCAGTAGCTTCTTACGCGCAACTCGTAGCGGGTGCAGGCCAGCAAGTTGGTAAGGGTAAGGTTATTGGCAGTAGTGGTAAGCGTACTCCAGGCGGGTTCGCCAAGGGGGCGGTAGCTTACCTCGTAGTTTACGCCGGCAATGGGCAGCCACAACAGTTGGGTTTGCAGGTAAGCGGTATTAATGGCCAGCAGGTTTTGCGGAACGGCAGGCGTGGTAATGCTTACATTAAGGGTAGCTGCATCGCTTTCGTACAGGTTGCGGTTTATCTGGCGCACGGTTACCGTGCCGGGCGTTGTGCCCCATTGTACGGTAATGCTGCTTGAATTTGTGGGGTTTGAAAGAATAGTTCCACCCTGAACCGACCAGCAAAACGTATGATTGGCGGCTGCCGGCACCGAATAAACGGCCGTACTGCCGGCGCAAACGGTGGCAGGCCCCGAAATTACCGGGGTTGCCGGTTTAAGGTATTCATACAAAAACTGGGCGGTATGTTCTTGTATATATACGGCGGCATCGGGGTCAATCCATACTTCATGTCCGGCATCAAAGAGGTGCAGTTCGTTCATAACGCCTACGTCATTACAGCGGCCGGCAATGGCTATGGAGCCGTATAGCGCAGGAAAAAGCGGGTAGCTGAAGGGCGCACCCACATCGGGCAGTACAATATTATCGTTTTGTCCGTGAAAAGAAATAACCGGCGCATCGGTGGGCGATTGAATGAAGTTGAGGTCGGCAATAGCGCCCCAGAGGTTAATAACCAAATCGGGAGTGCCCGATATGTTGTAAGGCGGTTGCCCCAGGTTATTTCCCGAACACTCAACGCAACCAAGGTTTGGCCAGGAGTTAAACAAACCGCCGGTATAGGTTACATTCATCAGGGGCGAGGCTGCCCGTTCTGCTTCGCTTACATAGGCGGCGTGCAGGGCGCTCACCCCGCCGGCGCTGTTTCCGCCGGCATATACATAGTTGGTATCAATGCCATAGGTGGCGGCATTGAGTTTTAAAAACCGTATGGCGGCTTTAAGGTCTTGTGCGGCGCGGTAAACTGCCCTTATAGCGGTGTTGGTGTTGGCGGGGTTAAACCCCAAACGGTAATCAATAGAGGCTACCACATAGCCGCGGCTTGCAAGGGCATTGCAAAAGTCAACCAGTTGGGGTTGTTGTTTCCAGCCCAACAGAAAAGCGCCGCCAAAAGCCATAACAATAGCCGGGCGTTTGGTAAGGGTATCGGCATCGGGCAGGTAAAGGTCTAATACTAATTGCTTGTTGTAGGTGCTGTTTTCGGATACATAGGGCGGATATATCAACGCCGGGGCATTGCCATAGGAAATGTTTTCGGTGCGGGTAACGGTAAAGGTTTGCGAAAGGTAGCGGTTGTTGGTGCATGACTCTTGCGCAACCATGCCGCCCATTGCACCGAAAAGGAAAAAACAGGTAAATAAAAACCCGAAAATATAACTTTTGTACATCATTGCCCCCCAAGTGTTTATATGGGGCTAAGTTAGTTATTTGCGGCCAATATATTGTGCCGCAGGTTGCATTTTTTACCCTTTACAAACAATAATACCCGGCCGCAAATAAGTTCTGTATGAGGGCAAAGACATAAGGCTGTACGATTAGCCGAAGTTATGTTTCATGCCTGTGGCATGTTGCGCTTATTGCAATAGTTTACCACCTGTTTGCAAAAAGTTGTAAACTTGGGGTTGTTTTGGTTAATGCCGGCGTTTTTACCAACCATTTACAGAAAAGGTATCAGCCATACTTTTCCTTGAGCAGGTCTTGCAGGGCAAACATTTCGTCTCGCAGGCGGGCGGCTTCCATAAAATCCTGGTCTTTGGCGGCCTGTTGCATTTTTTTGCGCGTTTGTTCAATGGCTTTTTCCAGTTGAGGTTTGCTCATGTATTGCACAATGGGGTCGGCTGCAATACTTACTTTTTCTTCGGGTTCGGTATAGGCTTTGCTTTCCTGTTTTATTTTCAGCACCGAGGTTTGCTCCAGAATTTGCTCTTTGGTTTTAAACACAGTGGTAGGCGTTATGCCGTGTGCTTCGTTGTAAGCAATCTGCCGGCTGCGTTTGCGGTGGGTTTCGTCAATGGTGCGCTGCATGGATTTGGTAATGGTATCGGCATACATAATTACCAGCCCGTTGGCATTGCGGGCGGCGCGTCCGGCGGTTTGTATAAGCGAGCGCTCGTTGCGCAAAAAGCCTTCTTTATCGGCATCTAAAATGGCTACCAACGATACTTCGGGCAAATCAAGCCCTTCGCGCAGCAGGTTTACCCCAATGAGTACGTCAAAATCGCCCAACCGCAGGTTGCGAATAATTTCTACCCTTTCCAGCGTATCCACTTCGGAGTGAATGTAGCGGCATTTAATATTGAGGCGGGTAAGGTATTTGGTCAGTTCTTCGGCCATGCGTTTGGTAAGGGTGGTTACCAATATGCGTTCACCTTTTTCTGCGCGGTTGTAAATTTCGGCGGTCAGGTCGTCAATCTGGTTCAGGCTGGGGCGCACTTCAATGGGTGGGTCCAGCAGGCCGGTGGGGCGCACAATTTGCTCTACCACCACACCTTCCGATTGTTCCAGTTCAAAATCGGCGGGCGTGGCCGAAACGTAAATTACCTGATTTACCAAACCCTGAAACTCCTGAAAATTAAGCGGCCGGTTATCAATAGCCGATGGCAGGCGGAAACCATACTCTACCAGACTGAGTTTTCGGGAGCGGTCGCCGCCGTACATGCCCGATATTTGGGGCATGGTAACGTGGCTTTCGTCAATAATCATCAGGTAATCATCGGGAAAATAGTCTAAAAGGCAAAATGGCCGTTGTCCGGATTTTCGGCGGTCAAAAAAGCGCGAGTAGTTTTCTATACCCGAACAATAACCCAGTTCGCGTATCATTTCCAGGTCAAAGGTTACGCGCTCATGAATTCTGGCGGCTTCCATCAGCTTACCTACCGATTTAAAGTATTCTTCCTGTGCAAACAACTCGTCTTCAATTTCGCGCAAAATGGTGGTGTATTGCTCTTTGGGCATAAGGTACAGGTTGGCAGGATATATAATAACGTGTTGCTGCGGGGCAATGCGTCTGCCGTTTTCGGGTTGTATGCTTTCTATTTCTTCAATATCATCGCCAAAAAAGGTAATACGGAAAGCCACTTCGGAGTAAGGCGGGTAAATTTCCACCAAATCGCCGCGCACCCTGAAGGTGCCGCGCTGAAAATCGGTTTCGGTGCGGCTGTACAAAATATCAACCAATTTAAACAAAAACTGGTTGCGGCTGATGGTTTGCCCTACCTGCAGGTGTATGATGCTTTTTTTATACTCTTCGGGGTTGCCCATACCGTAAATGCAAGATACCGATGCCACCACAATTACATCGCGCCGCCCCGACATGAGCGCCGAAGTGGTTCGCAGGCGCAGTTTTTCAATTTCTTCATTTATGGCCAAGTCTTTTTCTATATAGGTATCGGTAACCGATACGTAGGCTTCGGGCTGGTAATAATCGTAGTACGACACAAAATACTCTACGGCATTGTGCGGAAAAAACCGGGTAAACTCGCCGTAGAGCTGCGCCACCAGGGTTTTATTGTGGCTGAGTATGAGCGTGGGTTTTTGCACCTGCGCAATTACATTGGCCATGGTAAACGTTTTACCCGACCCGGTAACACCCAGCAGGGTTTGTGCGCGGTCGCCGCGGTTAATGCCTTCTACCAACTGCCGTATGGCCTGCGGTTGGTCGCCGGTGGGCTGGTAATCTGAAACAAGTTGAAAAGACATAAGGCGGACGGGAGTTGGATATATAAAATGTGTGAATTCCCTCTTGGGCTGCTTACACACTAAACGGCAAGTAAGAGTTGGCTCTATGTGTAAAAAATACCAAAAGCGCCCAAAAGGTTGCCCGGACCGGCAAAAAACTGTACAACCCCGGAAGGTGCTATTGTTTATTTATGGCGGTAAACAATTACAATTTACCCCCTCAGAAGGTTACACAACGCCAAGGCGCTGCCTTGCGCAAGCAGGTTGGCGGTTAATATTCCCACAACTGTAGCAGCGCCTGCACAAAACGCTCTTCGGGCAGGTAGTTTTTTTCCAGCGGTATGGCAAACGGCACGGGTGTATCTAAAGCGCCGCTGCGAACCACGGGCGCATCTAAATGTTCAAAACAATGTTGTCCAATGAGGGCGGCAATTTCGCCGCCAATGCCGCCGGTAAGGCTATCTTCGTGCAATACCAGCGCTTTACCGGTTTTGCGCACAGATTGGTAAATGGTTTCGGTATCTAAGGGCAGCAGGGTGCGCAGGTCAATTACTTCGGCATTTACCTGCGGGTGGAGGGCAAGGGCTTTGAGCGCCCAGTGTACGCCCATACCATAGGTAATAATGCTTATATCGGTGCCGTCTTTTACCACGGCTGCTTTTCCGATGGGTATGGTGTAGGGTTCATCGGGTATGGCGGCATGTATGCTGCGGTAAAGGACTTTGTGTTCAAAATACATTACCGGGTTGGGGTCGTCTATGGCGGCAAGCAAAAGCCCTTTGGCATCGTAGGGGTTTGAGGGATAGACAATTTTCATGCCGGGCGAGTGGAAAAACCAGGCTTCGTTGCTCTGTGAGTGGAAAGGACCCGCACCTACGCCGGCGCCGGTGGGCATACGCACTACCACATCGGCATTTTGCCCCCAGCGGTAGTGGCTTTTGCAAAGGTTGTTAATAATTTGGTTAAACCCGCAGGTAACAAAATCGGCAAACTGCATTTCTACCATGGTTTTGTACCCTTTTATTGACATGCCCAGCGCAATGCCCAGTATTGCCGATTCGCACAGCGGGGTGTTGCGCACGCGCTCTTTGCCAAACTGTGCCACAAAACCTTCGGTAATTTTAAACACGCCGCCGTATTCGGCAATATCCTGCCCCATGAGTACCAGATTGGGGTGCAGTTGCATAGCCTGCCGCAGCCCGTCTGAAATGGCTTCCACAAAACGTTTGTCGGTTTGTGTGCCTGTTTTGGGGGTTAGTATGGCGGGTTTATGTGGTTTATAAACATCGTGCAGTTCGGCTTCGGTATCGGGGGTTACTTCGGGTTGTGCGTAAGCCGCTTTCAGTTCGGCATTTATTTTTTTGTTAATGGTATTTTCTACCTGCTTTTGCATATCGGGGGTTAAAATACCTTCTGAAAGCAGGTAGTTTTCATAATTGGTTACGGGGTCTTTTTTTGCCCATTCGTCCATGAGGGTTTGCGGCACATATTTGGTACCCGATGCTTCTTCGTGCCCCCTCATGCGGAAGGTAAGGGCTTCTACCAGTACGGGCCGGGGATTTTGGCGCATGGAGCGGGCAAGTGTGCTAATGGTGTGGTACACCTCCAGCAGGTTGTTGCCGTCAATTTGTACGCCTTCCATGCCGTATCCCAGGGCGCGGTCAACCAGTTGCTTGCAGCGGTACTGTTCGTTGGTGGGGGTAGAAAGTCCGTAGCCGTTGTTTTCTATGAGGAAGATAACGGGTAGTTGCCATACCGCTGCCACGTTGAGCGCCTCATGAAAATCGCCTTCACTGGTGCCGCCCTCGCCCGAAAAGGCTACGGCAACCTGCGGCTTTTTGTTAAGGACACCGGCTAATGCTATGCCGCTGCCTACGGCCAATTGCGGGCCTAAGTGCGAAATCATGCCCACAATATGGTGCGGGTTGCTGCCAAAATGAAATGAGCGCTCGCGCCCCTGCGAAAAGCCGCCGGCTTTACCCTGCCACTGCTCAAACAGTTGTTGCAGGTTCATGTTTCGGGCGGTAAAAACGCCCAGGTTGCGGTGCATGGGCAAAATATATTCATCGGGCTGCAATGCTTTGGTTACTCCAATGGCAATGGCTTCCTGCCCAATGCCCGAAAACCACTTGCTGATTTTGTTCATTCGCAGTTGGTTGAGCATTTTTTCTTCAATAAGGCGGGGCAGTTTTATGGCTTCGTACAAGTCGAGCAGCAACTCATTGGAGTAGTTGCGGCGGTTATATGCTATATGAATGGCAGAAGTTTGTGAGGTGGGCATGGCATAATGATGTGGTTAGTGAACATAAGAACGGCGGTAAAAACAGCAGGAAAAGTTGCCTGTTTGTTTTTACCGCCGCAAAGGTACTACTAAAATGGTATTGCTGCGCTTGGCCGGGCGTAAGTTGTGTTTACTTTTGAGGGTAAATTACTTCTATGCCGGCAGTTGCTTTGCCGTCTTTGGTTAAAATAATTTGTGGTTCTCTTTGGTAGTAAGCCGCATTTTTTTGGAATGCGCCGGTAAACCCTTTCTTATTAAGTATTTTGCTTTGAGCAGCGGCATCGGCCTGCGAATACAACGGACCTACCAATACTTTGTAAAGGTTGTTTTCCTGTTGCAGGTAAACCGTATAATCCGATGATAAATTTTCATACTGAGTTGCTTCGGCAGAGGTGTTGAGGGCTGCCACCTGAACAAAAAACACCGGCAGCAGAGCGCCTTTGTCAAAGGTTGTTAAAGGTTCTTTAGCCTTGTAATCATCATTGTCATTAATGCTGCGCGGATTTGCCGGGGCAGCCTCTTCAATTTTTTGGTTCAGCACCTTTTGTGTTTCGGGTAGTTGGGCATATAAATCAAGACCTACCTTTGAAAGTGCATCGTTGAGCCGGTCTTCCTGAAAATCGTGCTGGGGAGGCGGAATAAACTGTATGGAAGAATTACCGCCATTATGAGACCCCTTGAAAGTAACGCCCGAAGCATCGTTTGGCTGGTAGTAACCGGCGCCTGAATTTGAGTTGTTTTCGGATTTGCCCGGTTGTATTTGGGGTGTATATATGGTCATACCGGTTTTATCTACACCGCCGGCGCTGTTTGTATATGAAGCAGTACTATAAGGCGGCCATTCGCCGGTGCTGCCGGCGTGCTTGTCAGAAACGTTTACCTGGCTTCCCTGTTCTTTTTTTGCGCTTGGGCTGCTACCCAGGTAAGCACCGGAAAAACCACTTGAACGCATGTCGTTTAAGATAAGTTCTGCTTCGCCGCCGTTGTAAATGGGACCTAAGCAAACTTCGGTAACGCCGCCCGATGCCGATACTTCCTGCATAGGGTATTTGTATCTGGAAAGCATTTGGATAAATTGCACTTGATCCCGGCTCAGCCCTCCGGTATAAATGTAGCTGCCGTAGTTGCTGTTGCCGGCACTGCCATTGCCAACATAGTTGTTGTAGCTTTGCTGGGCATAAGTGCCTGTGGCTGCTGTTAATAAACAGTAAAACAGTAGGTAGTTTTTAAATGAAAGCATAGAATAGCATTTTTGTGCAAGTAATTACAATAATGGTTACAGCAATATTTTATTGCTTTAGCGACTGCCGGGATAGTTTGCCTGTATTACCTCAAAAACTGTGTACAATTTACAAAATTAGTGGCAAAGGTTAATATTCTTGCTTGTTTTGAACCGAAAAAAACCGCCTGAAACACTTTGTTTTAAACTTCCTGTGCTGGCAAACAAAAAAAACAGCCTGTTGCGTGTTTGGCTAATTTCCGGTCCGGCCGTTTTATGTTACAGGTGTTGCCAGCCTTGCGCCACTAACCGGTGTGTTTGCCCGCCGGTGGTAAATAATTTAGCGCCTTCGGCAGCAGGAGTCATTCTTCCTATTACCGCAATGCCGTGTATGCCTTCCAGTTTTTCAATATCGGAGGGTTTAACGGTAAAGAGCAGTTCGTAGTCTTCGCCTCCGTTAAGGGCGCAGGTAAGCGGCGGAAGGTTAAACATTTGTGCTGCTTCAACGCTTTGGGGGTGCATAGGTATATTTTCTTCAAAAATCCGGCAGCCCAAACCCGATTGGGTGCAAATATGCAGCAGGTCGGAGGAGAGTCCGTCGGAAACATCTATCATGGCAGTGGGTTTTATGCCAAGTGATTTAAGGATATCTGCAATATCGTTGCGGGCTTCGGGCTTCAATTGCCTGCCCACCACATAGGCATTGGTTTCTAAATCGGGCTGAATGTCGGGGTCTTCGAGGTAGAGTTTTTTTTCGCGCTCCAGAATTTGCAAACCAAGGTAAGCCCCACCCAAATCGCCCGAAACGCAGATATAGTCGTGTTCTTGTGCGGTGTTTCGGTAAACAATATCGGCGGGTTGTGCTTCGCCAAGGGCGGTTACACAAATAATCATGCCTTTTCTTGAGGAGGTGGTATCGCCGCCAACCAAATCAACCTTGTAATAGTTGCAGGCTTTTTCTACGCCGGCATAAAATTCTTCCATAGCTTCAACGGTAAAGCGGCTCGAAATAGCAACAGCCATGGTAATTTGTTTGGGTGTGGCGTTCATGGCATAAATATCGGAAAGGTTTACCACTACCGATTTATAACCCAAATGCATCATGGGAGTGTACATAAAATCAAAATGAATGCCTTCTACCAGCATATCGGTGGTTACAATGGTAAGTTTACCGCGGTTGTCTATTACGGCGGCATCGTCGCCAATGCCTTTTATGGAGGAGGCATTTTGCAGTTTCAGGTTATGGGTAAGGTGGTTAATGAGGCCAAATTCCCCCAGTTTGCTTACCGGTGTAAGCGTTTTTTTACCGTTGCCGGCTTGGTGTCCGTTATTTTGGTTATTCATGAATGTTTGATGTATAATATTGTTTACAGTTTATGGTGCTGAAGTGAAGTACTTTTTAGTGTTTGGTTGTATGTTTATTGTTGAAAAACTGCCCGATGCGGTGTGTAGCGTTGTGTCGAATGTTCATGTAAAACAGGTTATAGTCAGCAACATGGTAGTTTTTAATGAGGAAAAGGAATCTGCCTTTCACCGGAGGTCTGTGAACCCAAACAATGCCCCGGTAGGTTTGGGCATCGGTAAGTTGCGGTACAATGTTTTTAAAATTACCCAACAAACTGCCTTCATTTTCGGTAATGTCGGCATAAGTACTGTCAATTGTCCAGTTCAGGGGGTTGGTGGCAATGGCATTTTGAAAGATTTTTTTTGGTTTAGCCCCCCACACCCACGTATTCCATGAATTAAAACAGCCGGTTTGCGAGGGGTTAGCGCAGGGTTCAATATTGGTAAAATCGGTTTTGCGTATAGGCATACCGGCAATATAGGCAACAACTAACTGGTTGTAAAGCGGTTTACCATCAAAAAACTCCTGCAGCAGACGTTTGGCATGGGTGCTGCCCTGGCTGTGCGAGGCAATAATAATGGGGCGTCCTTGGTTGTAGTGGTTCAGGTAATATTCAAATGCCCGCTCCACATCGGCATAAGCGGTATCTAAGGCGGCTATTGCTTTATGTTTGTTTTTGGTATAGTACACCCGTATGTGCGCCTGCCGGTAGCGCGGTGCATATATGCGGCAACTGCCGTTAAACACGCTTGCCTGGTGCATAATAGTAGTTTCATCGGTTTTTTGGTTCAGTTTCGGGTTTTTTACATCGGCATTCCAGGTTTTGCGCTTTCCTTTGTAAGTGGTTGGGTGTATAAAAAACACATCAACATGGGCCGTGTCTTCACCGTTGTGCAGCAGGGTTGAATCCGGCAATAAATCGGCAAAATCGGTTTTCTCTGGCAAAGCCGCCCAGTTTTTTGTATCGGCATAATCGGGCGGCGGTGGTGTTTTACCTTGCTGTGCAGCCACTACCGTTGTAACCGAAAAGCAAAGAAAAAGTAAAATGCGCCACATAAAAAGCAATGGGTTTGTTTTGGAGAGGGAGCAGCAAACAATAAAGAAAGTGCTAATGCCAGGAACTTCTGTAAATCAAAGCAAGAACCCGAATTGTTGCTTTTTGCAAACCGGGTTATCATTATCTTAACAGTTTAATAACCCTAAAAGTGCAGGAGTTAGGGCAATTTTAACTATTTTTGCACATACAATTCAGCCGGAAAGATAATTTACAGATGTTTTTATTTTAAAAATTAAAATCAACTAATATGAAAACACTTTTTTCTACGCTCTTTTTCGCTTTATTTTTACTTGTCTGTACCAATACGCAGGCACAGCCTTATTACTACAATCCCAACATTCAAACGTTTATTACCAACTATGGGTGTGCCAACTGCCACGGGGCAACTTCACCTTCGAGCGGGTATAACCAAACCACCTACCTGAGTGTTTTAAACGGCGGAACACAATGCCCGCCCGCTGTGCGTCCGTTTTTAGAAACCGCCAGCCCGTATGTAATAAAAATTGATTGCAGTTTGCCGCTTACCTGCGGCGCCAGCAATATGCCGCTTACCGCACCCTGTACTGTTTCTGCCGCCGATATTGCCATAGTGCGCGCCTGGATACGCAGTGGCGCTTTGGGTGACAATACTTTTTGCCAGTCGTTTACCGGCGCCCCGCTTAACGTTGCCTTTACCGGCTTTACCGGAACCGGGTTTAACAACCCCGCCCCCGCCGGGCAATTAGATTCTAAAATCTGGAACTTCAGCGGGTTCAGCGATATTTACAAACCCGGAAACGCCAACACCACTACCAACACCGATTATACGCGCGGCGCTACTACCGGCGGCGTAACCACCGGCGGCATTTACGCCCTAAACTATAGTGGCGGAACCAATCAGGCATTGTGGATTCAGCCTACCGGCACCGATTTTGGCGGCACCGCAGGCGGTACGGTAAACCTGCAGGTATGCAACAACACCGGCAGCGCTATTACCACCCTTAACCTCAGCTACGATCTTTTGGTGCTGAACGACCAGGGGCGCTCCAACAGCTTTAACTTCTTTTACTCAACCGATGGCAGCACCTATACCCAGGTTACCGCCCTCGATTATACCTCTACTGCTGCTGCCGATGCTGCTCCCGCAGTTGCCACCGTACCCCGAAGCACTACGTTAACCGGACTTAACATACCCAACGGCGCCATGTTCTTTTTGCGCTGGTTTGGGCAAGATGTGGGCGGTACGGGCAGCCGCGATGAATTTGGTCTGGATAATATCAGCCTTTCGTTGCCTGCCGCGTGCAGCATTACCGGCGTATCTGCCACCACAGCCACCTGCAGCGGCACCAGCGCCGTTTTCGATGTATCGTTTTCCGTATCGGGCGGTTCGGGCGTGTATAATGTCATCAACACCGCCAATAACAGCATTCTGGCTTCGGGCACAGCCTCGCCCATTTCGGTTACCATAGCCAACAGCGCCGGAAGCACCATTAACGTAAATGTGGTTGATGCCGGCAACGCCTCCTGCACAGGCACTGCCATACCCGTAACGCTGCCCAACTGCTCGCCGGTGTGCAGCATTACCGGTGTTGCCGCAACAGCCGCCACCTGCAGCGGCGCCAATGCCACCTTTAACGTAAGTTTTACCGCCACTGCCGGCAGCGGGGTATATAATGTCATCAACACCGCCAACAACAGCATTCTGGCTTCGGGCACAGCCTCGCCCATTGCCGTTACCATTAACAACGCCACCGGCGGAACGGTAAACGTAAACGTAGTTGATGCGGGCAACGCCTCCTGCGCCGGAACACCCGTAACGGTAAC
Source organism: Sphingobacteriales bacterium TSM_CSM (assembly GCA_002212725.1). Taxonomy (GTDB): domain Bacteria; phylum Bacteroidota; class Bacteroidia; order Chitinophagales; family UBA2359; genus UBA2359. The sequence goes on along the minus strand of MTCR01000138.1, from coordinate 683 downwards.
CCTGCCCAACTGCACCCCGGCCGATTTGTGCGAAGACTATACAGGCGCCCCCCTAACCATTAACTTTACCGGCTTTAACGGAACCGGCTTTACCAACGTGCCCGGTGTAGGGCAACTTTCATCGGGTATCTGGAATTTTACCGGCTTTTCCGATGTGTATAACTTTGGCGGGGTAAATACCACCGGCGATTATGCCCGGGGCGCTACCACCGGCGGTGTTACCAGCGGCGGTATTTATGCCCTTAACTACAACGCCGGCGCCAATCAGGCGCTGTGGATACAGCCAACCGGTACCGATTTTAGCGCAAACGGAACCGTAACCCTGGCCGTTTGCAACTTTACCGGCAGCACCCTCAACTCGGTAAACGTAGCCTACGATATTTTGCTGCTGAACGATGCCGGACGCGCAAGTTCTTTCAACTTCTCCTATTCTACCAACGGAACCACCTTTACCCCCGTTCCGGCCTTAAACTATACTACTCCCGAAACTGCCGATGCTGCTCCTGCTTTGGCCACTGTGCCCCGAACTACCGTACTTACCGGCTTGGCACTGCCAAACAACGGCACACTATACCTCCGTTGGACCGGCAGCGACGTATCGGGCGCCGGCAGCCGCGACGAAATTGGATTAGACAATATTGTGCTCAGCCCGCCCTGTTCTGTTTCGGGTGTAGCAGCTACCA
>MTCR01000004.1 GCA_002212725.1 Sphingobacteriales bacterium TSM_CSM | reverse complement strand
GACGACTCATGTTTTTTGATTTTTATTCACAAAGTTAATGCATTTTGTTCGCAAAATTAATGCATTAAACTACAATGTCAAAGCACTAAATAGTTACGAAAATTTTATGTTATCTTTGCTCAAAATTTAAAGGTTAATAATGTCATTTCATATAGATTCGCCCGATTTAAGCAAGTTAATTATGGTTGGCGACCGCGTGCTTATAAAGCCAAGGTTGGCAGAAGAGCGCACCAGAGCCGGTTTGTATTTACCGCCGGGGGTGCATGAAAAAGAAAAGCTATATTCGGGTTATGTAATAAAAGTTGGGCCGGGCTATCCTGTACCGGCTGTACAAGATATTGATGAACCGTGGAAAGATAAGCAGGAGGAGGTAAAATACGTGCCGCTTCAACCCCGCGAGGGCGATTTGGCGGTGTACCTTCAAAGCAGTGTGTTTGAGATAGAGCTAAAATCGGAAAAATACGTAATAGTGCCGCACTCGGCCATACTACTGCTCATTCGCGATACCGACCTGTTTGATTAGGGGGTGTTTTGTAGATGCGTAATTTATTATAGCCTCAAATAAGTAACTTCAAATGCTTTGCATTGGCGGGCTTCTTGCCTGATGTTTTCAAGGGTAAATGGGTCGCGCCATTCATAAAACTGAAATATATCAAGACCACGGTCGAGGCTGATTTTCCATCCGTTATCAGCTTCAATGTAACGTGCATGAAACGAGGTGGTAAGGTCAAAAGTGTAGTTAAAATGCAGGTCGGTACCTTCCATAGCGGTTTTTATTTTGGCAAGAGTTTGTATGGTTTTGGCTTGCTGAATTAAATCATGTTCTTCGTACTTGGTTACCACGTCTAAGTGCATTTCTTCGCCATCGGGTATGATTTCTAAAAGCATCTGGCAAAATTCCATAAGATTTTTTAGCTGGTAACTTTTCATCAGGTAGGGGTCGAACAGGTGGATGTATTTTGCGCCTGCCAAATAAGGGGCAAATAGTTTTTTGTAGGATATGCCCTGTTGATTTTCCTTTATGTGGATATGTCTGCCGTGGTCGGTTAAAATGAGGTTGGGGGTAGCGGCATTGTTTTCGGTGTTGGTTAATTGTGCGCTTGCCGGTATTGAATCGGAATCTGAGGAGGAAAAACTCAGGCGTTCTTCTTCTAAACAATAAACCGGCAGGTATTGGTTATTAAGGGCATGGGTAAGACTAAAATCAACTGCTTCAAATGTATCATCCATTTTAATTAGCTGGTTTTTAACCCTTTTTCTTCCTTCTATGGAAAAAATCAATAATTCTTTCAATTCTTCTGCGCCACAATCGGCATTAGGGTATATAATTTTAATTAACCCGGAAAACGTTTTAATAATGGCGGTGCGGTCACGGGTGGTGAGGGTATCAGAAAAGGTAAAGTGTTCTTTATAAAGATGAGAGAAGTCTTCTTTACGGAGTTCGCGAAGTATTTCTGCCAAATAATCCACAATAAAGCCGTAAGAACTGGTAAGCATTTCGTTTCGGAGTTTTTTTACCTCCCAACCGGGCAAATAATAATGTATTCGGTCGAGAAAGGCAGTATCATAATATCCGGGAGGTAATGCATCAAACAAGTTGGTATGTTTGAGCATATAAGCAACTGAATGTTCAGTATTGCCTATAAACACCATAGAGGCATTAGCACCATAAACATCTCTGCCTCGTGAGAAAGATTTATTTGCCATGTAGTTTTTCATAATGTCCACCAGTTTTTTATCAACTGATTTGTTTTTACCGGCAAATTCATCAAAAGCTACGGTATCCCAAAAACCTACCAGTCCTATTTTACCCGATGTATTGTTTACAAACAGCTTGGCTTGTGTAACCTCGCCGCCCGATATGAGTATGCCATGGGGTGATAGTTCGGAGTAAATATGTGATTTGCCGGTTCCTTTAGGACCCAATTCTATAAGGTTATAGTTGTTTTCGCAGAATGGAATGAGGCGGGCAAGTTGCAGTAACTTGTCACGGAGGGTAAAATATTCGGGGTTAAACCCTATGCTTTGCAGCAGCAGGTCTATCCACTCACTGGTGGTAAAATGTTTGCGCAGTTCTCTATATTCGGATAAATCAACGTGGGCAATCTGAATGGGTTTGAGAGATTCAATAACCCAGGGTACCGACTGTTTTTCGTCTGAGAAAAAGTAGCTCATGTTTACAATGCACCATACACCGGCGGTGAGGAGTTTTGGGTGCTTTTTTATATAATCGTCGTGCAGGGGTATGCCGTTTAAGCCCAAATTGCTAAAAAAGGCTTCGTACACGTCTTTTTTATCGTTAAGCCGCACACTCACCTTATCTATAAGTGTATGGCTGTTCTTTTCGCGTATGTAAGATTTGATTACCTCTGCCTCGTCTCTGTGTACAAAGTGTTTGCTGATGATATCGCGTACTTTTTGCAAGCCGTGTTGTATAACTTCTTCGTCAAATGAGGCACAGTGTTGTCCCAGTAAATATTCTAATACATAGGTGGGCACAACTGCATTACCCTTCACTAACTTGGTGAGGTCTTTACGTACTACTTTACCTTCAAAATGGGCTGTTATTTTTTCTTGTAGGGTCATTTGGAGTTAGTTATATAGCCTTGAGTGCTGTTCAATGAATAAAATTAAGCCTTTTTTGATTAATGCGAAGAAAGTACATTTGCTGTAACTTCTTTAAAAAACCCTTTAAAACTCATCAATTTCCATCAGGAAGTTATTGACAAGCCGTTCGTTTAACAAGGGGTTTAACCGGTCTTTATCATTAACTGCATCAAACATGCGCAAATAACAGAAATTAGACCGGCCGCCTACGGTATTGAGGGTTAGCAATACTGTTACGGTACGCTCTGCCGGATTGAGTGAGGTAAAATCAAATACTATTTTTTTCTCTTCGGTAGAAAGTAAGGTGCCGTTTTGGGCATATAAGGCTATATAAACTTCATTTTTTTTATACTGGTTGCTTAGTGTTTGTTCCTGTAAAAGAACTGCCTTTACTGTGCCCGATGTGATGCGGAGGCTGTCTTTGTTTACCAACTGTATGGTTACCTGCCGGGCAGTTTCCTGACGCTTGTGCTCATAGTGCAATATGGGTATAATTACTTCTTGCAGGCTGGCGCCGCCATGGGTGTATTGTGTGCCCTGTGCCGAAGCCCTGAAACGGTTCACCGCGCGGGGCAGGTGTACTTGTAGGTTGGTTTGAATATTGGTAGTTTGGGCAAGCGGAAAACTATAGCCATCGGGGTAGGTGTAGCCCTGCTGCCCTATAAGGTAGCGCTGGTCGGTTTTTAAAAGGGTATCGGTTTTGGGTATATTTTCTCGCTGTGTTTCGGGCAGGGGGTGTGCATTGAATAAAAATCCATGGTCGGCGGTTATGAGTACATTATATACGTTCCAGCTGTAAAGGCGGCGAATCAGTTTTTCCAGGTCGGCAAAGGCTGTTTCTACATTCTCTGGCAGGTCGTTTTCCAGCAGGCGGTTTTCACCGGTAGTGTCTATTTTGTTGTGATAAATATAAATTAATGGGTGGTTTTTAAACAGTTGCCGCCCGCTTTCTTCATTAAGCCTTTCTATATCCTGATAGGTAAGAGCTTCGGCTTGCGGGTTGTATTGTTTAAGTATTTGGCGGCGGTGTGCGGTATCGTAAGCGGAAATATCATTTATGGTAAAATCCAAATCGGCAGTAGTAGTATTCAGAATCACTTTAAGCCCTTTATTGGGCAGCAGGTTTGCCATTCCCAAACGGGTGTATGAAGGCACAGAGGCTAAAGCAGACTGCAAATTTGTTACGCTTTTGCTATCCTTTTGCAGGCGTTGCATGAGCTCCCACGCAATTTCGTAGCGCAGGGCATCAGATATAATAACGGCGGTTTTTTGTTCGGTATTGGCTATGAATTCATGGTAAAACCGGTATTGTTTGGGGGTATTTATTTGGTGGTAGTTAAAATTTATTTCCTGAAGCATTTTGAGCCATTCAACATTTAAGTTGATGAGGTAGTTGTTGTAGCGTTGTTGTAGTTGTTCGGTTAATTGTGTAAATGATGGCGTTTTGTAAGATTCGGGTAGCTTACCAAGGGCCAACATTGCTTTCCGATACCAGAAATCAATTTGGAAAAGGTGTTGACAGTATTGGTCAATATAGGATTGAGGAGCGTTGAAACAATAGGTGTTGTATTGTTGTAAAAGGCTAAACATATCGGCCGCATTTTGAACCACCCTGAAAGCGTTTTGCAAACTTGTATTTTGGGTGCCTTCTGCCCATCGGGGCAACCACTCCTGCACTTTTTGCGGCAGGCTTAACACCTGCCCGGCGGCAACAGATAGTGCCTGCAGGCGCATGTTATCGGTTTTAAAACGGTAGTTGGCTGTAATGCCGTACCATTGCATCAGTTGAACTTCGTTTATGCTTTTAGCAGTTTGCTCCATTACCCTGTTGCGCTCTTTGTTTAAATGCGGGTGTAGTTGCCAATCGTTATCAAGGGCGGCAAGCAGTAGCAGTTGTTGCGGGGCGGTTATGCGCATTTGTTGGTAAGTATCCTCATGATTAAGAGAAATGTCGGGTGGCAAAAACAGATTGTATTTTAGTTTTGCAGCCAGCCTTATGAAGGTTTGAGGCTGAAGAGGCAGTTGGGGTTTTTCGGCAAAATACAGGTCAATCCAACTAAGGAGTTTTGGGGTGAGTTGCATGGCTTCAATACGGTCAAGGGCTTTACCAATTTTATCGGGGTTATCTGCTATGGCAAGCAACCGGGCAATAACTATGGTGCGTTCTTCGGGCCGGGTAAGGTCTAATGCCATGCAAATTAACCCCCGTTGCACCGTTTCTTTGGTAAATGAGGCAGGCTCTAAGATGTTGCTAAGCCGCTCTTGATATTTTTTTAAAGATAAGTATTGCCAGTATTGCCCTATTAATTGCCGGTGTTCGGGTTTGGTAAGACCGTATTGCTCTATAAAACGGGCTGTGTCATCCAATAGCATCTCTTTATTGGCGTGGTATAAACCCAGTAGTGGAAAGTTTTCCCAATCTTTACCTGTGGGTTTGGCAAAGGGTAGGTAGAGCAGTATTTTTTGGCTTTTTTCGGCTTGAGACAATTGGTTTTTTAGGCTAAACCAATGTTTGTCTGCTACCTCTATAAAGGTAATATGGGGCAGTTGCCAGGGGGTAAGTTCCGGCAGGTGGGTTTGGTGGGGGTCAAAAAAAAACAGCACCCGCAGTTGGGGGTTTTGGTTAAACTGGGCTTGTATTAGGTCTTGCATAATGTGTAGGCTGTATTGGGGCTGCAAAATAAGCATTTTTTGTGGTAGCTACCAATCTTGTGCGTTGCCAATTCTTGTGTATAAGACAGGGATAAATATCGCAAAGGTGCAAAGAGGGTTTTTGTTCTCTTTCAGTTTGTCTGTTTTATGCACCGTTAAGTGTTTTGGGGCGATGATGTTGGTATTCGGTAGTCCAGTATTCGGTATAATAACTAACAACTAATTTGCGCCTTTGCGAAAAACTAAGCCGGGATTAATATTTCTGCTGCTCAAAATTTGGCTGCGTGAAGTATATTACGGTGCTCTGCCCCTATTACCCGTTGTTGTGGTGTTGTTGCTACCGAGATTATGGGGGCGCTGCCCCCGGTGTAATTGTATGCGGTAAA
>MTCR01000174.1 GCA_002212725.1 Sphingobacteriales bacterium TSM_CSM | reverse complement strand
CATAGCGGCAGGGGTGTTGCGCCTGATAGCAACGGCGTTGGTCGAACGGATACACCTATGCGGCATTTTTTTGCCGTTGCTGCTTAATTGATGTGGCGCAGTTGTTTTTGACAGTCAAATTTGCGTAATATTGTATGCATTGCCGTAGTTTTTTTATGTTCGCTGTTGCATGGGGGGTATTTGTTTTGCCTTTGCTTATAACGTACCAACCCTTGCATGCCCAATGCTGGAACCTGGTTTGGCAAGACGAGTTTAGCGGCACGGCTTTAGATACCTCTAAGTGGAGTTACGTAACGGGCGGTGGCGGCTGGGGCAATAATGAACTGCAATACTACACCAACCTGCCGCAAAATACGGCAGTGTGGGGCGGCAGCCTTCATATTACGGCGCTTGCCCAAACTTATGGCGGCGCTGCATATACCTCGGCAAGGTTGCGCACTAAGTTTAAGGGCGACTGGCGCTACGGAAAAATTGAAGCGCGCCTGAAACTGCCGCAGGGGCAAGGGTTGTGGCCTGCTTTCTGGCTGCTGCCTACCGAAAATGTATATGGCAACTGGCCTTTTAGTGGCGAAATTGATGTTATGGAACTGCTGGGGCATGAACCTTCGGTAGCTTACGGAACAGTTCATGCCGGGTATAACGGGGCTGTGGTATCGTCATCGGCAAGCTACACCCTGGCATCGGGTAATTTTTCCGATGATTTTCATCTGTTTGCCGTTATCTGGAACAGCACTTCCATTGAGTTTTACATAGATGGAAACCTGTATGCCACCAAAACCGCTGCCGATTTATGGGGGCAGTGGCCTTTTACCCAACTTTTTCACCTTGTTATTAACCTGGCAGTTGGCGGAAACTGGCCGGGGCCGCCCGATGCCACCACGCAGTTTCCGGCCACTATGGAGGCCGATTACATTCGGGTTTACCAGCTTTTGCCCGATATTGCCATTGCCGGCCCAAGGCGGGTTTTTCCAAACACCAACGGAGTGGTTTATTCGCTTCCGCAAACAGGGGCAACCACCTGCACCTGGAACACAACAGGAGGCGCCGGTATAGCCTGGGGGCAAGGTACCCCCCAAATTGGCATAAACTGGGGTACAGAACCGGGGCTTATAACCGCCACCCTAAACAATGCCTGTGGCACTCATACCTATAACCTGCCCGTAACAGTTACTACCAACCTGCTGTACAACGGCAATTTTGAAAATGATTTTGCCTGGTGGAGCAACCGGCAGCACAACGGTGCAACCGCCAATGCAGCCATTACCACCACCAATGTGGCAGAAGGCAGCAAAGCAGCCTTTGTACAGGTTACCGGCCTTGGCCCCGAAACTTGGAATGTGCAACTGGCACAGGAAAACCTGCCTCTGGAAGCAGGGCAATGTTATGCGCTTTCTTTTGCGGGCAAAACAGGGGGCGGAAACCTGCCTTGTTCGGCTGCAGTTATAAATAGCAATAACTTTACCTACTATAACGGTACCGGTTTTACGCTTACCAACACATGGCAAACCTTTACCTTTAGCTTTACCGCCCCCGAAAACGCCTCTGCCATGCTCAATTTTGACATGGGCTACGCCACGGGTACTTATTTTTTTGACAACATTCAACTGCACCGGCTTACACCCTTTATTGCCGGAAACCCGCTTGCCTGCCCCAACCAAACCCAATGTTATACTACCGGCTTTATACCGGGCGCCGCCTACCTTTGGTGGGTAGAGGGCGGGCAAATTGTAAGCGGACAAAATACCTCGCAAATATGTGTTTTGTGGAACCCGGGCAGTATTGGTAATATAGGACTAACCGTAACCATGCCTTAGCGTTTTTGGTTTAACTGCCTTTTTTAAAAAAAACCTAACAACCATTTAACAATAAGATAACACTAACAGGCTAACTTGCACCCCATATACCCCCAACTTATGCCCGATTACTATTTATTGATTGTAGGGTTATTGCTGCTTTTTGCCATAGCCGACCTTGTAGTAGGCGTAAGCAATGATGCGGTAAATTTTTTAAATTCTGCCATAGGCTCAAAAGCAGCCCCGCGCAAGGTAATTATGTGGGTGGCAAGCATTGGCATTTTTATAGGGGCAGCCTTTTCGGGCGGCATGATGGAGGTGGCCCGAAAGGGCATTTTTAACCCCTCGTTTTTTGTGTTTGCCGAGGTAATGATTATTTTTGTTGCAGTAATGCTTACCGATATAGTATTGCTTGATGTGTTTAACACATTAGGATTGCCTACCTCCACTACTGTTTCTCTGGTATTTGAATTGTTGGGTGCCTCGGTGGCCATAGGACTGGTAAAGATTATACAAAACGGTCAGTCTGTTGCCTTGCTTGCCAACTATATTAATGCTTCTAATGTAACGGCCATTGTATCGGGTATTTTTTTGTCGGTGTTGTTTGCTTTTGTCTTTGGCGTTGTGGTGCAGTATGTTTCGCGCCTGCTTTTCACCTTTCAGTATGAAAAGAAACTGCATACAACCGGCATTATATGGTCGGGAGTGGCGTTATCGGTAATGACCTATTTTTTGTTTATTAAAGGCATTAAAGGTGCGGCTTTTATTTCTGCCGATTTTGCCGCGCTGGTAAAAAACAATACCGGGCTGTTAGTGGGTTGTTCCTTTATTGGCTGGTTGTTGCTGCTGGCGGTTATGCGGTTGTTTGCCATTAATGTGCTGCGTGTAGTGGTATTATTTGGCACGTTTTCTTTGGCCATGGCTTTTGCCGGAAATGATTTGGTAAATTTTATTGGCGTACCGATGGCAGGTTATGAGGCATGGCGTTCTTGGCTGGCATCGGGTGCCGCTGCCGATGTTTACAATATGCAGGTGCTGGGTGGGGCGGTAAAACCCAATACTCTTTTTTTAACCCTTGCCGGTGTTGTTATGGTATTTACCCTGTGGTTTTCGCGCAAGGCGCGCACTGTTACCAATACCGAGGTAAGCCTTGGCCGGCAGGAAGAAGGAATTGAAAAATTTGAGCCTAATATTTTTGCCCGAATGCTGGTGCGGTTGAGCTGGTTTACCGGTGTGCGGGCAAAACAACTCATTCCGGCAAGTTGGTATAACAAGGCCGAAGCCCGCTTTACCCCCCTGCAAACCGATGCAAAAACAGCAAATAGCAGTAGCAACGCCCCCGCCTTTGACCTGGTAAGGGCATCGGTTAACCTTACCGTGGCCAGTGCGCTTATAGCCTTAGGCACTTCGTATAAGTTACCGCTATCTACCACCTACGTTACCTTTATTGTGGCCATGGCTTCTTCACTGGCAGACGGAGCCTGGGGCAGAGACAGTGCAGTTTACCGCATTTCGGGGGTTTTGCAGGTAATTGGCGGCTGGTTTGCTACCGCTTTTATTGCATTTTCTGTATCGGCCATTTTTGCGGTGCTTATTCATCAGTTGGGCGGCTGGGCTTTGGCCGCACTTTTACTGCTGGCAGCAGGGTTAATTGCCGGCAGTTTTATGCACCACCGCAGCCTTGAAACCGAAAATGAACGCATTAACAGTTTACTTACCGGCAACAACAGCCTTAAAGGCACAGAACTGGCCCGCCAAACAGCCCTTAGTATTGCCCACACGCTGGCAACCGTAAAACAGGCTTATCAACTGGCATTGGAAGGACTTAAAACCGAATCGGAAACACAACTTAAGGAAACCAAGAAAATTGTAAAAACACTTAAACAGCAAAACAAAGAGTTTAAAATTAAATTGCTGTACGCCCTGCAACGCATTGAAGAAGAACAGACCGAGGCAGGAAGGGTATTTTTGCTGGTGTACGACCTTGAACAAGACATTTCGCAGTCGGTTATGCACATTATAAAATCTTGCCGGGAACACGTAGAAAATATGCATACCCCGCTGCAGCCGCAACAAACACAACAACTGGAACAACTGCAAACACTATTTAATGATTACCTGCTGTTAATTATTGAAGGTTTTAAAAATTACAATTTCAATACCCTGCAACAGGTGCTCCAACAAAAACAGGCACTGTTCGAAAACCTTGAAAACATACTGGTTTTGCAAATAAACGGCATAAAACAACACCAATACAATGCTACCAACAGCCACCTGTTCTTTAACATACTGCTCGAAACCAAAGACATTATTGCTGTTGCTGCCCGGTTTATGAAACTCTACAACCGCCTGCACCTTGCCTACGACAACCCGGAGCAAAAACCCCGACTTATTGCGCAAACAAGTACACAAGGGTAGCCGGTCAGACAGAGAAATTTTCAGAAATTTGCAATATTTTTGCGTACTTGCAGGTAAACAATTTTGATAGGGGGAAAAAACGGTAACTTGCGCAAAAATCTCACCAAGTTAAATCTCTGCCTCTTTTCACGCCTATGTACAACCAATTTAAACTTTTTTTGCCAATAGTAGCCGTCTGTTTATGTTACTGCACCAGCCAAACAGTACTGGCCCAATGTACTACCTACACACAGGTAAACGCTCCCACCCCCGATGTATGCAATGCATCTTACAACTTGGTAAATGCCATTAACCAATGTAAAAAAGTGTGTATAGACATGACCACCGCAACCGGTGGCACCTCGCCCCTGCCCAACTGCGGAACGGGCGTACTCACAAACGATATTTGGCTAAGCATTAACAACCCTTATGCGAACATAACGGGTTACGATGGCTCATTGGTGTTTGCCTGGAAAAACTTTCCACAATACCCCACCTGCACCCCCACCGTTGCTACCCACTTAGAAGCAAGCGGCACCCTGTTTTTTGGGTTCATTCCTGTTCCGCTCAGCATTAACTGTTCCGATGGGTTTGCGGTGGAAAACGCCACCTGTTCCGATACTTCCGATGTTAACTACGGCGCCCAACTGGTACTGCCCGCGGGCAGCATACCTACCAATGCCCAAATAGAAACCCTTCTCGAAAACGACCCCAATCTGGGCGTTTCCAATGCCAACATTACCAGTACTGCCACCTGGTTTCAGGCAGAAACCTGCAACAACATACCCGGCATAATTTGTTTTGAAGTTTCTACTTATCAGTCAGGCTTTTCCTGCGGCGACCCCAATATCATAAATTTTATCAATACCGGCGTTACCCAAACCCAAAATATTAGCGAGTGCCTCTGCAACTCGGCACAAAACAGCGGATTTTATACCCCAACCACCACCCCCTGCACCGCCAACCCCAACAATTATACCGGCACCACTGCCTTTTACCAAATTACTGCCCCCTACACCTGCAATCAGTTTGAAGTGCGCCTGCTTACCTGGGGCGGAACGGGCAACGTAAATTTTACCCTGCTAAGCAATGTAAATTGCCCCGATATTGTGAACTATGACAATGCCGGCAATATAACCGGTACTTACCCGGGGCTGTTGGTAGAAAGCGCCAACATACTTGCCGAGGACTGCCTCAATACATCGGCGGGCAATAATGCTGTTTCAACCCCCTTTACCACCTGCCTGCCGGCCGGCACTTACTGGCTGCTTATATCGGGCGCTACCGACAAAAGCAATTACACCGCAAGTGTTACCGTAAACAACAACACCCCCGTAGTAGTACAGGCATCGGCCATACTGGAGGGCGCCTATACCGGCAGTACCATGACCACCAACTTAACCAACAACCAACAACTGCCGCTTACTCAACCCTTTAACCGCCCACCCTGGAACTACACCGGCACCGAAAGTGTGCCAAGTGCAACCGCCATACCAGCCAATACGGTTGACTGGGTGCTGCTGGAAGTGCGCAACGCCACCAACAAAACCTTAATTGTAGAACGCAAAGCCGCCTTTTTACTTAGCAACGGAGCCATAGTTGATGTAAACGGCACTACCAACGGCGTTAACTTTTTTTACTTAACCGCCAATACCAACTACCATCTGGCAGTAAAACACCGCAACCACTTAGGCGTCATTACCGCCAACGCTGTGCAATTGCCCAATGCGGCACCGGTAAACTTTACCAATGCCACCACTGCAGAACAAGCCGCCACACAGTTGGTAACCATTGGCGGCACCTACGCCCTGCGCGCCGGCGACCTTAACGCCGATGGCATTATTTCGTTTGCCGATATTAGCACCTACGCCTCGCAACTGTTGGGAATTAATCCCTACCGCGATGCCGACTGCAACCTGAGCGGAACGGTAAGCATTGTTGATTTTAACCTGCTGC
>MTCR01000005.1 GCA_002212725.1 Sphingobacteriales bacterium TSM_CSM | reverse complement strand
AGCCTTCTTTTACCAGAAGTTGCTCATTGGCGGTTTCATAAACGGCCGGAACAACCTCAATACGCGAACCGGCTTCTTTGAGCAGAATTTGCTCGGTAACGGTTTCGTACTGGTCGGGGATTAAACATTTTGCATAGCATTTTCCGGCAACTGCATTGGGGGGTAAATCCCCGTCTGATTGCGCAAAAAGACTGCCGCTGCAAAGTACTGCACCGCAAAGTAGCAGTAATTGAGTTTTGAAGTTTTTCATAAATGAAACAATTTTAGTTTAAAAATACAAAATCTGGTTTTTGACAAAAATATGACACAAAGCTACTCCTTTGCTGCAAACTAAACAAATTTATAAAAGCCTTTTTTTTGCTTTTTTTCATTTTTCTTAATCAATTGCAAGTTGCCAATCGTTTCCAAAGACGCTTTGAACAGGGAGCAGGTAACTAATTAAGTTGAATATTTTATGTTGTAATTTGTAAAGAACTGTTAGCTAATTAGATATGGTAAAAAATAATTAAAATGTTTTTGGTTTTTAAAATTAAAAAGGTTACGCAGAGGGCATTTAATCTCTTGCTGTCTGAAAAGCTAGATGACTACGGTTTAAGGCAAAATTGGGCTGGCAAAGTTATATACGGTGGTGGCAGTAAGAGCGGGCAGTTGTTCATTGCAGCAAAGCATTGCCTGTGTTGTGCAGTTACAAGCGCTATGGGTGCCGGTTTATTTCTTGAGTCGGTATTTTGAAGCTTATATTTATAAAATTCAAAAGCCTTCTGCTACAACACAGAAGGCTTTTGAATTGAATGGTTTATGTACGCTTACTTAGGCGATGCGAAGGCCTTGCTTTTTTCTAAAGGCGATTGGTAAATCTGGTTAAACAGACCCCAGTCAACTTCTTTGTAATAATTTTCCCCGAAGTATTTGAGCAATTTATCCATTCTGATGGGGTTTTGAAAACCCGATACAGGTTGGGGGTTGGCAAAGGTTTCATCGAGGAAAATAACGGAGGGGTAGTTCAGGCGGCCACGGGTAAGGAAGATGGCAATTTCATGAACGCCACGGCCGGTAGTGCCTTCATCGGGGCGGAAAACAAAATCTTTTCCCTTAAAATTGATGTTTCTTTGAGTTTCGGCATCGAGTTTTACGGGGTAAAAGTTTTCGTTGATGTATTGGGCAATAACCGGGTTTTCAAAGGTGGCTTTTTCCATTTTAAGGCACCATGTACACCAATCGGTGTATAAATCCACAAAAAGTTTTTTCGGATTTTCCTGGTTCTTTTTAATCGCCTCTTCAAACGACACCCATTCAATTTTTACCTTATGGTTATCTTTGGGAGCGTTACCGTCTTTTTCTTCTTTGTTTTCAACAGAGGAAAAAGACATGAACAATAGGCAAACTACAGCCGTTAAGGTAAAAAGGATTTTGCTCATGACTAACTGCTTTTTATGAAGTGATAAACAGGAATTGCGGCAATGCTGCTGGTTTGTTTATTGAAACGGTGTGCAAGATAGGCCTTTTTTTTGAAAAAATGTACGCATTGTACCTTTATTTTGACAAAAATAAAACAAATGAACCGAAAATTAGTGTTTGCCATAACCGGTGCCAGTGGTGCGGTGTATGCAAAAGTGCTTTTTGACCGTTTGGTAATGTTAAGCGGGCAGCTTGCCGATGTAGGCGTGGTGATGTCTGACAATGCCCGCGATGTATGGGCTTATGAGTTGGGCGGTCACAGCTACCTCAATTATCCGTTCAGGGTGTATGAGAAAAGCGATTTTTTTGCGCCGTTTGCTTCGGGGTCGGCCAGGTATGATACTATGGTGGTTTGCCCCTGCTCTATGGGCACTATGAGCCGCATTGCCCACGGTTTTTCTGACGACCTGATTACCCGCGCTGCCGATGTAATGCTGAAAGAACGGCGGCGCCTCATTTTGGTGGTACGAGATGCGCCGTATGGGTTAATTCAAATAAACAATATGAAAACCATAACCGAGGCTGGCGGTATTATTTGCCCGGCGTCGCCCTCTTTTTACAGCCGGCCGGCCAATTTTGAAGAACTGGCTGCCACCATTGTTGACCGCGTATTGGATTTGGCCGGGTTTGATATTAAAACTTACCGGTGGAACGAGCATACCTGACCTGCCGCCGGCTACATTCTGAAAACGCCATACCGGTTGTCGCTATTTATGGGCACATTGTTTACCACTGCCAGGCAAAAACCCAGCACATTTCGGGTTTGGCGGGGGTCAATAATGCCATCGTCCCAGCCTTGCGCGGTGGCATAAAACGCATTTGATTGCCCTTCTACCTCTTTCATCATATACTCGCGCATTTGGCGGGCTTGCTCCTCGTCTATGCTGCCGCCCATTTTGGCAACGGCTTCGCGCTGCACCATTTCCATAACGCCGGCAAGTTGTTCGGGTCCCATAACGGCAATTTTATGGTTGGGCCAGCTAAACAAAAAACGGGGGTCGTAGGCGCGGCCGCTCATGCCGTAGTTGCCGGCGCCATAAGAAGCGCCCATCATAATGGTAATGGCCGGCACGCTGCTGTTTGAAACGGCATTAATGAGTTTGGCGCCATGTTTTATAATGCCCTCCTGCTCATATTTTTTACCTACCATAAAGCCGGTAATGTTTTGCAGGTATATAAGGGGCGTGTTGTTTCGGTTGCAAAGCTGTATAAAATGGGCGCCTTTGTTTGATGATTCTGAAAACAACACACCGTTATTGGCCAATATGCCCACCGGGTAGCCGTGTATATGGGCAAAACCCGTAACCAAGGTGGTTCCGTAATCGGGTTTAAACTCAGAAAATTCTGAGCCGTCTGTGAGGCGGGCTATTACTTCGCGGGCATCAAAAGGTTTTTTTATATTGGCCGATGCAATGCCCAGCAATTCATCGGGGTGGTAGCGGGGTGGCGCAATATGGGCAGGCGGGGTAAAATGGGTTGCGGGCGGTTTAAGGTGTTGCACAATTTCGCGGGCAATCTGAATGGCTTCAAACTCGTTGGCAGCCAGATAGTCTGACACGCCCGAAATTTTACTGTGCATATCGGCGCCGCCCAGCGTTTCGTCGTCCACTACTTCGTTGGTGGCCATTTTTACCAGCGGCGGGCCGGCCAAAAACACCTTGGCGCGTTCTTTTACCATAATAATATAGTCGCTCATGCCGGGTATATAGGCGCCACCGGCGGTACTGTTGCCAAACACTACGGCAATGCTGGGAATGCCCTGTTTTGAGCGCCGCGTAATTTCTTTAAAATTAATGCCGCCCTGCACAAAAATTTTTGCCTGTTCGGGCAGGTTGGCGCCTGCAGATTCTACCAGATTTATCATGGGCAACCCGTTTTCCATGGCTATTTGCCCCACCCGAACGGCTTTTTGAAGGGTAAAAAAATCTATAGCGCCGCCTTTGTTGGTGCCCACATTGGCCGATACCATACACAAACGCCCGCAAACAAGCCCTATGCCGGCCACCACGGTTCCGCCGGCACCAAAGCCGCCCTGTTTCAGCCCGATGAGGGGCATGAGTTCCAGAAAAGGCGAGTCGGGGTCGAGCAGCAGGTCAATGCGCTCGCGGGCAAGCAGTTTTTGTTGCGCACGGGCTTTGGCAATATGTTTTTCGCCCCCCTGAAACCGGCTTTCGGTTAAGTGATTTTCTAATTTTGCCACCAGTTCAAGCATTTGCCGGTAGTTTTCGTGGTACGAAGCACCGGCGGTATTAATGCGTGTTGCTATTACGGACATATAAATTAAGGTATCGGTTTTTTATTTTGCCATAACCCGGTTCGGGTGCGGTAAAGATAATCACCACATCAGAATTTTTCACCTTTTCTGAATAATTGTTGTTGAAATGCCATTGGGTGTTGCAGCCATGCCGGCAAGCGGGGTAAAAATCAATCCCGACAGAACTATTACCTTCATTAAAACCGGCATTAAACCAATATGCCGGCTGCTTGTTTATTGAACAGCAAGGCAACACAAAACAAGCGAGTTGACTACACCTTAACCAATTACTTTTTTATGAAACAGGTACTTATAACAGGCGCATCGGGTTTAATTGGCAACAGATTAACCGAAATGCTTATCGAAAAGGGCTATGGCGTAATGCACCTTACCCGAACCCCTAAAGCCGGGGCTGCGGTAAAACAATACGCATGGAACGTGGAAAAAGAAACCATTGACAGCGCCGCCCTTGAAAACGCCCATGCAATAGTGCATTTGGCAGGTGCAGGCATTGCCGCACACCGATGGACACCCGATTACCGCCGGCAGATTATAGAAAGCCGTACCCATAGCGCAGCCCTGCTCATAAAAGCCCTGCAAAACAACCCCGCACACAAGGTTGGGGTTTTTGTGGGTGCATCGGCAATTGGGTACTACGGCAACCGGGGTAACCAATTGCTTACCGAAACCGACCCGCCCCAGCAATCCGATTTCCTGAGCGAAACCACCCAACTTTGGGAAGCCGCTTATGCCCCGCTTACTACACAGCTAAACATAAGAACCGCCATACTGCGCATTGGCATTGTATTGGCTGCCCAAGGCGGCGCACTGCCCCAAACCGATTTGCCCCTGCGCATGGGCGCACCCGGCGTATATTTTGGAAACGGCAGCCAATACTACTCATGGATTCATATTGACGACCTCTGCCGCATGTTTATTGCCGCCATTGAAAACCCTCAAATCAGAGGCATTTACAATGCCGTAGCACCACAGCCGGTTACCAACAAAGAATTTGTACTAACTATAGCCAAATCCCTGGGCAGGTGGCAAATTGCCCTGCCCGTACCGCGCCTGGCGCTGCATTTAGCCATGGGGCAAATGGCAGCTATTGTGCTGCACAGCGCCCGAGTATCGGCCCAAAAAATTACTGCTGCCGGATTTACCTTTTCCTACCCCCAACTACCCCTTGCCCTTGCCCAAATTTACGGCAAAACCGGCTCCTGATACCTGCATTCCAACAAAATTTGCATTTTTGTTGGCCGTTGCCAAATCGCCGTCAATTAGCACAAAAACTATGTGTAGTTTATTGCTGCCTGCCACATTTTATTGGCTGCGCTGTTGCTTGAGCTTACCTAATATTGCCTTGCAATACAACTTTACCGAAAAGGCGCTTTGCACATACCGGCGGACCTTGGTCTATCTGTTGGAAACTTTTTGTACAAGAGTGTTATTGTTGCCTTATACAAGGTAATACCACCCCCGCTGCCCCTGTTGCCTGCCCCAAAAGGCAACCTCAAAAACACCCCCCAAAACCACTTATTCCCAAAATTCGACCACTTATTCCCAAATTCCTACCAGTTATTCCTTTTTGCTTTTTTGCAGTGGCAAATTTGTTACCTTTACCGGCAACGGAAACCCCAAAATATCCGTTAGTATTTTTAAACCACAAAATTATACCACTATGAACAAAAACAGATTAAACCCGGTAGGTTTTCGCGCCGTGCTTGCGCCGTTATGTATTAGTTTATTTTGTATGTGGGGGGGGGTAAATTGCCTCTATGCACAAGAAGAACCTTTTTTCAACATGCTAAAAGTTTATGATAGGCATGGAATAGAATATGAATTGCGAGATATTGAGGTTCCTGCCGGCCATCAGATGAGTGGGTGTAGTGGTATGGGGGGAAGTTTTAATTTTGAATTGGTCTTTGAAGATAACGAAACAGATGTAGGGTTTGACGACCCCACAATTGGCGCACAAGCTCAAGAAGTAGTATGTCAGGTGTTTACAGATTTATCGTATTATATAATTGCAAAAACCGGAAAATGCTCAGGACAAGTACCAACGCTTCGCATTTTAATACAAGCTTCTGAATTAGCGCCAATAACTTTTCCTCCCGAAGCCAACTTTTTAGGCGATGGCTCTCCTTACTATTACAATCATGCAAATACAGCCCAAAATATGCCTTCCTGGGCGCATGGAAATGTATGGCGAACACTTAATGGAGGAGAAGACAATACCCTACTCCCCCCATTTGCATTTTCAGGAACAGACTCTTATCATGGTTATATGAGATTTAACATGGACCCAAGTTTAAACTGGAATTTCGACCTTACTACGCCAATGTCAGTTAATAATGATGATTTGACAGCAGGTCCAATAAGGTTAGAGTTTTACCAATGTGTCCTCAGAGCCGCTTTACAATTGTTAGGCATCCATTCTTTTATTGGGCAAAACGGAAATAGTATTATTACAAACAATGCGGTAAACGAACCCGGATTATATACTCATTTCGACAAATACCTTGTTGACAACGCCGGCGCGC
>MTCR01000080.1 GCA_002212725.1 Sphingobacteriales bacterium TSM_CSM | reverse complement strand
TTACTTCGCTTACCTCCTTGCAATTTACTTTGCGTTCTTTGCGGTTTTTCTATTGATTTCCCCTGCATAACTTTGCTTTTTTACCGCAAGGCTCGCTAAGGTTGCGCTAAGAACGCTATCCGTTTATTGAATTGCTTCGCTTACCTCCTTGCAATTTACTTTGCGTTCTTTGCGGTTTTTCTCTTGTTTTCTCCTGCATAACTTTGCTCGTTTACCGCAAGGCGCGCTAAGGTTGCGCTAAGAACGCTATCCGTTTATTGAATTGCTTCGCTTACCGCTTTGCCTCCTTGCGATTTGCCTTGCGTTCTTTGCGGTTTTTCTCTTGTTTTCTCCTGCATAACTTTGCTTTTTTACCGCAAGGCGCGCTAAGAACGCTATCCGTTTTTTGAATTGCTTCGCTTACCTCCTTGCAATTTACTTTGCGTTCTTTGCGGTTTTTCTATTGATTTCTCCTGCATAACTTTGCCCTTTTACCGCAAGGCGAGCTAAGGTTTTTGGGCTTTTTTTCAACACATCCTTATGAGGGAGCAGTTTGCATAAAAATTGCCATTACTTACCGAACCTGTTTTTACGCAAATTGTTTTGCTATGTATGGAAAAAACGGCCGGCATTATTGGAGCAGGCGTGGCGGGGCTTGCCGCAGCCATCAGGCTGGCGGTAAGAGGCTTTAAAGTAACCGTGTTTGAAGCCAACAGCTACCCGGGTGGTAAACTTAGCTCCATTGAGCAGGACGGATACCGTTTTGATGCCGGGCCATCGTTGTTTACCATGCCCTTTCTGGTTGACGAGTTGCTTAATTTAACCGGAAAAAACACCACCGATTACTTTGCCTATACCCGGCTGCCTGTTATTTGCAAATATTATTTTGAAGACGGAACGCAAATAAACGGCTATGCCGATGCCCGCAAATTTGCCGTGGAAGTACAGCAAAAAACCGGCGTTGCTGCCGAAAAAGTTTACCGCCACCTGCAAAAAAGCGAGCAACTTTACCGGCTTACTTCTAAAGTATTTTTAGAAAACTCGCTGCACAAAATACAAACTTACCTGCTGCCCGAAACGCTTAAAGCCATACCACAGCTATACAAGCTCAATATGTTCAGCAGCATGAACAATGCAAACAAAAGAAATTTTAAAAACAATAAAGTAACACAATTATTTAACCGTTTTGCAACCTACAACGGTTCAAATCCCTACCGCGCACCTGCAACGCTCAACATCATTCCGCACCTTGAGCACAATATTGGCGCTTATTTTCCTTTGGGCGGCATGCACAGCATTACCCAAACGCTGTACCGGCTGGCCGCCGAAGAAGGAGTACAGTTTTGCTTTAATACACCCGTAACTGAAATTGTGGTTCAAAACGGCAAGGCTGTTGGCATAAAAACAGGAGAAGAAAATTACCATCATTTCGATATGGTTATCAGCAATATGGATGTGTGGCACACGTATTACCGCCTGCTGCCCGCCCAAAAAAAACCGATGCATATTTTAAACCGGCCAAAATCCAGTTCAGCCCTTATCTTTTATTGGGGAATTGGCGCATCGTTTCCGCAACTCGATTTGCACAATATCTTTTTCAGCAATGATTACCGGAAAGAATTCGGACATATTTTTGAGCTAAACAGCATGTACCACGACCCTACGGTATATGTAAACATCAGTTCAAAATACCATTTTTCCGATGCGCCGCCCGGCTGCGAAAACTGGTTTGTAATGATAAATGTGCCACCCGATAAAGGCCAAAACTGGCAAAACTGGATACCCGAAGCCCGAAACAACATACTGAAAAAACTAAGCCGCCTATTGCAAACCGATGTGGCAGCACTCATAAAAACTGAAGCCATTTTAGACCCCCGCAGCATTGAAAGCCGCACGGCATCGCATATGGGTGCATTGTACGGCAGCAATTCAAACAGCATATTTTCGGCATTTTTCCGCCACGCCAATTTCAGTTCAAATATTAAAAATCTTTATTTTTGTGGCGGCAGTGTGCATCCGGGTGGCGGCATTCCGCTGAGTTTGTTATCGGCCAAAATTGTTGACCATCTCATTAAAAACTGAGCCTCCGGGTTTTGAAATTATATTCTTAAATAATTTCAATTTTATAAAAACGCCCTTATCCTACACCACAAAACAGGCGCCACTGCGGCGGGTGTCGGCTGCACCGTAAAAAATTCCGTTTTCCTGCCGGGCAACTGCGTTTACCCCGCCAAAGTACATGCTTTGTTGCTGCCACAGCGTTTTATGCCAGCCATCGGGTAGTTGCAACTGTGCCGCCTCATCGGCATTAAATCCATATTCCACATTCAGTTCGCGGTTTTCGAGGTGAAGCCGGGGCAGGGTTACCGCCTCCTGCAACGGCATTTTGTAATCAACAACATTACTGATAACCTGCACCAAGGCACTGCGTATGCGGCTGGAGCCGCTTGAACCAAGCGCGGTAAGGTTTCCGGCGACATCGGCCAGCAAAGCGGGCGACATCATGGAAGACAACCGCCGGTTTTTTGCCCACCGGTGAAAACCATGAGGGTTCAGGTCGGCTTCGCCCAGCATATTGTTGAGCATCATGCCGGTATTGGGTATATAATAATCGCTGCCTGCGCCCGATGAATGGGTAAGCGAAGCCAGATTGCCCTGCGCATCGGCGGCGCTAATGTGGGTAGTATTTCCCAGCAGGTTAACAACCGGTTGTGCGTAATGCGCCACGGTTTGCGGATTAAGCAGGTTGGCAGTTACCCGGGGGTTGTGCAGATATTTGTCAAACACGTACTTACGGGCAAGATTGGTTTGGTAAAACACCTGCGCCATGAGTTGCATA
Source organism: Sphingobacteriales bacterium TSM_CSM (assembly GCA_002212725.1). Classification (GTDB taxonomy): domain Bacteria; phylum Bacteroidota; class Bacteroidia; order Chitinophagales; family UBA2359; genus UBA2359. The sequence continues at coordinate 53,210 of MTCR01000080.1, read as the reverse complement.
TATGCTTTAGTGCCGTTTTTAAGCTTTCCATCGGGGTTTAGCTGTTGCAACAATTGCAGGGCAAAGGCAATGAGCGCACCGCCGGTGCAGGGAGGCGGGTTGGTAAACAAAGTATGGCCCCGGTAGGTAACCTGTATGGGTTTGCGCTCAATAACGCAGTAATTTTTAAGGTCATTCATGGTAATATAACCGCCTTTTGCGGCACAATCGGCAGCAAGTTGTTGCCCAATTTCGCCTTCGTAAAACAGGCGTGCGCCTTCTTTTGCAAGCGCAAACAAGGAATCATGCAAATGAGGAATACAGATAATTTCTGAAGGAGATTTCACCTGTCCGTCGGGGTTGGTAAACACGGTTTTCCCTTGGGCAGAGGCGGTTAAAATTGGTTGCAACAAATATATGGTACTCTGTATAAAAGGGGTAAGTGCAACGCCGTTTTTGGCAAGTTGCAAAGCCGGTGCCGCAATTTCTGCAAAAGGCAGGCGGCCAAGATGTTTATGTATGTGAAACAAACCGGCCACGTTTCCGGGTATAGCTACAGCACCCAAACCTATATGAAAATCCTGAGTATTGCCGCCAAAATGGAGGGTTACTTTTCTGAAATCAAGTTCGTGCTGCGGGCGCTTAAAGGCGGGTGTTTGGGCAAAAAAATCGTAGAGTACGGTTTTCCCCGATGCCGTATGCGCCAGCATAAACCCGCCGCCGCCAATAGAAACATAGGTAGGTTCGCATACACAAGAGGCCAGGAAAGCACCCAAAGCGGCATCGAAAGCATTGCCTCCGGCGCGCAAAATTTCGGCGCCGGCATGGGCAGATTCAATATGTCCGGCAGCAATAACGCCTTTTTGCATGGTGATGAGCATATTTTTATCGGCAAATACGAAAGGCTGCCCTTGTAGTGCAAGGCAGAATTGGGGGGTAAAATTAACCGAAAAACAGACAGGCTGTCTTCATTTATCAGATGCTTTTTTCAACTAAAACAGCCCTGCCGGCATTTCTGCCCAATTAGTTACCCGTACTGCACTACCGGCCGGCACTAAAAACCCAAACCCCGCGGTACAATGCCCATGCTGTATGAATATTACAAAAAACAGTTTTCCTTTGGCAAACGGCATAAAAAAAAGGTAAAAGAAACGGTCAATTACTATCTTTGCACTTCAATGGCAATTTACTAACCCTGTACAGCATTATGAGAAAAATACTGATAACCGGCGGCGCCGGTTTTATTGGCAGTTCGCTGGCCGACAGTCTGGTGCAAAATCCCGAAAACTATGTAGTGTTGATTGACAACCTGCTTACCGGCTCTTTGCATAAACTGCCCGATACAAAGTATAAAAACTGGCAATTTATAAAATGCAATGCCAATGACTACCCCGATATTTCGGCAGTAATGTTTTCGCATAGCTTTGATTATGTGTTTCACTATGCAGCAGTGGTGGGCGTGCAACGCACCCTGAATAACCCCACACAAGTACTGGAAGACATACAGGGAATAAAAAACATATTGCATTTATCAAAAAACACCGGTGTAAAGCGGGTTTTTTACGCTTCCTCATCGGAGGTGTATGGCGAGTCGGTTCGTTTTCCGCAAGATGAAATAATAACTCCGCTTAATTCGAGATTACCCTATGCGGTGGTTAAAAATGTGGGCGAGGCTTTTTGCACCTCCTATCAGCGCGAGTACGGGCTTGATTATACTATTTTGCGTTTTTTCAACACCTACGGACCCAAGCAAAGCACCGATTTTGTTATTTCAAAGTTTTTAATGGCTGCCATGCACCACCAACCTGTTACCATCTACGGCGACGGGCTGCAAAGCCGCACTTTCTGCTACATTGAAGACAACCTGGATGCCGTTCTGGAAGCCTTTTACCACCACCAATTTGTAAACGAAGTGGTAAATATTGGCAACGATGTGGAAACTACCATTCTTGAACTGGCGCAGCAAATTATTGAAGCCTGCGGTTCGCGCTCCGAAATATTGCACCTGCCCCCTTTAAAAGAAGGCGATATGAGCCGCCGGCAACCTAACCTTGCAAGAATGCGGCAGTTGCTGAACCGGCCGCATACCTCGCTCAAAGAGGGTTTGGCAAAAATCATAGAATCATCGGTTTTTCATAAACTGCACCCTGCCGCGTTTACAGGCATGAAACATTTGCAATAAAATTTTTTTTTATTTCCTTCTTCTTTAAGTTCATGAAAATACTTGTTACAGGCGGTTGCGGATACATTGGTGCGCATACCATTGTTGATTTGCTTGAAAACGGTTTTGAGGTTATTTGTATTGACGACAATTCCCGCTCGGGTACCGGCTTGCTTCGGGGTGCCGAAACAATTGGCGGGCGCAGCGTACCGCATTACCGGGTTAACCTTTGCAATTTGGAAGAAACACACCGGGTTTTTTCCCAACATCCGCAAATTTCAGGTATTATTCATTTTGCTGCCTACAAATCGGTACCCGAATCGGTTAACAACCCGTTGTTGTATTATCACAATAACCTGGCATCGCTGGTAAACCTGCTGCAATGTGTGCAAGCGTTTAATGTGCCTAACTTTGTGTTTTCTTCCTCTTGCTCTGTATATGGCAATGCCCCCCAATTACCTGTTACCGAAGAAACACCGCTGCAAAAAGCCGAATCGCCCTATGGCAATACCAAGCAAATAGGCGAAGAAATAATTGCCGATGTAGCCCGTACAAGCAAGAACAATTTTATATTGCTGCGCTATTTTAACCCCGTTGGCGCACACCCCTCGGCCCTGATAGGGGAATTGCAGGAAAACCCCGAAAACCTGGTGCCCATTATTACCCAAACCGCCATTGGAAAACGCCCCCGGCTAACTGTGTATGGCAACGATTACCCCACCCGCGACGGCAGTTGCATACGCGACTATATACATGTAATGGACATTGCAAACGCACATACAAAAGCGTTGCAATACCTGCTTGCTCAAAAAAACAAGGCCAATTGCGAGGTTTTTAACCTTGGCAGCGGCAACGGCACTACCGTGCTGGAAGCTATTGCAGCCTTTGAAGGGGTTAGCGGCCTGGCACTCAACTACGTTATTGGCCCAAGACGCGCCGGCGATGTGGTGGCCATTTACGCCAATAACCAAAAAGCAGCCAACCTTTTGGGCTGGCACCCCCGCTACACGCTTGAAGATATGATGCGCACCGCCTGGCAGTGGGAACTGAAATTGAAATCCACTACCACCTCATAGGCTGTTTTTTTGGCAGTCATGCAATTTAAAACCCAATAATTCAGTTTTTATGCCAAGGCAATTTGTATGTTTTCAATTAATGCAGTACCTTTGCGGGCTATGAGTGTAAAACGGTTGCCGGGTGGCATTTTTTCGGCATTTTTGCTGAGTTGTTTGCTTTTGGTATTAAACGGGTGCGATACCTATCAAAAAATTCTGAAAAGCAGCAACTATGACTTTAAGTACGAAAAGGTAAAGGAATATTACAACACCGGCCAGTACGACAAAGCGCTTCCACTCTTTGAAGAGTTGATGGGCGTATATAAAGGAACAAAAGAGGCCGAAAAACTGTATTATTTTTATGCCTATTGCCATTACGGGCTGGAAGATTACCTGTCGGCATCGCACTATTTTAAGTCTTTTATAGATGCATTTCCGCGCAGTATTTATGCCGAAGATGCGCAGTTTATGATAGGCTACAGCTATTACAAAATGTCGCCGCAACCCTCGCTGGAGCAAAGCAACAGCGAAAAAGCCATAGAAGCGTTTCAGTTGTTTTTAAACTCGTACCCAAACAGCAGCAAAACAGAGCGCTGCAACGAACTGATAGATAACCTGCGATTAAAATTAGAAAACAAAGCCTTTTCAAACGCCGAACTGTACTTTAAAATAAAAACCTACAAAGCTGCAGCTACTGCTTACCGCAGCATTTTGGTAGATTTTCCCGATACCCGGCGCAAGGAAGAGGTAATGTTTAAAGTGGTAAAATCGTACTATTTGCTGGCGCTAAACAGCATTGAGGAAAAAAAACAAGAGCGCTACCAATTTGCAGCCGATGCCTATATTGAACTCATTGACCAATTTCCCAACAGCAAATACAACCGCGAAGCAGAACGCATTTATACAACCTGTACCAATAACTTAGCAAAAATAAAAGCAAATGGCAAACAATAAGAAAAAAAAGCAGTATAGTGTAAGCCCTCATATTGAGGCACGCAACATGTCGGATATTGCGGCACGCACCGGAAACGTGTACAGCGCAATTAACATTATTGCCAAACGCGCCAACCAAATAGCCGTTAAGCTCAAAGAAGAACTTCATACAAAAATTGATGAGTTTGCATCCAGTACCGATTCGCTGGAAGAAGTGCATGAGAACAAAGAGCAAATTGAAATTTCGAGGTTTTACGAAAGAATGCCCCACCCTACCCTGCTGGCATTTGAAGAATTTAACGAAGACAAAATTTACTTTCGCAAAACCGAGGATAAAGACAAGGAAAAAGAAGCAGACAAACAGGAAGCATAAACCCTGGTGGCTGTTGCAAGGCCATGCCGTAAGGCAACCTGTTGTGCTTAAAAAGGCAATGTTTCGGCAAAAAGAAATGTTGCCTTTTTTCATTGTTGTGCAGCAGCAATTAAGCAAGCCGCAAAAGGCAACCCATTAACCTAATAAATGCACTAAAAAATTACGCGCAGGATAATGTCTGTACTGCAAGGGAAAAAAATATTGCTGGGTGTATGCGGCAGCATAGCCGCCTACAAAGCTGCCCTGCTCACCAGGCTGCTGGTAAAAAACGGCGCCGAAGTTCGGGTAATTATGACACAAAGTGCCACGGGCTTTGTAACCCCGCTAACATTCTCTACCTTATCGAAACACGAAACTTTTACCTCTTTTTACAACGAAACCGGACAACTTTGGAACAACCATGTAGAACTGGGGTTATGGGCCGATGCAATGCTAATTGCACCTGCCACTGCCAATACCCTGGCAAAAATGGCCAATGGTTTGTGCGATAACCTGCTTACAGCCACTTACCTGTCGGCCGGGTGTCCTGTTTTTCTTGCTCCGGCCATGGATTTAGATATGTGGCAACATCCCGCCACGCAACGCAATCTGGCATTGCTTACCCAGCAGGCAGGCAATATACTTATACCCGTAGGCGATGGCGAATTGGCCAGTGGTTTATGGGGTAAAGGCCGTATGGCAGAACCCGAAGATATTCTGCAATGTCTGGCAGATTTCTGGGACACTAAGAGTGCCGTTCCTTCGGAGCTGCTTGGTAAAAACATACTGATAACGGCCGGACCCACCTACGAACCCATAGACCCTGTGCGCTATATTGGCAACCGGTCGTCGGGTAAAATGGGGTTGGCACTTGCAACCGCTGCTTTGCAAAAAGGCGCCCGCGTTTGGCTGGTTTTGGGGCCGGTTTCGGAAGAACTGCCGCAACACCACAACTTAAAGGTTATACCGGTGCAAACTGCCCTCGAAATGTTTGAAGCTACCGTACAACTGTTTGAAACGTCTGATGTGGCTATATTGGCAGCCGCGGTAAGCGACTACACACCCGAAAACCCGTTGGATACCAAAATAAAAAAAACAGGGGCTACTCTTACCCTGCATCTGCATAAAACCCGCGATATTTTGGCGCATTTGGGCAGCCTGAAACAACCCCGGCAAATATTAGTGGGGTTTGCCCTTGAAACCGATAATGAACTGGAAAATGCCCGGAACAAACTGCTCACAAAAAACCTCGATTTTATTGTGCTGAATTCCATGCGTGATGCCGGCGCCGGGTTTCAGCACGCAACCAACAAAATTACCATTCTTGATAAACTTGGTTATGCCGAAAATTTTCCGCTTAAAAATAAAACCGAAGTAGCCGAAGACATATTGAAAAAAGTTGAAAAAATGCTCCTAAACCGGTAATTTTTTTACAACACCCTTGCTTTCAGCAAAAATTTATATCTTTGAGTACAACTTATTCTATGCACTAAAACCGTTTTATTGTAATATTGGTTTACAATAAGCAAAAACCCACCGAAAATGAAAATTAAATTGTTGTTTATAACCGCGCTCTTACTTTGGGGTTTCCTTACAACACAGGCACAAGAGCTAAACGCACAGGTAAATGTGCAAACCCCGCAACTGAGAATGACCGATGCCAAAGTGTTTCAAACCCTTGGCAATGAACTGAAAGAATTTTTGAACGGCAGGAAGTGGACAGATGATGTTTATGCCGCCAACGAGCGCATTAACTGTAGTTTTCTGCTTACCATTACCGAAGAAGTATCGGCCACCAAATTTAAAGGATCCCTTACCATACAATTTTCCAGGCCGGTTTTCAGTTCGGGGTACGAGAGCATTTTGCTCAATCATCAGGATAAGCAGGTTGAATTTGAATATGCAGAATACCAGCCGCTTATATATAACGATAACGCCTACATGTCTGAAATTACCTCCCTCATGGCTTACTATGCCTACATTATTATTGGGTACGACAATGACAGTTTTTCACTCAACGGCGGCACACCCTATTTCATGAAGGCACAAAATGTGTTAAATACCGCACAGGCATCAAAATCAAAAGGCTGGCAATCTTTTGACGGAACCCGCAACCGATACTGGCTGGTGCAAAACCTGCTCGACCCCAAACACAAACCGCTGCGCGATGCCTATTACCGCTACCATCGGCAGGGTTTAGACAATATGTATGCCGACCCCAATACAGCAAGAGGTAATATTGTCAGCGCCATTGAAATGGTGGGCAATACTCACAACAACAACACCAACTCTATGGCGGTAGATGTTTTTGTGGCTACCAAAAGCACCGAAATTATTAACATTTTTGCCGATAACAGCGTGTTACCACCCGATAAAATTAAGGTGCTCAACGTCATGTCGAGAATTGACGGCGCCAATATGTCGCAATATAACCGAATAAATGCCACCTCGGGCGCAAGCAAAAGCGGCAATATGCCCCCTGCCATGGACATGCGCCCTAAAGGCATGGAACTGCAAATGCCCGACGACAAAAACTAATTGTTTTGTTTTCTTACAACTTCAATTGTAACTCGGTTCTGTTGCCTGTCCAGTTAAATTTGAGGTGCAGCGTTTGGGTATCTTTATTGTAAAATGCACCTTTTGCTGCCGCTTTATAAGTTGTTTGCTGAAGCAGGGGCAACTTTGCGCCTTTTTGTTTCAAACTCCATTTGCGGGGTATTTTGGGCAGGTTATGAATAACCAGTTCTACTTGCCTTTGTGCCGGCATCTCGTCAAAACTGCCCCCTGTTTTGTCGAGTATGATTTTTATTTGCTTTGAACTAACCAACCCTTTAAAATGCAGCAATTCAAACTGGTTTTTAGCTTGTGCATCGGGTGTTTTACCATTGTCCCAATATAGCGAATAAAAATTGTCGGGTTCCGAAACATGTTGATAATAATGCACCGATAACGTATCGAGGCGGTACTTATCGGTGTTTTGCATAGGCGGCGCCATGGGTATAAAACTGCCGGCCTTAACAAAAACAGGTATGTCTTCCAGGGTTACGGGTACGGTTTTCCACTCGCCGCCGGTTAATGGCTGCCCGGTGTGGAAATTAAACCATTGCCCTGCAGGGAGGTAAAATTGGCGCTGCGTTTGGCCGGCTTGGGTTATGGGCACAATAAGCATAGATTTACCCCAATAATACGCATCGGAAACGTTTTGCACTATGGTATCGTTGGGGGCGTAGTAAAACAAGGGTTTGGCAAGCGGCGTGCCTTTTGTGCTGTTTTCCCATGCCAAAGTATAGTTGTAGGGCAGCAGTTGGTAACGCAAACGGGTATAACGGCGCAAAATATCCTGTGCCTTGTTGCTGTAAAAAACCGGTTCGGGGGGCACCTGAAATCCGTGCGGGCGCACAATGGGGTTAAACATGCCATATTGCAGCCAGCGCACATACAGTTCTTCGTTTTGGGGGCCGTCTGTAAATCCGCCTAAATCGGAGTGCATGTAGGCAAAGCCGTTCAAACCCATTCCAAGCATTATGGAGGGCTGAATACTTAACCCCTTGTAACTGCGCTGAATATCGCCCGACCAGGTAACCGCGCCATACCGCTGCATACCCGAAAACCCCGACCGCATAAGGGTAAAAATACGCTGTTGCGGGTAATACCGGCGGTAGTTTTCATATAACATTTTTGCCCAATAAAGCGAGTAAATATTGTGTACGCGCTCTGCGCTACCGGTAGCATGTAAAATTTCGGCAGGGTGTCTTTCGGGCTCACCCAAATCGCACCACCAACCGGCAACACCTTCTTTAATACGAGCCATATACAAATCCCAAAACCAGTTTTGTGCTTCGGGCTTAAAAATATCGAGCAGTCCGGCAGAGCCTGCCCAAAAATCTTTAATAATAAAGGGCTTCCCAAGGCTATCGGTAGCAAAGAGTTGTTTTTGTACGGCGTCTTTAAAAGTTTTGCTTTGTTCGGTAAAAAAAGGCTCGGTAATTAATATGGTTTTTACCCCTTGTGCGGCAAAATCGCTCATCATTTTTTCCGGCTCCGGAAACTGTTTGCGGTCCCAGTCAATACTGCCCATTTGATTGGCATCGCCAAACCAGTAAAGGTCTAACACAACGGCATCAAGCGGAAAACCGGCGGCAATCATTTTACCCACCACTTCGCGGGTTTCGGCTTCGGTGCGGTAGCCAAACCTCGATTGTATGTAGCCCAAAGCCCAGCGTGGCGGTAAGGGCTGGGTGCCCGTAAGTTTGGCATAGTTTTCCATCAAATCGTCGTAAGATTTTCCCCAGAGGAAATAATACACCAAATCGCCGTTTTTGGTGCCGTATTCCAACACATCAGAACGGGTTTTCCCAATATCGAAATAGGCTTTGTCCACATTATCAAAATAAAGTCCCCACAATTTACCCGAAATCAGAAAAGGTGCTGTAACGTTCAGGTGGTCGGCGCCTTTGGTGTATCCATACCATGCATTGTTGTAGAGTTTAAGGTAAGTGCCTCTGCGGTTAAGGTCTATGGCTCTTGAGCCGCCACCATAAAAAGGGGTTGTTTGGTCAATGCCAAAACTTACCCCTTTCGCTTCGTTTTTCCAGAAAATCCCCTTTTCGCCGCTGAGCAGGTTTTCGCCGCTGCGGTCAATAGAAACCGTCAGAGGGGTTTTGTTTACCGTAAGGGTCAGGTCATCAATATAAATAAGCAGTTTACCCGTTTCTTCCTTTAGTTGCACCTTTACGCTTGCGGGTTTCATTACCACCGTATGCGAGGGGTTGGCTGCAAATTTGCCGTTTTCATCAGACAGTGCAAACCTGATGATGTGGTTGGAATAGGGGTAAATTTGCAATGCGCGGTTATCGGTTTGTATGGTTATTTGTGCCTCGCGCACGGTGTGGCTTTTGTAATTTCCCAGGTATTGAGCGGCAACACCTTCGGGCATTACAATATAGGGTGGTTCATACTGGCTTATGGTAATTACAAAATCGGTATTTTCGGCTGTTTTACCCACCAGCGTGCCATCAGCATTTCTAAAAACCATCATCAGTTTTAAAATCTGCTCGCCCGCCGGTACTTTATAAAAGGGGCGAATAACGCACTTGAACTCATACAGTCCTTCTTTGTTTTTCTTCATTTCCCAAAGTGGGTTGGCCTTACCCCACTCACCTTGCACATGCAGCCATTCCATGGGGTGGCTGCTGCGTTCGGTTACAACACCGGTATGAATGTATATCGGGCCGGTTTCGTTTGCCAGGGCGGCATTCCCCTCTTTGGGGTTGTAGGTAATGGTAACGGTATCGGTATCGGTAAATGGGTTTTGCGGCGTTAGGCTCACCTGTGCCTGCAAAAAAGAAGGAAAACAAACGCTTAACGCCCATAAAACAAAAAGGAAAAGCCGCTTTGTGAAAGTAACCCGATGTTGTTGCATAGTTTTTTTATAATTTTCTTGCCGGAAATTGCTGTTGACTGCTAAAGTACCGAATTTGCAGCATACAATAAAAGGGAAACAGAAACAATAAATCATTAAACAACCGATGTGCTTTTGAGGTAGTAGTTCAGCAGTTCATAAATGGGTTTCTGAATAATGCGGCCCATTTTCAAACCTTTATCGGTAACTGCCCGTGTTAAAACATCGGCAAAAAAGTGTGCCACCGAACCGGCAAAATGCACCGGAACCTGTGTACTTTGCGGGTAAATGCTAACATGGTACTCCAAAAATTCGGTAAAGCAATTATGTACCAGTTGCTGTATAAAAAAGTGTTCTTTATGCTTGCCGGCAAACTGGGCAAAAGAAGCCAGGTAGCGTTTGGGGTTGAGTTCTTTATATACTTTTGCCAGTACAATTTCTTTGGTTACCTCGTAAGAGGCGCTAAAATCGGTATGCAATTCGGGCGGCAAGCGTTTGTAGAGGTAAAGCCGTATAAGCATTTTGCCAATATGTGTACCGCTGCCTTCATCGCCCAAAATAAAATCGAGTGCCGGTGTTTCTTCAAACAGATTTTTACCGTCGTAATATACCGAATTGGAACCGGTGCCCAAAATACAGGCTATACCGGCTTGGTTGTGGCAAAGGGCAATGGCCGCACCCAGCATATCGTGTTCAACTAATATTTGGGCACGGGTAAAAAACTTTGCAAAAATGTTGCGCATTTTTGTGCATCGCTCTTCGCTTGAGCAGCCTGCCCCAAAAAAATACACCTTTTCTATGCCGGCAGCATAGCTTTGCATAGCAGTATTGGCATTCAGCGCAGTCAAAACCTGCTCTTCGGTGCAAAACAGGGGGCTGAAACCCATAGTTTCGTACTCCCCCAAAATGCTTTGGGTTTGGGTATCGGCTAAAATCCAGTTGGTTTTGGTGGCACCACTATCGGCAATTATTATCATGTGTCTTTTTTTTAGTTATTATATTTGAATTTGTAAAAGTTTTCAGGTTGTAATATTGCAAAGTTGCTGCCGTTTTGCAAATATAAGTTTTTACCCCGAAGAGTGTATATGAAAATTGCTCTCTAAAAAGAAAACTCCCCCGATGCAAGGCACACGGGGGAGTTTTGTTGGTTAAATGCAACCAAAGCAGCCGCTAAAAACTTATTCTTTCACAATTTTAGCGGTGGCTACCTGCAAACCGTTGTTTAAGCTAAGTACATAAACACCGGCGGGCAGTTGGTCAACGGCTACCTGTACAGTGTTGTTGCCTGAAACAGCATCTACTGTACGGGTATTTACCAGTTTACCGGCTACATCAAACAGCGATATTTGCACACGTTCAGCACCGGCAGCAGCAAAAATAACATTAACGGCGCTGGTTGCCGGAACAGGAGCTACCTGCACAACCGATAAAGCGGTAATGTTGCGGCGCAGTACTACTGTGCCCAGCGTGGTGCTGGTGCCGTCAAAATCGGTTTGGGCAAGTTGGTAGTAAGCCATTCCATTGGGCGCGTTCTCATCGAGGAACTGGTAGTTGCCGGCCAATGAGGTGGTACCTTTACCATCAACCTGAGCAATTTTCTGGTAGCTTGCGCCATCAACAGAGCGGTAGAGGGTGTAGAAGTCGTTGTTTACTTCCGAAGCGGTAGCCCAGTTAAGCATATTGCCTCTGTCTTGTACAGTACCGGTAAAGCTGATGAGTTGAACATCCAAACCGCCGCTCAGTACAGCTACTACAAAATCTTTGGTGCAGCCTAAGCCATCGGTAATGGTAATATCCAGTGTATCATCGCCGGCGGTTGCAACAGGACCTAACTCATAAATAACACCCGAGGGAATGTCGTTGATAGAGAAAAGCACAGCGCCTTCGTCGTTATAAGCATTCAATACATAGGTAGAAGTACCGTCGAAACCGGGTAAACCACCGGTAATAAGGAGGTAAGAAGTAAGGTCGCCGGTAACGGGGTTGGTAATCAACTCAATCACATCAAAGCCGATGGGTTCGAGGGTTTCGCACGAGAGTTCAACGGTTATGGTAATAGTAGCGCCTACGGGGTTGCTAAAACCATCGGTAACAGTGTAGGGAATAGTGGCGGTACCAATAAAACCGGCATCGGGTACAAAGGTAAGAATGCCGTTAATGGGGTCGAAAGAAACAGAGCCACCCTGGTCGGGGCTGCCCGCTTCAAGGGTAAGCAAGTCGCCGTTGGCGTCACTTACCAAACTCCAGAGGTTTACATCAAAGCTGGTTGTACCAACAATAATGCTGTAATCGGCATTGGCGGCGGCAGGCGGAACCTGCGGGTTGCAAAATTCGGAGTTGGCGGGCGAAATGGTAAACACTACGCCGGCAACATCTAAATCTGCACAAATTGTGCCATCGGCAATAAGGGCTGCGGCATCAAAGCCTGTGGTAACGATGCCGTTGTTTAAGGCATCGAGCAGGGCGGGAATGTCATCATTCAGGATATTGAGCGCATGAACGGTGTAATCGCCGGGGGCAAAGCCGGTAAAGTCAATGCTGCCTAAATCGGAAGTTCCGAGAATGGTTAATTCGGCGCCTTGGGTAATTACCAGCAAGGTGGTATAGCCGTTGGTATTGTTGTCCATTACGGTTACGGGGTCGCTGAAATTACCTTCACACAAAGTAGTTGCGCCGGCCATAACCATGCCATAGTTGGCTTCGCAAACAAAACCCGAACAAGGAGCTTCAACAGCAACCACAGCCGATTGACCGCTAAGGTTATCAAAAACGGTAAATTCTGCATTGGTGCCGCAGTCAATGGGGTTACTTACAAAAGTGCTGCCATCGAGGTTGCCTTCGGGAGTCACCGTATAATCGCCGGTGCCGCTGTCAATGGTAAATACCACTACATATTGGTTATCGCCAACGGTAGTAGCCGGGGCAGAAACAGCTAAATCGGGGAAGCCGGCGCAGGCGGGGTCGGTAGCGGGTAAAATGGTTACCGCTATACCGGTAGCATCTAAATCTGCGCAAATGGTGCCATCGGCAATTAAAGCGGCTACATCAAAGCCGGTAGCGCCGGCAGCCACTGCGGCATCTATGGCATCAAAATCAGAAGCCAGGAAGTTAAAGGCGTGGAAAGTGTAATTGCCTGCCGGAAGGCCGGTAAGGTCTAATTCGGTTGCCAGGTCTGCAAAGCCAAGAATGGTGAGTTCGGGTCCGGTAGTAACTACAAAAATGGATACGTAGTCAAGAGAAGTATTATTGCCTTCGAGGTTGAAAGCACCCAGAATGCTGTTTTCGCAGGCAACCAGTTCGGCGGGCGGAATAGGTGTGCCGTAATCTGCTTCACAAACAAAGGTGCTGCAGGCGGGGTCGGTAGAGGGCAAAATGGTTACCACTATACCGGCAGCATCTAAATCTGCGCAAATGGTGCCATCGGCAATTAAAGCGGCTACATCAAAGCCGGTAGCGCCGGCTGAAACAGCGGCATCAATTGCGTCGGCATCGGCCAGCAGGAAGTTAAAGGCGTGGAAAGTGTATTGTCCTGCAGGTAAACCGGTAAGGTCAATATCAAGGCCGGCTTCGGCATAACCCAAAATGGAAAGTTCGGGTCCGGTGGTCACTACAAAGAGGCTGAGGTAATCGGCGCCGGTATTATCGCCATCGAGTGTAAATGCACCAATAGTGCCATCCTGACAAACGGTGGTTTCGGCGGGAGCAGTTACTGTTCCATAATCTGCCAGACAGTCGGTGGTTGCCTGTACGGCTACATTTACGAAAAAGTCGCCTGCATCGGGAGTGCCGCCGCCTGCGCCGTCGCTGTAGAAATAACCGTCAATAACCACATAGTAGGTAGCGCCGGGTTCGGTAACAAGGGTTACCGATGAGAGGTAATTATCGGGGCTAATATCATCATTGCAGGCAACTTCGGTTAAGTCATCGCAAGCACCAATATAAACACCCAATTGGGTATCGGCATTGGGCATGGGGCTGGGAGCGCCGGCCACGCTGGTGCTGATAACAAGGGTTTCGCCGGTTCCGGTAAAGGTAAACCATACCGAATTGTCGAAGTAATTTTCGCCGGTAACGGGGTCAACAACATCGCCAAAACAGGCAGGAGGAACTAAGAAAGCGGGATCTTCGCCGGAGGCGGCTATGTTGGAATAAGGTCCGTTTACGGCGCCATCAGAAACATCTAAAGAAAATGCATCATCACAAAGGTCGGCGCCGGGCGTAGAAACAGCGGGTTCATCGCAGAGGTCTGCAACTACCAGTCCGGGGAAATCGGCAGCCCAGTCAATGGTGAGTGAACCGGAACAGCCAGCACCATCGGAAAAGTTGATGGTAGTGGTTGCACCTGCGGCGGCTATAAGGTCATCGGTAATTTGCATAAACCCGATGAAGCCGGGTTGAAACTGGCTGTTGGTAAAAAAGCCGGTATCGTCAATACCGTAGAAAGGAAAGCCGTCTTCGGTGGTAAAATCATACAAAGCGCCATCACCGGGGAAAACGGCAACGCCCACATAGGCAACAGGAGCGGCAGCGGGGTCGCCGGTGAAGAAGCTTTCACAAAAAGCAGTCGGAACGGGCGATACGGCAGGTTGTCCGGTGGGGCTGAAGGTGGCAAAAACGGTGGTGGTGTTGCAGGGGCAATCGCCGGGGCAGTTGCTATAAGATTCACCCACATCGCAGGTGCCGTTTCCGCAGCCACCGCAAGGTACGCCCGAGTTGGTGGTTATGGTCGGCAAACCGTTGTCAACCTCTAAAAGAGCGCCGCCACAATCTGATTCGGTGCTTATTACAAAAAACACGGTTCCGTCTGCGGTTGCATCGAAGGTAATGGAGCAACCGGTAACAGTGCCAAGAACAGTACCACCGTCAATGGTGCCCGGAGGAGCGCCGCTGGGCGTACCGTTTAAAATGGCAGTAATGGTGGCCTCGCCGCCCCACGCAGCAGGATCATAGCCGGTGCAGATGTCGAAGGTGTAATTACCACCGGCAAGAACATCGGTGAAATACACTTCATTCAACCATGCATTGTAGGGAGCGCTGATAGAAGTTCCGTCACAGCCGGCCACATCAATTTCCTGGTCGTTGTAAGGACCGCCGGCATAGTTGGTACATTGTGCCTGCGCTGCGGTGTTGATGCCCAGGGAGAGCAACAACATCAGCGCCAAAAGTAGTGTTCTTTTCATGTTAAAATGATTTTATTAAATAAGATATAATTAATTATAAAAAGTTTTTTAAAACGGGCTAAAAGTAGGCATTTACTCGGCCATTACCAAACCTGAGCGGGAAACTTTTCTGTTTTGGGGTTATTTGTTTTACAATTCGACACAAACCTGACAATTTAATACCTGCAACAAAGTTTGGTTTCCGGCTTTTAAACGGTTTCTGCTTTTTTTCTTCCTTTTCTGAATATTTGCAAGCCTTTGTACCAACCCTTTCTTTGTTGTTTTTGCACATCGGGCGGCAAATGAATGGTTTGCCTGCATTCTTCAGAACAACAGCCTTCGTATTGTTGTGCACAACTGCTGCACTGAATAAACAGCAGGTGGCAACCATCGTTGGCGCAGTTTACATGGGTATCGGCCGGTTGTCCGCATTGATGGCAGTTACTGATAATATCGGCAGAGATATGCTCGCCCATGCGTGCATCAAAAACAAAGTTTTTGCCTCTGAACTTATTGGGCAAACCCTGTTCTTTTACCTGTCTTGCATACTCAATAATGCCGCCATTGAGTTGGTAAACGTTTGTAAAGCCTTTATGTTTAAAATAAGCGCTTGCTTTTTCGCAGCGTATGCCGCCGGTACAATACATTACAATATGCTTATTTTCGTTTCCGCGCAGCATGTTTTCTACCGCCGGCAGGGCCTGCCTGAATGTATCCACATCGGGGCAAATGGCATTTTCAAAATGCCCCACTTCGCTCTCGTAGTGGTTGCGCATATCTACAATTATGGTATCGGGGTTATCGGCAAGGCGGTTAAATTCGGCTGCACTCAAATGTATGCCTTTGTTGGTTACATCAAAAGTAGCATCGTTCAGCCCGTCGGCTACAATTTTATGTCGTACCTTTATGGCAAGTTTGAAAAAAGATTTTCCGTTGTCTTCAACGGCATAATTGAGCCTTACACCGTTTAAAAAATCTATGCTGTAAAGGGCGGCAA
This sequence comes from Sphingobacteriales bacterium TSM_CSM, assembly GCA_002212725.1. Classification (GTDB taxonomy): domain Bacteria; phylum Bacteroidota; class Bacteroidia; order Chitinophagales; family UBA2359; genus UBA2359. The sequence goes on along the minus strand of MTCR01000080.1, from coordinate 37,173 downwards.
CAAAATCGGGCAGTTGTTCCGCAGGCACACTTATCTGGGCATTTATGCCTTCGGTGGCCACGTATATGCGGCCTAAAACATGTAAGTGGCTGAAAATCCGGTATAAATCGTCTCTGAATTTTTCGGGTTGGGCAATATGCCAGTATTGGTAAAAAGACAGGGTGGTGCGTGGTGTGGAATCTTGCGCCATGCGTTGTTTCAGTATCTTTCCGTTTACCCTGTTATACAGCAGCGCCATAGTTGTTTTGTTTGGTTAGAAAATGCGGTTTATTTGTTTTACCTTGGTTTTTTTACGCAGAAATAAGGCTTTTTTAATCAGGGCAAAGTTACTTAAATTATCGGATTCATGCAATTTTCTTTACTTTACGGCTATATTTTTTGCGTTTATACCCCGCCCGCCGAACTATTTTTTGTAAAAGTGCGTTAATAGTGTAAAATAAACACTAAGCACTATCTTCTTAACTTGTGTAATTTTGAAAATCATGTTATCCGAAATTTATAAAACCTCGCTTAGCCTGCTTACCGATTTGTACCAGCTTACCATGGCTTACGGCTATTTTAAAAACGGCATTGCCAACAGGCAGGCGGTTTTTCATTTGTTTTACCGCAAACAGCCGTTTAAAGGCAACTATGCCATTGCCTGTGGGCTGGAGTATGCCATTGACTATATAAACAACCTGCGATTTACGGGTTCTGACATTGCCTACCTGGCTACTCTTACCGGCAGTAACAAAGCGCCGCTATTTGATGATGCCTTTTTGAAATACCTTTCCGAATTTACGCCGCAATGCCATATAGATGCCATACCCGAAGGCACGGTGGTATTTGCCCACGAGCCGTTGGTAAGAGTGCAGGCAGGTTTGCTGGAAGCACAATTGCTGGAAACCCCGTTGCTTAATATTATTAACTTTCAAACGCTTATTGCCACCAAAGCGGCACGGGTATGCAAGGCTGCAAAAGGCGACGCCGTGCTGGAATTTGGCCTGCGCCGCGCACAGGGCATTGACGGGGGACTTTGTGCAAGCAGGGCCGCTTTTGCCGGTGGCTGCGCCGCTACGTCCAACGTGTTGGCCGGAAAACTGTTTGGCATACCGGTAAGAGGAACTCATGCACACAGTTGGGTAATGTGCTTCGATACCGAGTTGGAATCGTTTGCAGCTTATGCCAAAGCCATGCCCAACAACTGCATTTTTTTAGTTGATACCTACAATACTATTGAAGGTGTAAAAAATGCGGTAAAAATTGGAAACTGGCTGCGCCAAAACGGACACGACCTGCTCGGAATTCGCCTCGATTCGGGCGATTTAGGGCAGCTTAGCAAGCAGGCAAGGCAAATTTTAGACCAAAACGGGTTTACCAACGCCGTAATTACCGCCAGCAACGACCTTGATGAATACAAAATTGCCGAACTAAAAGCAAGCGGCGCCACCATTGGTTTATGGGGTGTGGGTACCAATCTGGTTACCGCACAAGACCAACCGGCATTGGGCGGTGTGTATAAACTGGGTGCCATTCAAAACAACATCGGGCAATGGCAATACCGCTTAAAACTTTCGGAAGAGGTGGTGAAAACCTCTAACCCGGGCATGTTGCAGGTTTGCCGGTTTTCCGATGCCCATACAGGCCAATGGCTGGCCGATATGTTGTACAGCGAACTGGAAGGAAACTTGCAAATGCCTGCCACCATGCATACATTTGCGGGGCAAAAACTGCAAATGCCACCCGATGTGCATTGCCAAAACCTGTTGCAGCCGGTTTTCAGAAACGGAAAACAGGTGTATCAACTGCCTTCTTTGGCACAAATTCAAGCCCGAACCAAAGCGCAATTGCAACAGTTTGAAAACAGCGCCCAACCCTACCCTGCCGGACTTGAAAACAACCTGTTTTTGCTTAAACAGCAACTTATTCATAAACTGGAAACCAATGCCTGAAACAACTGCCAAAGGTATTTTGCATTTTTTTGCAACCAAACCGGCGTTTTAGGGGTTTAGTGGTTAGCGGGCAACCATGCAAAACCGGTTGCCGCTTTTTTTCTGTTTACCATTCACCGGCTATGTCAAAAAAACAGTTTCAGCGTTTTAACTTAGGCGACAAGGTTAAACTTATTTTTACCGAAGAAACAGGCTCCGTTATTCGCATTATGGATGCCGAGTCGGTATTGGTGCGCCTGACCGACGGCGACGAAATACCTGTTTTTACCGAACATCTGCAACTTATAGAAAGCAAAGCCGCTTTGACAAACAAAGATGTGCCCCCCGGCAAACAACCACCGCCACCACCGCCGCCAACAAAAAAGGAAATACAGCAAAAAAAGGAAGCCTCGGTAAAAAAACTGATGGAAATTGGGCTGCATACAAATGAAGATACCGGTCCCGACAACGGATTGCACCTGGCGCTTCAACCCTTTTTAAAGCCCGATGGCATGATAGATTATTTTCTGGTGTACTTTATTAACAACTCGCCCCGTCCGGTGAAATTTACCTATGAAACCGAACTGAACGACGAGGTGGTTTTTTCAATTACCAAAACCCTGCCCGCCCGTGATATCATTATTTTAAATGATATTCCGCTCGACTGGCTCAACGAAAGGCTATTGCTCCTTACACAGGGAGAAGTTTTACCCACCGCAGCACAAAAAGAAGAACCCGATTTTGTGCCGGTTACGTTTTACAAATCTTATACCCCCAAGGCAAAACTACTGCATAAGGGCACTCAACTCATGCCCCTGCTCAACAAACAAGCCTATGCTGTGCCGGTTTTAGCCAGTACAACCGCAAAAAAACAACCCGTTGGCAACCCGCAAGAGCAAATTCAACCCGAACCGGAAAAATATATTGACCCTGCCCAGCTAAAGGTGAATATGTTGTTGAATACAGACAATAAAGAAGAAAAACATGCAAAAACCGTTATTAATGCCGAAGAAAGGGTAATTGATTTGCATATTGAAAAACTGCAACCCAATTACCGCCACCTGACCAACAGCCAAATTTTGCAAATTCAGTTGACTGCCTTTGAAAAAAGCCTGAACGATGCCATCAAAAAACATGAAAAAACGATGGTCGTTATTCATGGCAAGGGAACGGGTAAACTGCGTTCCGAAATCTTTAACCTGCTCCGGAACTACCCGCAGGTAGCCAATTTTGCCAACGATTTTCATCATAAATACGAATTTGGTGCAACCATTATTGATTTTCAGTACGAAAACTAACCCGGCTGCCCCGCATATAATTTTCCATGAAAGAAAAAACAGTTATCATAACCGGTGCCAGTTCTGGCATAGGAAAAGCAGCCGCAGTGGCGCTGGCAAAAATGGGTGCTCATATTGTAATGATATGCCGGAACCCCGAAAAAGCTACCCTTGCCCGGCAGCAAATTATGCAACAAAGCAACAACCAGCAGGTTGACCTTTTTATTTGCGACCTTTCTGTGCAGCAGCAGATAAGGCAATTGTCCTTAAAACTGCTGCAAACCTACCCGCGCATGGATGTGCTGCTAAACAATGCCGGCTTAATGACCTCAAAACGCACCATAACCCAAGATGGGCTGGAAACCACTTTTGCCACCAACCATGTTGCCTATTTTTTGCTTACCAACCTGCTGCTGCCCAACATTACTGCCACCCCAAACGCACGCATTGTAAACGTGGCATCGGGCATTCACCCCATGATCAGGGAAGTGGACTTTGATAATTTACAGGCAGAAAAATCTTTCCGCCCTTTTACTGCCTATGCCTTGTCAAAACTGGGAAATATTTTGTTTACCTACGAACTGGCGCGCCGCCTTGCTGCTGCCGGCAGCAGTACTACGGTAAATTGTATGCACCCGGGGTTTGTTGGCAGCAATTTCGGGCAAAATGATACCGGCTCCTTGTGGATGCATTGGGGCATGAAACTGCTGAAACCCTTTATAAGAACTCCCGAAAAAGGAGCCGAAACCGCCGTTTACCTCGCATCTTCTGATGAAGTAACCGGGGTAAGCGGTAAATATTTTGTTGATTGCAAGGCAATATCTTCTTCGCCACTGACTTATGATACAGCGTTGGCAGGGCGTTTCTGGCAAACAACAGAAAAACTGGCGCTTTTGACTGCAGAAGCGCCACAATAACCGGCAAGGTTATTCGGGGTTATCGGTAAATTTATACCCCACACCACGTACCGAATGGAAATATTGCGGGTTGCGCTGGTCTTTTTCAAAATGTTTTCTGAAAGCCAGAATAAAATTGTCAATTGTACGGGTAGAGGGGTACACATCATAGCCCCAAACCGTGCGCAAAATATGCTCGCGGGAAACCACCTCGTTTTTTCTGCTGATGAGGAGTTTCAGGAGTTTTATTTCCTTTTTGGTGAGGTTAATTTCGCCGCTTTGGCAAATGGCTTTGTAGGTGATAAAATCAATTTCATTGCCGCCAAATTTATACGAAACAAGGGGCGAGTCGGGTTTGTCGGCGCCTTTCACACTGTGCTTGAGCAATACTCTTACCCGCAGGAGAAATTCTTCCAGGTTAAAGGGTTTGGTAATATAATCATCGGCGCCCTTTTTCAATCCTTGAATTTTATCCTGTGTGGAGTCTTTGGCAGTTAAAAACAAAACAGGCATTTCCACATCTTCCAGCCTTATTTGTTCGCAAACCTGCAGTCCGTCCACTTCGGGCAGCATAATATCCAACACGGCCAGGTTAAAGCGTTGCTCTTTAAAGGCACGTATGGCATCGGCGCCGTTGCTTACTGCCACCACTTCGTAGCCTTCGGCTTCCAGGTTTAGTTTAAGGGCATCCTGCAAATGCTCTTCATCTTCGGCTAATAAAATACGGTAGGTCATAATATAAGGTTTAACAGATTGCAAATATAATTTCGGGCAGCAACAAATACAAACTGTTTTCTTTAATACGCCGGTTTACCGCAAAAAAGGGCAACACGAGCGCACTTCCGGTCAGGGAAGCAAAAACCATATCCGTTTGTTGTTACACTGTTCTTACGCAATTGCCCTGCAATAATACTCATTTTAGTTAAACCTCGTATTGTTTTACAGTATTTACAAAACATTTTACGGCATCTAACGGGGTATCGGGGTAAACGCCATGACCTAAATTTGCAATATGGCGGTTGGGTCCGAAATCTTGCAACATTTGTATAGTGGCCTTTTGCACATAGGGCAACTGGGCATATAACACACAGGGGTCTAAATTACCTTGCAGGGTTATGTTGTTACCGGCCACGGCGCGCGCAAATTGCGGGCTTATGGTCCAGTCAAGCCCCATACCTGCACAGGGCAGTTGTGCTATTTCGGCAAGTGAAAAAAAGGCTCCTTTGGCAAACACAATTACCGGTACAGGCTGCAGTGCCCGGCAAATTTGCTGTAAGTAGGGCAATGAAAACACAGAATACAACTGCGGGCTTAAAATTCCGGCCCAGGTATCAAAAAGTTGCACTACATCGGCGCCGGCGCTTACCTGCGCTTTAAGGTAGTGAATGGTACTTTGGGTAATTTTGTGCAGCAGGGCATGTGCCATATCGGGGCGGCTGTACAACATACTGCGCGACAGGGTAAAGGTTTTAGAGCCGCTACCCTCTACCATATAGGCAAAAATTGTCCAGGGAGCGCCGGCAAACCCAATAAGCGGTATGGTGTTATTGAGTGCCTGTTTCACCAGTTTTATAGCCGCTATTGTATAATGAACCCCTTCTTCGCCGGCAATAACAAGGCGGTCAATATCGGCGGCATTGCCAATGGTTTCCGGAAAAACGGGCCCCTTGTTTTTTTCCATTTCATAGGGCAATCCCATTGCTTCGGGAATAACCAAAATATCGGAAAAAATAATGGCAGCATCTACCTCCAGTTCATCTACCGGTTGCAGGGTAACTTCGCAGGCAATTTCGGGGTTTTGCACCATGGTTTTAAAACTACCCACGCGCTCGCTCAGGCGCCGGTACTGAGGTAAAATGCGTCCGGCTTGCCGCATAAGCCATACCGGTTTGCGGCGGGTTGCTTCTCCCCTGAGTACCTGCAATAACAGGTTATTTTTCAAAATGCTGAATTTTGGTGCAAAGGTAATAATTTACCTTTGTCAAAAACAAGCCGGATTAAAAAGTCTTTACAAGCGGGTAGTGCTGATAATTACTGTATGGAAGGATGCCCTTTTGCCGGACGTGTCCAAACGGTAGTGCGGCCAATAAGCGAAATGCCAATGTAGCCCCGAATGGAAAGCGAACCATCATTATTGAGCCACATTTTGCAACTGTAGGTTTTACCCGATTTGGGGTCGTAAATAGTGCCATTGTTCCATTGGGTGCCGCTAAAAGAGAAATTTTGCAAAATTTCGGTGCCCAGCAGTTTGCGGCTGCGTTTTGAGGTATCGGGGTTTTTTTCGTCCACTGTGTTGGGTCCTTTTTGCAGCCACACTAATTTGCCGTAAAAATTGTTTCCCTTTTTAAAAATTTCCACGGCGCCGTCTTTTTCTTCGTTCAGCCATTTACCTACAATAGCATCGGCGCTTGCCGCAGGAAAGGCATGATTTACCGTAGTTGCCGGAAATACGGCAAGCAGTAGCAAAGCAAATGCAATAAGTACTTGTTTTTTCATTTTATTATGCAGTTTTAGTTGTGAATTGCAGTGCAATAGTAACGATACAAGGCGGTTGTTTGTTTTAACAAACAGGGGTAAAATTGGCAGTTATCTTTGGGTTTATAGTATATGCCAAAATTTGCTTTACGTATTGTATGCACCCTGCTAAAACAACCGCTGCCTCAGTGCCTCGTACAACACAATACCCGTTGCTACCGATACATTATAGGAATTAAAACTGCCATACATGGGTATTTTTACCCGCTCATCGGCCATTTTTACAAATTTGTGGCTTACGCCTTTTCCTTCGGCACCCATAATAAAGGCAACCGGGCAGTTTAAATCGGTTTCATGCAGCCATTGTGTGGCACTTACATCGGTAGCCACTACTTTTACCCCGTTTTGTTGCAGGTAGGTAATGGCTTGGTCTAAGAACCTTACGCGGCAAACCGGCAGGTTATTTAAGGCACCGGCCGAAGCCTTTATGGCTTCGGCATTAACAATGGCACTGCCTTTTTGAGGGGTAATAATGCCATTGGCACCCGTACAGGCTGCCGTGCGTGCCATGGCGCCAAAATTACCCACATCGGTAATGCCATCGCAAAGCAGCAGCAGGGGCGGCACTGCGCCGGAATAGGCAGCGGCCAATACATCTTCCAGTTCAAAAGTGGCTATTAAAGAGGCAAAACCGGCTACTCCCTGATGGTTTTTGTTGCCGGTTAAACGGTTTAATTTTTCGGGCGGCACCATTTGCACCGGCACTTCCAACTGCCGCGCCAGTTGCAGCAGGGTTTTAAAGGTATCGGGCGGCAATCCTTTTTGCAAAAACAGTTTGTCAAATGCTTTGCCGGTCTGCAGGGCTTCCAATACCGGGTGGCGGCCGTAAATAAGGTTATCGGGCAGGTGGTTGATGGTCATAGCACAAATTTATGCGCTAAGGTAACAACAGAAACGGCAATAAACTACCTCAACAAATAAATTAATGCCGCAACTTACCCCGTTTACCTTGCTGCCTGCATTAAAAAACCGGCAAAATGGCCGTACCTTTGCGCGCCGTTTCCAAAACCCATGAAATAAGGGTTATAAGGGGCAGCCTATTTAACAAATAACAAATTTAAAGTTACACAACAGGTGTTATGTTAAAAGTTCTCAAATTTGGCGGCACATCGGTAGGTAGCGCCGAGCGCATAAAAACGGTAAAATCCCTTATTGAACATGCAGCAACCACCTGCGATAAAGTGGTAGTGGTGGTATCTGCCATGGGCGGCGTTACCGATGCGCTGATAGATACTGCCCGCAAAGCACAGTTGGGCGATGAAACGTACCGCGACCAGTTAGACGAAATTTATTACCGCCACCGCAAAGCAGCCGAAGAGCTGTTTACCGCCGAGCAACTGAAAGCGGTACAGCCGTTTCTGAAAGAACAAACGCGCAACTTAGAAAACCTGCTCTATGGCGTATTGCTCATTAAAGAACTGTCGGCAAGGGTATTGGATACGGTAATGAGCTACGGCGAAACAGTTTCGGCATTTGTAATTGCACATTATTTAAAACATACCCTGCAAATACCGGCACAACACTTAGACTCAAAGCAATTAATTAAAACCGACAGCAATTTTGGCGCTGCCGCCGTGCAGTTTGAGCAAACCAATGCCCGTTTGCAGCAGGCAGTAAGCGGCACCGGCAAGGGCGTGTTTGTGATGGGCGGTTTTATTGCATCTGACCATCATAACGTAGTCACCACGCTTGGACGCGGCGGTTCTGATTATACGGCTGCCATTGCCGGCGCTGCCTTAAACGCATCGGAAATTGAAATATGGACAGACGTTGACGGCGTAATGACTGCCGACCCGCGCAAGGTAAAAAAGGCTTTTTCGCTGCTGCAAATGACTTATGAAGAGGCTATGGAAATGTCGCATTTCGGGGCAAAGGTTATACACCCGCCTACCATACAGCCTGCGCTTGATAAGAAAATTCCGCTTAGAATAAAAAACACCTTTAACCCGGGTTTTCCCGGAACGCTCATTACCACACAAACCCCACCCGATGAGCACCCGGTAAAAGGTATTAGCAGTATTGCCCAAATTGCATTGGTAAGTCTGCAAGGCAGCGGGCTAATTGGCGTTACGGGCATTGCCGGACGCCTGTTCAGCGCATTGGCAAAAAAGAAAGTCAATATTATTCTTATTACCCAGGCATCATCTGAACACTCCATTTCTTTTGCCATCAACCCGCACGATACCCACAATGCGCAAACTGCCATTGCCGAAGAGTTTTTGCTGGAAATGCGCGCCAACCTTATTGAGCAGCCCACTATTGAAACCGGTTTATCGGTAGTGGCGGTTATCGGGTCAAATATGCGCAATTCGGCAGGTGTATCGGGGCGCATGTTCAGGGCGCTGGGCATTAACGGTATCAACATCCGGGCTATAGCGCAAGGCTCCTCAGAACTGAACATTTCTACCGTTATCAGTCAGTCAGATGTGAGCAAGGCACTCAATGCCCTGCATGAGGCGTTTTTTCTTTCCGATACCAAAACTGCCTACCTTTTTATGGTTGGAACAGGGTTAATTGGCGCTACACTGCTGCAACAAATACAACGGCAACAAGCGCACCTGCTGCAAACCCAATCGCTTGAACTGAAACTGCTGGCCATTGCCAATTCTAAGCAAATGCTTTTTGACGAAGCCGGCATAGACCTTGCCCGATGGAGCGAACTGCTGGAAAGTAACGGGCAGAAAGCCGATTTGGGTGCGCTGGTAGCTTTTATGCAACGACTTAACCTGCCCAACAGTATTTTTGCCGATTGTACGGCCAGCCCAATGCCGGTGCAACATTACAAAAATATTTTAAGCAGCAATATTTCTATTGTTACGCCCAATAAAATTGCCAATTCGGGAAGTTATGAGAATTACATGACATATAGAACCATCTCGCAAAAAAAGGGAGGTAAATTCCGCTACGAAACCAATGTGGGCGCGGGCCTGCCCATTATTGGCACCCTTACCGATTTGCTGAAAAGCGGCGACGAAGTGCTGAAAATTGAAGCTGTTTTATCGGGGTCGTTGTCGTTTATTTTTAACCATTTTACCCCCGATACGCCTTTTAGCGACGTAGTGCGCCGTGCTCAGGAACTGGGTTATACAGAACCCGACCCGCGCGACGACCTGAGCGGTAAAGACATGGCACGAAAAGTACTGATTTTATCGAGAGAGATAGGGCAAGCCATTGAACTGGAAGACATTGCCATTGAAAACATTTTGCCCGATGACTGTATAAAAGCGCCTACCGTTGCCGGTTTTTACGCTGCACTGGAAAAACACAACCCGCACTTTGCACAAATGCAACAACGCGCCATGCAGGAAGGAAAAAAACTGCGGTTTTTGGCTACCATAGATAAACACGGCTCATCGGTTTCATTACAGGCTGTATTGCCCGATAACCCGTTTTACCAACTTTCGGGCAGCGACAATATGATTGTTTTTACCACTGCCCGCTACCACGACAGACCGCTGGTGGTAAAAGGCCCCGGCGCGGGCGCCGAAGTTACCGCCGCCGGTGTTTTTGCCGAAATTATCAGTTTAGCCAATTATTTGAGCTGATTTTTACACCCTGCTTTTTAATTAGTGAGGTTTAAAAACCGGGCGCAAACTGTTTTACCGGTACAAGGTTGTGGTTATTCTTACTCCTTTGTTTACCTAATCAAACAAGGTAAGGTGTATAATTTGCCCGTTGTTTTCAAACAGTTTACCTTTATTGAACAAGGCCGTGCGGTTAATGCCGGAAGGGGTAAAAAATTGTTGCCAGTACTCTTTTACCTTGTTGTGCGCAAGAGCAGGAGCGCTTCCGTTTATAATGGCATTAGCGGCGTAAGAACGCAGCAAGTTGGCTACATGGCTGGTAAAAAGGGCATTGGAAGCAAAAATATCGGCACCTGCTATGTGGTTTCCGGTTACCGCCAATACACCCACTATTTGCTTGTTGCCGGTGAGTATGGGTTGCAGAAATTGCACATACGCATCGGCAAGGCGGATAAAGGCAGAGTTATTTTCCAAAGCAGTGTATGCCTGCGTGGCGGTTTGCGAGTTTTGCAGTGCGGTGGTTCGGTTTACCACGTTCCAAACATCCTCCTGTTGTGCGTTAAGTTGAACGGTTTTTCGCAGGGTGGCATCGGCAATGCAACTATAACCGGTAAAACAGGGGTTTTGATTATGGTGGTAATCCCACCGGTTTTTTTCAACACAAAACACGGGTAAGGCGGCGTACCGGGTATTGGGCGGCAAGAGCATGTTTTGGGCAATTACGCGGTCTTGGCGCCCACCTTTTATGACTTCGCCTGCTATGAGGTAAATGGTATCGGCAGATAGGTTGGTAATGAAAAGGCGGTCGGTTTGCGCTTCCAATTGACTAAGCCGCACAATTTCGGGGTCTAAAATGGCATTGTCAAAAGGGCTGTAAATGGCGTTGGTATCGGCATTGTCAAGGGTGTTGGCTTCAAAAACCGGTTCGTATTTTTCAATCAGGCGGTTTTGGTTGGGCACAATTGGGTAGTTGTTTTGCATAGCCAACTGTACGGCAGTTTGCGGCAGGGGTTCCTGCTCGGCAATTTGCACCAGGCGGTTTTGCATGGTTGCCTCCAGGGTGGCATAATTGCCTGTTTTACCTGCCATTCCTAATGATGAAGTGATGTTGGCAATAACCGGGTATAACTGCAGGTTCTTATAGGTAACCGGCGCGCCCAAGGCAATTTCGGGCAGGGTAAACTGTGCGTATAATGGCAGGTTGCAACGCCATACAAAGCCAAGCAACAGCAGAAAAAAACTATTTCTAATCATAATACTAAGTTTAACCCCCAAACGAAACAGCAGTTTGCAGCATTCAATTCGGGTGGTAACAAAACGCAAAAAGCCATGCGGTAAGTATGCAGTTCAACAAATTGCGGCAATGGGTTAAACCCCGCTTGAGTTATGTGTATTGGTGCAGCATCCAAAATTTCTGCCTGCAAAACAACATACCACTTTTAACTTTATGCTGCCCGCATTGCAGGGAAAAAACCAAACCCGCACAAGCCAATACATGAAAAATGAGCGGAAGCAATAAAGTTGCATTTCCCTGCCTGTTTACCCGTTTACAACACAAAAAGACGTGTTTTTAAACAGCACCCGGGAGCTGTGTATATTGGTTTACCCGATGTTAAAAGGCAGATTTGCCCCTTGCGGTGCGTATTGTTTCGGGTTATGCACCCGTTTTGCTGCGTTTTGAGGTTATTTTGCCAGCTTCAGTATTTCTTCCAAAATAGTTTCATCGCTTGGCCGTTTGGCGTTGGGTTCCACAATATTGCCTTGCGGGTCAATGAGCATGTAGCGCGGTATGCTGGAAATCTGGAAAAATTTGGCCACTTTTGAGTTCCACCCGCCGGTTGACCATCCGTGGGTGCCGTTATTGAGTTCCAGTTTCTGAAGGGCATCTTTCCAGGCCTGCTCACTGTCGTCTATGGAAATGTACAGAAATACCACTTTCTTTTTTTGTTTTGCCGATAATTTTTCGTGCAGTTCTTTAGAAAAAGGCATTTGTTTACGGCAGGGGCCACACCAGCTTGCCCAGAAATCAACATATACCACTTTGCCGCGCAGGTCTTTCAGGCGCATTTCAGCGCCATCGGGGGTGGTAAAGGTGATGTTTCCGGCGGCGTCATCGGCGCTGTCATTTTCCTTAGCTTTATTTTTTTTGTCTTTTTCTTTGTCTTTTTCTGCAACAACGGGCGCTTTCAGGGGGTCGGCGCACCGGGCAGCAGCAATTTTGGCATATCGCAGGTCTTCGTCGTTGCTGCTAAGATAGCGGTAGAGCAGTTGCACGGTTTCGGCATCGGCTTTTTCGCAGTAGTCGTATAAATATTTGGTAATGGCGTAGTTGTAGGGTTCACCGCTCAGTCGCTGCCTTATCTGGTTAAATTTCATTTTGAGTGAAAGCCCCATGTCTTTAAACTTGTTGAGGTTATTTACCTCTGATGTTACATAAGTGATGTAGTAAATAAGGAAATTGCGGTAGGGTTCATTTACCATAGCCTTTTCGTTGTTTACCACGGCGGGGTTAATCTCGTCGAGCATAACTTGCGGAATGCGGTTTACGGTAAGGCTTTTAGCATCGGCATTTGCGCGCACAATGGGGTAGCCGGCCACGTAGCAGAGGTAATTATAGGTAATTTCGTTTTGAATAAACAGGTCAAAATCTGCCGAAAAACTGCTTTTATCGGGGTAACTTTTAACAAAAATGCGTTGTTTTTTGCGGCTGTCAAACAGTTCCATTTCCAGTCCGTCTATAGAGGTGTTCATTATTTTTTCATTCATACCGGTTGGGTTATACATGGCGGCAAAATTTGCATAGAAATCTTGCAAAAAGCGGTTATGTACAGCGCCCTTGCCCTCAAAACCGGCATTTTTCAAAGAATCGGAGTTAAGGGTTATTTGCAGGTTGTCGGCAGGTTCGGTATAAATGTTCAGGGTTCGGTTGTCGTAATGCAATTTTGCCATGCGGGGGCCGGAAAGTGTAAGTTGCATTTCCAAGGCATTGTTACCGGTGGTTTTGGGGCGTATGGTATCGGGGTTTACGCCAAGGTACGTGGCATCGGTGGTAATGTACACGCTATTGTTGGTCAGCGTCATGGTTTCGGGCAATGAAACGGTAATTACGGCGGTTTGCTGGGCAAATACAACCTGCAATCCTGCCATTAAAGACAAAAAGACAAAAATATGTTTTATGTGCTGCATGTTAAAGGTTATTCTGATAAATGATGAAACCGTATATTTAACGCAAAATTAAAGACAATATTGAAATGGTTGTTTTTTTGCTTCCCGAAGGCTAACATTTCAAACTATAAAAGCGGGTAAATAGTTGAGTGGTTTTGGGTTTTAGACTTTGTAAAAACCCGGATTGTTTATCGGATAACAGGCATATTTTTACTTACCCGACTACTGCTTTGCCCCGGCCTGCCGTCCGCCAAACAAGGATTGGGTAAATTGTATTAAAGCAACAAAAAAACGGGCAATACGTTTACTTTTGATTAACAAAAATAAAACAAACTGTTTTACCGGTAAATAGCAGGCTAGCACGCCAAAATTTGCTTGCTCTGACCCAAAACTTCCTCTCCTTTGTTATAGTTTGTGTGTTCAGCCGCAGTTTGATGTTGGCAACACCAAACAATGTTCCGGATTATCCTGTTTCAAAAATGCCGCCTGCAAAATCGTACTTATTCAGGTCGTTCCTTTGTTGGTGATGTTCTTGACTAAATTCCTTTCATTTCGCAAAGTTTTGCGCAAAGTTTTTTTGCTCTTTATGGTCAATACTTCCAATCAGCAAGGAACAAGAGAAAATGCCGGGATTTACAGATAGTACCTGAATAGTAACCAATATCAGAACTCATGCTGAATATATGAACCGTTTTGAACGCTGGCTGATGCCGTTTTGGGTGAAAACGCCCCCTTTTGCCCGCATGTTTTACCCCGATTTACTCTGGCAAATGCCCGATGCCGGCCCTTGTCTGTATCTTACCTTTGACGATGGCCCCACGCCCGGCATAACGCCATGGGTGCTGGAGCAGCTTGCCCATTACGGGGCTAAAGCCACTTTTTTTTGCCTTGGTCGTCAGGCCGAACAATATCCCGATATTTTACAGCAAACCCTGGAATTGGGGCATAGTGTAGGCAACCATAGTTACAGCCATTTAAACGGCTGGAAAACCCCGCTTGCCGCCTATATGCACGATATTACCAACTGCGCAAGGCTGGTGCCCTCAACCTTGTTCAGGCCGCCATACGGCGCTATTACGCCCGCACAGGTCAAATTCCTGCTGCAAAACCCACAGGTATGCCTGCAAGATGTGCCGCCGCACATTGTTATGTGGAGTGTGGTTAGCGCCGACTGGAACCGCGATCTGCCCTGGCAACAATGCTACCGCCATGTTGTGCAAAATATTTCTGTAAAGCCATTGGCGTATAGCCCTGTTGTGGTATTTCACGACAGTGAAAAGGCTTTTAAAAACCTGAAAGAAATTTTACCCCGAATTCTGGAGCATTACGCCGGCCTGGGTTTTGCATTTAAAGCCATACCGCCCAAAATCAGGCAAGAGGTGGTGCAGCGGTAACAAACGAAGTAAGTTCATGCAACGCCTGCCCGGCATGTAACCACCAGTTTACCGAGTAGGTGCGGTAAAACCTGAAACCCAGTTTTTGCAACTGCTCCTGCCGGTACACATCGTGCAGGTAAGCTTCGGGGCTGTGGTGGGCGGCGCTGTTATCGCATTCTATGGCAACGGGCGGCTGTGTGCCGGTTTGCGGAAAAATGGCAATATCGGTAATAAAACCACCGGCTTTGTAAAACGGCATTACCCGGTACTGCGGCAAGGCATTTTGTATGCGGCGTGCAATTTGGGTAATAAACAGGTTAGACTCGGCGCCGTACAATTCGGGGTGTGCGGCAGTCTGCTCGGTGCAATACTGCCGCAGCAGTTGCAATACATTTTGCCTTAGTTCTTCGTTTCCCGTATCGGCAGCTTTGGCATAGGCAAGATAGGCATATAACATGGCTTTACCCGTATTGCCCGAAGTTGCCATTTCGGCCGCATAACGGCTGTAGTATTGCTGCGGAATGGAGGTGCATATATATACTTGCCGGCGGGCGCGGGTTATAATAACATTTAGGAGTTTATACCCTTTTGCACGGTTAATGGGTCCAAAGTTTTGAAGAAACCTGCCATCGGGTTTTAAGCCAAATGTGGTAGAAATTATCATAATATCCCTTTCATCACCTTGTATGTTTTCCAGATTTTTTACAAACAACCCCTGCTCTTCGAGGGCGGTAAGGCGGGCGGCGGCAGTTTCGTTTTCCAGTTTTTGCTGCTGTATGGTTTCTAACAGCAGGTTGCGCTGGTAAATATTAAAAGTAGCCACCCCCACCGACGGAAATACGGGGTTTCCGCCCGGGCCGGTGGCTTCGGGCTGAATGACGTTTAACAATATATTCATTACGGCATCCACTTCAGGCAGGTTTACATTTTTATCATAAGCGCCGTTTACCTCCTGCAAGTGTATGGCTTTGTAGGGTTTTGCCGCGGGCATATTTACCAACCTTGAACCATAAAAGGCAGCATTTGAAAACTCAATAAGGTGCGGGTGCTGCGAGCGGTAATGAAAATCGAGAAAAGAGCGGCTGTAGCCGGTGTCTTCGGCATAAGCCAAAAGCGATTCTTTGTCTAAGAGGTCGGTTACTACTGTTTCTTCGGGTATGGCCGCTTCGCCGGTTGTTTCATCGGGGGTTTCGGGCAGGGCAATATCGAGGAGCAGGGCATTGCCGCTGTCAAAATAATCGGAAGGCGGCATTTGATGGGTATCGCCCGAAACAATTTTGTGTTTTCCCCGCAGCAGGGCAGTATAGGTTTCTTCGAGGCGCAGTTGGCTGGCTTCGTCAAAAATTACCACATCAAATAGCCCCTGTTTGAGCGGTAAAATAGAGCTGCACACCACCGGGTTTACGAGCAACACGGGAAAAAAATCGGTAAACAGTCCAAAATCGGCATGAATGATGGTGCGCAAAGGGGTTCGCTGCTGCCCTTTGCTGCCTCTTTTATTAAATAGTTGTTTTACATTAAAATTTTTATTGCGCACATTAAAAGCTGTAACCGCGCGGTGTTGCTTAACCTTCCATTGGCTTACTATTTTGGCGGCCTGCAGTTGTTGCAGTTGATGCAATTGCGTGGCAAACCGGGTTATATTCTGGTCGTTGCCGGGGGTTTGCGGTGTTTCGTTTCTTTTTAGCAGGCCGTGCAGGTACCATTGTTCAAAAGCACACTGCCAGGTATTGGGTTGCCGGCCGGTAAGGGCAATCAGCAACTGTTGCTCGTGCGGTTGCAGGGGCAAGAAAAACCGCTGCCAGTCATAAAACTCTCTGAACCGGTGTAAATTTTGCAAAACGGTATGCCATTGTTGGGCAGTTCGGTGCAAAATCATGAGTTGGGTGGCGGGCAGTTCGGTTTGTTCGGCCATGTCATCATACAGCAGGCTGTCTTTGTTGTGGTTTTGCGCCAGTTGGCGGTAAGTATTGCAGGCTGTTTGCAGTTGGGTTTGCAGGGGTACTGCCGGGTGCGGGGCGCTGTAGTGCAGGTTTTGGGTTTCCCGGTCAATTAGCTGCCCTATTGCATTAAACCAGTTTTCGAGCAGGTTTTGCAGGGTGGCAACATTGTTTTGTACATGGGTAAAGGTGGGCGGATGTTCTTTGCTTACCGTTATAAACTGATGGGAAAAATACGGGTATTGGGCATGATATTGCTGAATTTGCAGGTATTGCCCAATGGCTTCCTGCTGCAATTGCCCGATGTTTTTAAACTTACCCACCACCCAGCCAAGTGCTTTAACCGATGTTGCGGGCAATCCGGTACGTTGGTCAAACTGTTTTCCGTATTGTGCAATGGCATTGTTTAGCAGGGTTAGCAGGTTGTTGCACATTTGCAGCAATTGGTGGTAAAACTGCCGGTAATGCACCTCCAATGCCTGCGCATAATCTTGGGTCAGGTTTTCAATAAGTTGTATGGTTGCCTGCAGCGCGGCTAATTCTGCGGCGCCTTTTTCTTTCAGCAAAAAGAGCAGTTGTCCGGCGTTTTGGCGCAAAAACAACATGGGGTTAATGGCCTGCAGCGGGTGTTGCAGCGAGCCGGTTTGGGCAAACAAAGCATTGCCTTGGTTTACCAGTTCGGTAAGGCGCTGGTATTCGGGCGTAGAAAAGGTAAAATCGGAATAATGCAAGCCCTCTGCCGCAAGGTGCGTGGCATGGCCGCAGGCTTCGTCGGCCTGTAAAAATTTGCCTGCCAGTTCGGTCCAGTTCCAGTTGGCCAACAATTTTTGCGCCAAAAAACGGTGTGTTGCGTTCAGGGCTTCGCGGCTTGCCTGGGCGGCATACAGTAAATCGCTGTACTCCTGTTCGGCAAAGTAAAAGGGTGCCATATTTTCTTCCAATTGCTGCCGCACAATATCTACCACTTTGGTTCGGTCTTTGGAAATATCTTCAATAATGACGGTAAGCGCTCCCAAACCAATGGCTTTCAGGTTGTTTTGCACTACTTCCAGGGCGGTTCGTTTTTCGCAAACCACCAAACATTTGGCGTTATTATCGAGTGCATTGGAAATAACCGCCGTAAGCGACTGACTTTTACCCGTTCCGGGGGGGCCTTGTATTATTTGGCGCGGGTATTTGGCAATGTTATCTACTACTGCCTGCTGCGAGGGGTCGGTTTTTACGGTGGCAAAGGTGTGCTGCTGATAGGAGGCTGAAATAGCCGGATTGTCTTGCAATACTATGCCAAAATTGGGGTCGGCAGTGCTGCCCTCTTCTACGGCTGTTGTATGGGGGTTGTTGTTTTCGTTGCCGGCCAATTGCTGTTGTTTAAGCAGTTGGTCAATATCTTTAATGATGCTTTGTTTTTGGGTTTTATAAATGCCCAGCACAGCGCTCCAGCGCAACACGGGTTTGGTAAAATCGAGGTGTTTCAGGGTGTCGGCGCCGGGGCAAACGGCAATGGTGGCCTGCGGGTATTCTTCGCCGGCGTTGAGCTGCCCAAGCAGTTGGTTGCACAGGTCAACAATTCCCTGGTTGGTTAAGGGTTCATCGGGGTTAAAGGCATCGGCAATATTTTGCAAAGAAATGCCCTCATCGGTTTCTATATGCGACAGGAGAACCTGATTGAAATACACGGCAAAATCTTCGTCGCGTTTTATTGTCCACTTAAAAGCATGGGTGGCCGATTTTTCAATATCGAGGTTCCAGATTAAAACGGGCGCTTTAATGAGTTTTGAGGGGTCGCGGCGGTCGCGTTTAATAAGTATGGGGTAACCTATTCCGAAAGGTTTTATGCCATGCTCCAGAAAGTTGTCGTTGTTTTCATAGCAGAGCGCATTGAGGCGTTTTTGCAGGTTCAGCAGGTTTTTTTGTTCATCGGGTGGCAGGCGGTGCAGGCTTTCGGGGCGGTCGTATTGTATGGTTACAGCAAATTTGGATTTACTGAGCAGCGCATCAATGAGTTTTAGCGCCATTTTTTCCTGCAACAAGTCGAGCAAAGCTACATCTACGCGGTTCAGGAGGTTGCCCGGCAATACGCTGAGATGTATGGAGCGGCGGTTTCCGGTGCTGAGTTTTTGGCGGAGAAGTTGTAAGAAGTTTTGTTTTGCCATGCTGCAAAGGAGAGGGTTAACAAAAAAGAGGGTTAAATTTCCCAAAAGCCGTACATGGCCGCCTTTGCAGGCAATATGCCGGCCCGAAAGTTAGATTTATTGGAAAAAAGCGTATTTTTGCGTGTCAAAATTACAACATTTGCGCCATATTTTTCAAACAACTAAATTTATAACTATATGACTTTGTACTTGTGGTTAATGATTAGCGCCTTGCTGCATTCTTATTATGTGAGCATTACGCAAATTGAATACAACCAATACACCCAATCGGTGGAAATAAGCTGCAAAATTTTTACCGATGACCTGGAGGCTGCCCTTGAAAAAGCCACCGGCGAGAAGATGCATTTGGGCACTGAGCGCGAAAACCCCAATGCCGGCCAATATGTCAGGCAATATCTTAAAGACCACCTGCTGTTTGAACTGAATGGCAAAGCAGTGCAATATAATTTTGTTGGCAAGGAAATTAGCGGCGATGCTACCTGGTGCTACCTGGAAATTAGCGGGGTAAGAGAGCTGAAAAGCCTGAAAGTCAGCAGCCAACTACTTACCGAAGTATTTGAAACCCAAACCAATATTGTACACATTACCACCGGCAAAAACAAGAAAAGCCTGCTGCTGAGCAAAGTAAAACCGGCCGATATGGTTACTTTTTAGTACTGATATCGGTACAAATGCGGTAAATTGTACTGGTTCTGTCGGATTGTGCCTTGGCGTATTTTTTAGCCGTTTCATTTTTATTTGCCGATGTCATGAGTTCTTTTTCGGCATTGTCTAAGGCGAGTTTTTTTTCTTTAAGGTTGATGTTGTTTTTGGTTGCAGACTGGTAATCGGCACAGGAAGTTGCGGCATACATACACCATGAGTCCAATTTACCATCTTTGTTGGAATCCCAAACTTTTTCAATCCACTTACCGGCTTCTGCCCAGGCAATGGCGTCATCAACAGAATCCTGGTTTAGGTCCCAATGGTGAATGAGTAATGCCGGCTTATCGGGTATGGAGTATTCTTCCTGCCAGTATTCATAATTGCCGTCGTTGTTGGTATCAATTCCAAATTTTCTTATTCCCTGCGAGTTGTCAAATGCCCACATGGTATTGCCATCAGACATGGTACCGCGCCAGTAATCCCAGTTAAAGCTATCTTTCCAGGGGCCATCCCATTTGGTAACCACAACATTTTGCGCCTGCAAAACAGGCTGCAATAAACAAACAAGTAACAGGGCAAACCCAAATGCAACATAAGGGTTGGTGTATTGTATAACCGGTTTCATAATAAATAAATAGATAAGGTAAATATTGCCTTTTAGCGGTAAAAACGCCAAGCCATGCAAAAGTATCTATAAAAGTTTACTTTGCAATCAACCATTAACGGAAAAAAAACAATGACAGTGGACAGGATTGGCGTTAGCGCATGTTAATACTCTTGCAAATTTTAAAAGTAAGGTCTTCGCGCTGGTACAACAGGTAATAATATTTGCGGGTGGTGGCATTACCCGATTGCGCCTGCATATTTGCCTTGTAACTGTCATCAAAGGCGCGCTTTTGCTCTGCAAGGTCGCAGGCGGCGGCGGGCACAAACTGTACGCATCCGGGCTGGGTGTAGGAGCACCAGCTATCAAAAATTCCGTCGTAATTTGCATCCCATACTTTTTCAATCCAGTTGCCGGCTTCTGCCCAGGCAATGGTATTATCGGTTCCGTCCTGGTTATAATCCCAATGATAGACCTGTAGAACCGGTTTTCCGGGTATGGTCAGTTCTTCCTGCCATCTTTCGTAGAAACCGTCGTTGTTCAAATCATAGCCAATTCTTCGCTCGCCCTGCCCGTTGTCGAACAGCCAGGTGGCGGTATTATTGGCCATGGTTCCTTTCCAGTATGTCCAGCCTTCGTTATTATTCCAGGGGCCTTCCCACTGTCGCACAATATTAGAGGGGTCGTTAGGGTCGTAAGATAAAGATTCGGGGCCTTCCTGGGCAAGCAGCGGGGCGGAGGTGAACAGCAAAACAAGTACAAATGCGGTATTTCTGTTAAGCATACCGGCAAAATAAAGCAAAACAGTTTTCATGGGCAAAATGGTTAAAAGTTTAAAAATTGCCCGTTTGGTGGGCCTGTTCAGGCAGTTTCAGACGGCGGCATCGAGCCAGCCGATACCAACCAATTCGCCTTTTACTTTATTTACATCGAGCCATTGTTTAATGGTCAATATATCGGCATCTCCGCCCGAAAGACTGGCATTTTTTTCCAGCCGTTCCAGCAGCAGGTTATCGGAAAAGGCAATGCGAAGGTCGGCGGTTATTTGTTGGTGCAGGTTGGGTTCGGCGGTGGTTTGGCGTTTAAAATTGTTGTCTAAATGAATGTTGCAGATGGCGCGGTTAAACTCGTACCACGCAAAGCCGTTTTCATTGGCGTTGTTGCGCAGTTCTATGGCTTTGTCGAGGTTTTCCTTGGCAGCCCGGTAATCGGGTATGGATTTGTCTTTAAGGGCAAAACCCAGTTGTCCAAATACCTGATGGTTTTTTTCTTCGGTAGGGGGCGCTTCGGAAATAGCCTCAAAAACCGGTATGGTTCGCTCCATTTTGGGTTTGTTGTTGTTCCAGTTTTCGCTTCTCAGCCGTTGTGCTTCATTTAAAATGGTGGCCTTTACCGCCGGCGAAGCCGTTTTTATCAGTTCCTGCAAATCGCGTTCGGGCATTTGCACAGAGGAAGAACTGTTTAGGTATTGATTGGCTGTTTCCAATACTTTTACATCGGTTTTTTCCTGTTCCTCTTTTTCCTTGAGTTTTTTCTCCAGTTCTGTAAACTGCGAAGAGAACACCTTTTCTATCAGCGTCAGACCACCCCAGCCGCCAATAAGGGCTGTTGCCACTGATTTTATAAAATCGGACTTTTGAGGGCTGCTGAAATCAAAATCACCGGGCACAATAAGAAAAATAACAACAGCGCCGACAATGCCAAAAATACAGTTAGCCAAAAAACCCAAATTCAGGCTGTTTTTACTGTCGCGGTGGGGCAAAGTCAGGATTCCTGTTTGCAAACTGTAAGCAAACCCGCCCAAAATGCCCATCAGGCAAATAATTATTACTTCGGTATAAACTCCCATTATAAGCGTTTTATAACTTTGCGTCAAATTTCGGAATTTTTTACAAAAAACTGAATTATCGGGCATAATTTATTTGTTCAGAGAAACAACAAGTTGCGTTAAGCGGTTATCCTTAAATTAAAATTGGTACAAGTTAAATATGGAAATGTTCTTACAACCCGATGTGTGGATTAGTTTGCTTACCCTTACCCTTATGGAAGTGGTGTTGGGTATAGATAATCTGGTGTTTTTGTCAATAGTTTCGGGGCGGCTGCCTGCCGGAGAGCAGGAAAAAGCCCGAAGGCTGGGTTTAGTGCTGGCGCTGGGTTTCAGAATTTTGCTGCTGTTGGGCATTAGCTGGATAGTAGGGCTAACCCAACCCGTGCTGTCTTTTCACAATTTTGGAATGGAGTTTGACCTTAGCTGGCGCGATATTATTTTAATTGCCGGCGGTCTTTTTCTGCTCTATAAAGCCACTACCGAAATTCACCATAAACTGGAAGGAGTGGATTTTTCGCAGGAAGCCAAACAAATTAAAGGGTTTGGGGCGGTGGTTGTACAAATACTGCTGCTGGACATGGTTTTTTCTTTCGACTCTATTTTAACCGCCGTAGGTTTGGTAAAGCACGTGGAGATAATGATAATTGCCGTTGTTATTTCCATGATCATCATGCTGGTATTTGTTAATAAAATCAGCGCTTTTATTGAGCGCCACCCGTCGGTAAAAATGCTGGCATTGTCATTTCTGTTGCTCATAGGGGTTATGTTGCTGGCCGAAGGTTTCCATCAGCATGTGCCCAAAGGGTATATTTACTTTGCCATGTTCTTCTCATTGGGTGTAGAAATGCTGAACATGCGGGTAAAAAAATCGGCAGATAAGCCGGTACACCTTAACCAGTAAACCGCTGCCCGGTTTTTTATTTTGTTTTTGCAATATTGCTGCTGCAAGCATTGGCTACAGGTGGCTGCATGGCAACATTTTGCTGCCTGTGTGTGCGGCTATTGCAGGTTTGGTGTTTTTGTGCTAATATTGGGGGTAATTTGCGGCTATTATGAAGTATCTACTGGCAGTTTGCAGATGGTTTACCGGTTTTGCCCTGTGTGCCTTTGGTTTTATACGGGGCATGGATGCCGTAGGGTTTTCGTATAAAATTGCCGAATACTTTAAGGTGTTCCACATAGATGAGTTTGAGTTGCTGTCGTTGCCGGCAGCGCTCATTTTTTGTGCGGCCTGTGCCTCTTGCGGGGCGGGTTTATTGCTTAGGGTAAAACTGCGCACGGCGGCATTAGGCGCTTTGCTGTTGGCTGCCATGGCATCGGCAACGGCTTATTATGCCTGGCATTACGAGGTAGTACATGCTTGTGTTTGTTTTGGCGATATTTTTGAAACCGGCAGCGCTTTGAGCAACCTGTATGCACGGCTGTGGGTATTGTTTGCATCGGTGCTGCTTTCGGGTTATTACACTTCCCGAAACAAATACGAGTTTAACGCAGACCGCAATTCAACAGCCATGTTCCTTTCGGGGTTGGCCTGCACGGCGGCAGGCGTATATGGCTCGCTAAACCTGCCGCTTATTGATTTCAGACCCTATAAAACCGGCATAAACATACTGCAAAGCATGAGCATACCGGAAGATGCCCCCCAATTTGAATATGCCACCGTGTTGTATTACCGCAATAACCAAACCGGACTGGTGAATGAATTTACCGAAGACAATTACCCATGGCGCGATACCCTTAACTGGACTTACCAATACATGGAAAATAAAATGGTGAAACAAGGCTACCAGCCACCCATTACCGATTTTATGGTAAAAACCGAAGATGAAAACGATATTACCCTTGATATATTAACCGATACCTCCTTTAATTTTCTGCTTGTGGCAGCCGATGTTTCACATTCCAATCTCAAAATGCAACAACAAATTAACCGCCTGTATGAATTTTGCAAAACCAATGGCTACCAATTTCGCTGCCTTACCGCCTCTACACCAAAACAAATTGCCCGGTTTAAAATTATAAGCGGCGCCGAGTATGAGTTTTGCACCGCCGATGCCACCGTACTGAAAACCATGATTACCAGCAACCCGGGGCTGTTGCTGCTAAAAAACGGGGTAATTATCAACAAATGGCACTACAATAACCTGCCCCCGCCCGAAAAACTAATCAGTAAATATGGCTTTATAGAACGCCAGGAAAGCTAACCTCCACACCGCCTGTTTCACCAAACTTTTTTACCTTTCGCCAAAATAATAAAATCAACCAATCTTCATTGCCATGAAAAAATACCAATTCCTGTGCCTGCTGTATTTGTTTGCCGCCATTGTACTGCTTGCCAACTGTAAAAAAGAAAAAACCGATGATGTAAGCGGCGTATATGCCGGAACCACACAACAATGGCAAACCTGGAACAACCCCGATACCGGCAGCGGCAGCACCGATACCACCTATGCCGATACCATAACCGTAACCATGAATAACAACCTGGTTACCATAGGGCAAAACAGTTTTGAGGTTAACAACGACCACCAATACTATATGTTTGAAGGCACTACTTCTTCTTACTATGCCGGCTTTAATACCCAAACAGACAGCCTCGTTATTCAAATTTTCAACTACTCGGGCACAGATGCCGGCAATTTTCAGCAAACCGACATAGAATTTAAAGGCAAAAGGTAATAAAGATTTTGCCCGTAGCCTGCAACCTTGCCTAATATTATTATCTTTGCAGCCATTTGTAATCAATAATCAATAATTTTTACTGCTAATGAGTTTGCAGGCACAGCATGGCTATTACCGCTTTCCGTCTGTTTTTGAAGATAATCTGGTGTTTGTTTCGGAAGATGACCTCTGGCTTACCTCCCTCAAAGGCGGACCGGCTCACCGCCTTACAGCCAACCTTGGTGCAATATCGCAACCCTGTTTTTCGCCCGATGGAAATTGGATTGCCTTTATAGGCACCGAAGAAGGGCCCGCCGAAGTATATGTAATGCCTGCCACCGGCGGTACAGCCAAAAGGCTAACCTATTTTGGCAGCACCTGCCTTTTGTGCGGCTGGAACGGCAACAAAATTACCTTTGCCAGTACCTACGGACAACCCGCCCGGCATGCCACCGCCCTCTACGAAGTTGATATTGACGGCGGACTGCCCCAACGGCTTACCCAATACGGCCCCGCCCGAAGCCTGAGCTTTAACGGGCAAGGCGGCGTGGTAATTGGCCGAAACACCCGCGATGCCTCTTACTGGAAACGCTACCGCGGCGGAACCGCCGGCGTTTTATGGGTTGATGAAAAAGGAACCGGACAATTTACCAAACTCCAACCCGTTACCGGCAACTACAACTGCCCCTTGTATATTGGCAACCGAATTTATTTTATTGTTGACCATACCGGCGTTGGCAACATCTGCTCCTGCCTGCCCAATGGCTCCGATTTCCAGCAACATACCCACCACAAAGATTTTTATGCCCGAAATGCACAAACAGACGGCACGCATATAGTTTACCACGCCGGCGCCGATTTGTTTAAACTCAACCTTAAAACCAATACCGTTAAAAAAATTGCCCTGCATTACTTCTCGCCAAGGGTGCAGCGAAACCGCCGGTTTGCAGCCGCCGGCCGATTTCTGGAAAGCTACGACCTGAACCCCGCAGGCAGCCACCTTACCCTTACAAGCAGAGGTAAAATATTTACCTTTGGCAACTGGGAAGGCGCTATGACACAATTAGGCGACCGGACCGGAAACACCCGCTACAAATTGAGCCGATGGCTGAACGACAGCAAACGTATTGTTGCCGCTACCGACCAAAGCGGCAACTACCGCCTTTGCGTGATAAGAACCGATACCGGTGAACAAATTAAACATTTTGAACAGGTTGATATCGGCATTCCGTATGCCATGGAAGTTTCGCCCTGCAAAGATGAAATTGTGCTTACCAACCACCGGCAAGAACTTATTTGGGTAAACCTTGAAACCGGCGACAAAGCCGTTATTGACCGCGCCGAAGCAGGTACGCCCTTCGGGTTGCCTTTTAGCTGGGCACCCGATGGCAATTGGCTTACCTACGCCTTTCCGGTTACCAAACAAACATCGGCCATCAAACTTTACAGCTTCGAAACCGGCGAAACCCACCAAATTACCCAACCGGTACTGTTCGATTTTGACCCCGTTTTTCACCCAAACGGCAAATATATCCTCTTCCTGTCGGCACGGATTTTTAACCCCGTTTACGACAACCTCCATTTCGACCTTAACTTCCCAAAGGGTATGTTGCCTTACCTCATTACCCTGCGCAAAGATATTCCCTCGCCTTTTGTGCCCATGCCTAAAAGCATAGATGAAGACGAAGAAAAACATATTCACCACCACCACCGCGAACTGGAACAGCAGGAAAAAGACAACGCCGAAAAACCCGAAGAAAAACCGCGACCCAAAATTACCATTGACCTGGACGGCATTGAAAACCGGATTGTACCCCTGCCCGTTACCGAAGGCGATTACCGGCAAATTGGCGTGTGCAAAGACAAAATTTTTTACACCGCCTACGACGTGGAAGGCGCCCGGTACCGCGAACAAAACCCAAAAGGTATTCTGTTATCTTATAACCTGGAACGCAACGAAGAAAACCTGTTTGCACAGGGCATAGGCTCTTTCCGCCTAGCAGCCGACGGCAAGGCAATGGTATATCATGTTCAGGGCGCACTTAGGGTGATAAGCACCGATATTGACAGTTGCAACAACAAACCGCAGGAAGAAACCAACCGCAAAAGCGGCTGGATTAACCTTGGCCGCATTAAACTATCTGTTGAACCGCCGGCAGAATGGGCGCAAATGTTTCGCGAAGCATGGCGCCTGCAACAGGAGTTTTTCTGGACCCCCAACATGAGCAATATTGACTGGCAAAAGGTGTTTGCCCTGTACTACCCGCTTATTGAACGCGCCAATACCCGCGGCGAAGTGTCGGATATTATATGGGAACTGCACGGCGAGTTGGGCACCTCGCACGCCTACGAAATGGGCGGCGACTATAAACCCCGACCGCCTTACTTTGTGGGCTTTTTGGGCGCCGATATGGAATTTGCCCCCGAACATAATGCCTACCGGTTTGTGCATATTGTAGGCGGCGACCCCTGGACACCACATGCACCCCCTCCCCTGCTGCGCCCGGGTGTAAACATTGCCGAAAATATGCTGCTGTTGGCCATTAACGGACAACGACTTAGCCAAACCGAACCGCCCAATAAACTGCTGGTAAATTATACCAACTGCGAAGTGCAACTTACCGTGGCCAACCACGATGGCAGCAATGTGCGCAATGTAACGGTAAAAACCGTAACCGGCGAAGAAGACCTGCGCTACCGCGAATGGGTGGAAAACAACCGCAAATATGTGCACGAAGCCTCCGGCGGCAAAATTGGCTACGTGCATATCCCCGATATGGGACCAAACGGCTATGGCGAGTTTCACCGCTACTTTCTGGCAGAGTATGACCGCGACGGACTGATTGTTGACGTGCGGTTTAACGGCGGCGGCCATGTATCGCAATTGCTGCTGGAAAAATTGGCCCGAAAACGCATAGGCTATGACCTTACCCGGTGGGTGGGCTACGAACCCTACCCGCAGGCATCGCCCGCAGGACCTATTGTGGCTGTTACCAATGAACAGGCCGGCTCAGACGGCGATATTTTCAGCCATTCTTTTAAAATGTTTAAATTGGGTAAACTTATAGGCATGAGAACCTGGGGCGGCGTAATTGGCATTTGGCCCCGAAACAGCCTGGTGGACGGCGCTTATACCACCCAACCCGAATTTTCTTTCTGGTTTAAAGATGTTGGCTGGCGCATAGAAAATTATGGCGCAGTGCCCGATATTGAAGTGGATATTGCCCCGCAAGACTATGCACGCAATATTGACCCGCAACTCGACCGCGCCATTGCCGAAGTGTTGGCCGAACTGAAAACCAACCCGCCCATGAAGCCCGATTTTAACAGCAAACCCGATTTGTCGCTGCCCTGGTAAACCCCGGCGCCCCAAATGTGTATTTGCCGGTGCATTTGCTGCCCAAAATTGCCCTTTACCGCATTTTGGAAACATGCCAACGACCCAATATTACAGCCATGCAACCCAAAGATGTACAACTGGGGCTTAAAGAAAACTGGAAACAATTTACCCTGCTGGTAATTGTAAATGCTTTTGTGGGCGGCATGGTGGGCTTGGAGCGCACCATTTTTCCGAAATTTGCCGAAGCTTCTTTTGGCATAGCCTCCAAAACCGCCATTCTTTCTTTTATTACCGCCTTTGGAATAACCAAAGCCATTGCCAACTATTATACCGGCAAACTTGCCAACCGGTTTGGACGCCGCAACCTGCTGCTGTTTGGCTGGCTGCTTGCCATGCCTATACCGTTTATGCTCATTTATGCCAAAACCTGGGGCTGGGTAATTGGCGCCAACGTGCTGTTGGGCATAAGCCAGGGGCTAACCTGGAGCAGTACCGTGGTAATGAAAATTGACCTCACCGGAGAAAAAGACCGTGGCTTTGCCATGGGACTGAACGAGTTTGCCGGGTATTTTGCAGTGGGAGTAATGGCATTTTTATCGGGTTTTGTGGCCAATAAGTATGGCATAACTCCTTACCCGTTCTATCTTGGCATTGTTATTTCAGTTGCCGGTTTTTTATTAACCTTGCTATGGGTTAAAGATACCCGCAAATTTGTGCATAAAGAAAGCGCCGGCAATACCATAGAAAACCTGCGCAATGTGTTTGTTGAAACAACCTTTACAAACAAAACCCTGAGCACCGTAACGCAGGCAGGATTGGTAAACAACCTGAACGATGGCATGATTTGGGGTCTTTTGCCCATTTTGCTGAACAACTCCTTACAATACAACACCGGAGAAACCGGCATTATAACGGCCATTTACCCGGCCGTTTGGGGTATTGGGCAGTTGTTTACCGGTAAAATGTCTGACCATTTTTCAAAAAAAAGCATGTTGTTTTGGGGTATGTTGTTGCAGGGCATAGCCATTTTGCTTATTCCATACCTTACAAGTTTTACCTTGCTGGCAACAATTGCCGCCGTATTGGGCATTGGAACCGCTCTGGTTTATCCTACCTTTTTGGCTGCCATTGCAGCAGCAACAAACCCGCAACAAAGAGCCGAAAGTATTGGCACCTTCAGGCTCTGGCGTGATTTGGGGTATGCCTTTGGCGCTGTAATTTCGGGCATTACCGCCGATTTGCTGGGAATTGAGTATGCCATTTTGCTTATTGGCGCTCTAACCGTTGCTTCTTCGCTTGTTATAAAAGTGCGCATGCCCCGACAAGTGTAACCCGGGCACTGCAAAATTGGGGTAAATTGCTGCGCCAGAACACAGCGCAACTGGTAAACAAAAAAGAAATTTTGTATTTTGTGCCTGTTCTGTGTAAAACAACGCAAGGGTTGAAATAACAAAAGCCCTCTGACCCTTTATTTAAAGGCTGTTAAGCTATGTTTAAATTTCTTTGCCGCTATATTGGTCATTAATCATGCAACGAAGGGTGAAAATGAAACCGGGCAGCGGGCCAGTAATCGGGGGGAACAAGCCTCCCACCGGAAAGGGGGAGTTTAACAAGCAACATTTTTTACAAAAATAATTTAGCTATTTATTTGCAAATTATTCCCAATCTTATTCCAACCTTGCGTTAAACCATTGTTGGGCGTTATGCTAATTGACAATTTAATCAAATGCAGGCACTTTACTTTTTGGCGACAATATTGACCATTCTGATACTTGTAATCAGAATTTTAGTTAAACTCATCCGCAAAAGGCCTATTCTAAAAACGATTAAAGTTATATTGTATTTTTTTATAATATACATTTTATTATGGGGAATATTTTATTTTAAAGCAAAAAATCAGACTGTACCTTTAGCAACAGATATTTGTTTTGACGATTGGTGTGCTACTGTTACTTCCTTTGAAAAAGCCGAGAAGATTGGCAATCAAGTTCCCTCGGGGCAATTTATTATTTTGACAATTAAAATGACAAATAAAGCAAAAGGGATTGCTCAAAAACCATCTGAACCAAGAGTTCATATTATTGACGACAATAGTCATATATGGAGTGCCTCTGTAGCTGGCCAGAAAGCCTTAGAAAATGTACAAGGACACCTTTTACCTATAGACCAGAGACTTGAATTGCACCAATCTTTAGAGACAAAAATTGTGTTTGACGTCTCTAAAAACGCAAAGAGCTTAAATGCTTTGATTGAAGAAGGACCTTTTATCACAAAACTATTGCTTCGAGATGACAATAAAATATTTAAAATTCAATAGAGAAGCACAAACTCCCAACATCGTATTGGCAATAGTGGGGCTGACAGTTGTAACCTCTGCATTTGTAATTCTATTGAGCATTTGTACAAATGTTGGGCTGACGTTTTTCAAATGCACCACCATCGCCAATACGTAAACCTTTCAGAAAATGGAAAACGAAATAAACGCCATACCCTATTACCGGGAAATTAACGATTTTCTTGCCTCCATACCATCGGGCTACCGCACAAAAAACCCCCTGTTTTATTGTTTGCGGCTTGTAGAAAACGAAAGCGCTATGAATAACTACAAACCGCCTTTCAGAAAGAATTTTTACTTTATAGGGCTGGTAACAAACGCCGGAAATACGCAAATAGCTTACGATAACACCAATGTTACACACCTTAACTCATTTCTGGTTTTTCAGTCGCCGGGGCTGCTGTACAGTTTTCATCGGGATAACTCTGCACAGGGCTACCTGATTTATTTTAAAAAAGAATGTTTTTCGTTTTTTAAACCCGATTTTGAACAAGAATTTCCGTTTTTCAGCCTGCTGCATACCCATTTTTATAAATTTAACCGGTCTAAGTTTAATGAGTTTGCGCCGCACTTTGAAGAGGTTTTTACCGCCTACCAACAAGCTAAAGACAACCGGCATACGGTAGCTGCCATAAAACTGCTGGCGCTGCTTTATGAACTGAAAGAGTTTACCACCGCATTTAACCAATGGGAAACCGGGTTTAACCCGCCGCAACAAATTTTGTTTCAAAAATTTATGCAACTGGTAAACAACTACTACATTGAAAAACGCACCATAAAAGAGTATGCCGAACTGCTTCATATAACCCCCAACCACTTGTCGCAACTGGTAAAGGAAACAACAGGTAAAAACGGACTTTCTTTTATTAATGAACGAATTTTGACCGAAGCAAAAGCGCTTATACATTTTACCAATTTTGACATAGCCGAAATTGCCTACCAGCTCAATTTTTCTGACCCTGCCAATTTTGGGAAATTTTTTAAAAAACTTACCGGACTTACGCCGCTGCAGTTCAGAAACCGGGCATTAACAAAGTAATTTACCATTGCACCCATGATTTTAACCATTGCCATTAACGGCAAAGGCCGCAATTTTGTGCCGTGAAAATTCTTTTGCAAAAAACTAAAAACAAAAACCCTTTATGAAAATTGCAGTATTAGGTACCGGTATGGTAGGCGATGCCATTGGCTCCAGATTAATTGAACTTGGACATGAAGTAGCAATGGGTTCGCGCACCAATAACAATGAAAAAGCCATGGCCTTTGTTGCCAAACACAACGGAAAGGCAACCGCCCGAACTTTTGCAGATGCCGCCGCTTTTGGAGAAATTATTTTTAACTGCACCCACGGCGTTGCCTCTTTAGAGGTGCTTAAAACAGCCGGCGAACAAAACCTGAACGGCAAAATACTGATTGATGTTGCCAATCCGCTGGATTTTAGCAAGGGTATGCCACCCTCTTTGGCTATAGCAAACACCAACTCGCTGGGAGAAGAAATTCAGCAGGCTTTTCCGCAGGCAAAAGTGGTAAAAGCCCTTAACACCATGTGGTGCGGGTTAATGGTAAACCCCGGCATGATTAACGGCGGCGACCACCATACTTTTATTAGCGGCAACGATGCCAACGCCAAAGAAACGGTAAAAGCAATTTTAATGTCTTTTGGCTGGGCAGCAAAAAACATTATGGACCTGGGCGACATTAGCGCCGCACGCGGCACAGAAATGTACCTGCCGCTCTGGCTTCGTATTTGGGGCGCAACCAACAACGGCGCATTTAATATTAAAATAGTAAGCTAACACTCCATTATTGCCGGCAGGCAGCACCGGCGTTTTGCAGGGTACTGTAATGGTAACCCTGCAAAGCGGGGGTGCGGGGGGTTAATACATTGTATAAAGCTGGGAATATAACAACAGGTGCAGTGTGAATATTCCAGTTAAACTAACCCTTCCATCTGAAGTATAGTATCCTCTAATTCTTGTCAGATGAAGTTTTGATTAGTACACTTTAATCTGAAATTGGCAGCAATTACAACCTGCTCATTCTTTCTGTTAATATAGATTTATATTGCTCTTTAAATGCCGCACTCATAAAACTGCGGTTTATCAGTTCCAGCCACCCGGGCAATGCTTTCACCATCTTTTTGAACAAATTTTCCTGTTGCTTTTCTTCTACCTTCATTGTATTCATCGCTGCCACAAAATCCTGCTTCTTCAGCTTTTTCTTTCGGCCATTTAGCGTTAACGCCATTTCTTCTTCATCAGCAGGATTTACCAAAGCGGTGTTTACCAAATCATAAGCCGGTGATAAGACCATGCCCAAACCGGTTTGCTCTACCAATGAGATATTCTTCAAATGCATATCGGCATTGCCGGTAAGGAAAGAGAAGAGTACCATCTCAAAAAAGTTCACCACATCCAATCCCGGAGTTGCTGAATACTTTTGAATGGCTTTGCCAATCTGCTCATAACTACCATGATATTTGTCTTCGGTGAGCCTTTCGGTAAGTTGACACATATCTTCCATGGCCAACTTTCGTTTTTTGATTCGGTCTATTCGCTTGGTTATATATGCCAGGTTGCCGGATTGCAGACGAATCAAACTATGAGGCACTGTTTTTATTTTGGCTATTTGTGCCAAATGCATGGTTACATCTTCCACTTCCGGCAATTGCGGATGCAAGGCAGTAGGCGGCTTAAAAATATACCCGCCCCATAAACCTACAATGGTAAATCTCCGTTCTGTGCCTTCTTTATTATTGCCGGTAATGTGCAATGACAATTTGGCCTGTACACCCGTAACAGCAGTTTGACTCTGTATCACTTGTTTGGCCAGTGGCTCCAGGTCTTCTTCTGAATATGGCAATGCCGGAGGAGTTGGCTGCCCAAATATTTTCTTTGAGCAGGAGGCATGAAAGTCCTGCTCATTGTTGGACAAGGGCTGATAACAAAATAAACAGTTGCTCATTGCGTATCCTCCTCTTTTACTTCCTCTACACTTACTGCTCCTATGCAATCTTTACAGCAGGCCAGCAATAACCCCATCCGGTCTCTGGGATTCAGTTTCCAGTTTTTTTCGGCTATGTCCAGCAACCAGCCTTCGGGGATCAGTCCATCAAAAAACGGGAACAGCACCTTGGAGGTATAAGGTGCTTCACGTAGCGGCAGGGTTAAACTTACAGGCCGGGCATCGGGCATTGTTACATAGTCTTTGTTATACACAAAATGATATCCCCACTCATCTTGGGTGAGCCATCCCGCTAATTGATTTTCTACTTTTATGGCCGCTTTTCGCACTTTTACTAAGGAATTATTTAATCAGGTATCTGGAATGGAGTAATCAGTAATTGGGGGTGGTGGTTTTGGGTACGGCACCTACTTCATAACCGAAGAGTTGCAGCACCTGGTTTACCTTATCTAACCGAAGGGTTTCTTTTCCCTGCTCCAGTTCACGAATGAAGCGCAAACCTACACCGGCCTTTTCGGCCAGTTCGGGCTGGGTGAGCCTCACCAATTTGCGTTTGTCTTTTACAAAGTCTGCCAAATTCATTTTATACCCTTTTGGGTACAAATTTAGTAATTAGCTTCAATTTTGCACCCTATCGGGTGTATTTTATTAAAATATCCTGATAATAATACCCTATCGGGTACAATTTAATTGAAATTGTTTAACCCGGAATTGGTGAATCAGGAATAATTGCACTTGCCCAATACCATATCCCGAATTCCGGTTCTATGTTCCATGTTCTAAATTCCCGGTTAAACACGGTCTTTCGCAATAGTATAATAGACTTGCTGCGGGTGGATAATGCTTTTTTTATGTCTTGGCTATTGTAACATTCCAAAGTCCTGCGGCTATGTTTATAAGATTATGGAGGGGTAGGTAGCGGGTTTAACCGGATTTTATTGCTTAAAATACGGTATCGCTTCAACCCTCCTATGACATGTTCAACATTTGCTTACTATAAAAGCACGGCAAGTCAATTAAACTCAAGTTGGCTACTGCATTGAACCTGTGCGAGTTATGCGGTTATTATTATTTCTCTCAACATCTTATATGCGCTTTTATTAATATATACTTGTATGTTTTCCTGTGTCAGTTCTGCGTAGTGTTGCGGTGAATGATTAATGATATAGTCTGTATAGAGTTTGTCCATTATGCCTTTAATTACCAAATCATAAACCTGTCTTTCATCCTGGGTCAAATTGTTTCTGATGGTTGTTTTGAGATCATTGTCTTTTTGCAAGGCTTGCAGGTAGTTCTCAACTACTGAAACGCCTTCGGGTGAAACTCTCTCTTTGAAGTGAAGATTGATGGCAATTACCACTTCTTCAACGGTTGCCATTGGGCGAACACTGGTAATACTTCCACCACTACGCTGACCGCCACCGCTTCCGCCTTCATCATCATCGCCTCCGGGTTCGTGAATTTTATCCGATATTTTTTCAATGTCGAATGTTTTAAGTTTTACGTTTTTCAATTCCTCCTCCAAATCTCCCGCACTCATTGCGGGGTCGAGTTTCTTGTAAAGAAGTGTAGCAAAGATGTTGAAGTCTATCAGAATTTTGTCTTTAAGCCTTAGACGGAATAATGCTTTGATAAACCCAAACAAACTTACATAACGGGCAAGTAATGTTCTGAACTCTCTACGCTTGTCCATATCGGCTTTGGCTTCCAAAATGCCTTTTATTTTGGTTAGCAATACCGAAAGCGGAACTACATCAGCCGGATTTTCACTATTGAAAAGCTTTATACATTCTTCCACATCTTCCAAAGTGAAAATGCCACGTTTCAGCAACTCGTCTTTGATTTTATACAAATCATCGGGGTTGGCTTCTTTATGGCTTTCTACATTGCTTTGGTATTTGCGGAAAGCTTTGATGATTTTATCATACGAGTTGGTAAAATCAACAGTCAGCGTATCGAATTTTTTTCCCGGATAAATTCTATTCAAGCGGCTGATGGTTTGCACGGCATTGCGGTCTTGCAGGGCTTTGTCCAGAAACATGGTGTGCAACATTTTTTCGCTGAAACCAACCTGAAATTTATTTGCCACAATCAGAAAACGAATGTCATCACCTTTTTCAAAACATTCTTCAATCTTTACATTTTGCGGGTTATTGCTTTTGTTCATTTCGGTTTCCGAATAGAACGTGTTATTGTAGTTTATTTTTCCGCTAAAGGCAACCAGCGTTTTCCACTTCAAGCCCCGTTTTTTAAGTTCTTCATCCAGATAGAGTTTGTATTTTACGGCACTCAACCGGCTGGAAGTAACGATCATTGATTTGGCTTTGCCTTCAATTTTATCGGCTGTGCGGTCTTTGAATATGGAAACAATGATTTTACATTTTTCTTTAATGACTTCATCAGCTTCAAAGGCTTTCAGTTTCAATGCACGGTAAACCTGCAAGGTTGGATATTCATTCTGCTGATGGTCGTCAGGCAGTTTGTAGTTGAGTTCGTAAAGGGTTTCGTAAGTGATGATGTTTTTTGCCACGTCCATTATGTAGCCTTCGGCAATGGCTTCATCCATACTATACACATCAAAGGCACGACCTTCCCGTCCGAATTTCTGAATGGTGTTATCGCTTGGTGTAGCTGTTAAGGCAATAAAGCAAAGGTTTGGAAATTCTTTTCTGGCAATTTCATCAATCAGTTCTTCCTGCTCGTCCTCTTCTTCCTCAATTTTTTGCTGAATGGTTTGCCCTGTGGCTTCATCAAACACATCCACCATTCTATCGTGCAACCTCCCTTCCTGATTGGTGTGGGCTTCGTCAATGATGAAGCAAATGTTTTTTCCTGTTTGGTCGGCAATATCTTTCAGAAATGAAAACTTGTGCAGAATGGTAACAATGACGGGAGCATTGATAGGAATTTCGGGGTTTCGATAATTTTCTATTCTGTCACCCAAAGCCAAACGAACATCGTTGCTCTTTTTGCAATATGCCACCACACCGGTTTGCCCGATGGCTTTTAAAAAATCTTTGCTGATTTGGTCGTCAAGATTGATGCGGTGCGTAAGGATAATGATGTGGTCAAATACCTTTTGGTTTTTTACGTGCAGGTTTCGCAGGTTTTGCACCAGCCAAACAATGGTATTACTCTTTCCGCTTCCTGCACTGTGCTGTATAAGGTAGCGAAGGTTCAGCGATTTCTTTTTACGGTAATGTTCGGTAATGTCATCGTAAATGCGTTTTACGCAACGCTGCTGGTGATAGCGTGGAAATATCCAACCCTGTGTGCTTCCATACAGATAGCGTTCTATGAAATTGAGCACACTGTCGGGAGCCAGAATTTCATTATACAGGTATTGCACGGCATAATCGTCTCCTTTGATTTTTTCATTAAGCAAACCCGTGTTAAACTCCCTGAAATCGTCTTTGGTGGGTGGCTTGCTGAATGTAGTGGCGATTTTCGCCTTTTCGTCATCGCTGGCTATGTGCACAAAGGCACGGTAAAAAATGGAACGTTCTGTGTCTCGTTCGCAGTATTGTTTTACTGCATCCAGCACATTTTGTTTGGCCAGAGTGTGTTTCAGTTCAAGGGTGATGATGGCAAAACCGTTCAGGCAAACCACAATGTCAATGCTTTGGCGGTCGTCTTCCTCTTGCCGTGGATTGGCGGCACTGGTAAAGTGATATTGACGAATTATGCTAAAGATGTTTTTCTTAGC
This sequence comes from Sphingobacteriales bacterium TSM_CSM, assembly GCA_002212725.1. Classification (GTDB taxonomy): domain Bacteria; phylum Bacteroidota; class Bacteroidia; order Chitinophagales; family UBA2359; genus UBA2359. The sequence continues at coordinate 314 of MTCR01000080.1, read as the reverse complement.
CAGTTCTGACTGATGCTTGTTGTCGCTGCGTTCGGGTCTGAAGTAGAGTAAATCCAATGTGTGCTGACTGTTTACTTTCAGCCCGTCACGAAGCAACTGGAATAAGGGTTTTTCCTGCAATTGTTCTGTAATCTTTTTACCTAAATCTTTTTTCCAGTCATAGCCTAATTCCGATTTAACGGCTTGCAGGGTGGGGCGTTGTGTGTCTTCCCAAAACTGTTCGAGCCTGTCCCAATGGATGCAGTTTTCTTTGTCCACCGTTATTTCGCTGTCTCGGAAAATGCGGTAGCCCCATTTGGTGTCCAACTGATGAC
>MTCR01000108.1 GCA_002212725.1 Sphingobacteriales bacterium TSM_CSM | reverse complement strand
TATAAAGGTTGCTGAACAGGGCATTTCCGGTGGTGCCGGTTTGGTTTTGGTAAGCGCCTTGCGAGTGGCTGAGTTCCACAAAAGCGTTTTCAATGCCTTGCGCGTTTTGAGCATCAGCAACCTGCACGGTAAGGTTGTAGGGCGTTTCGGGGTTAAGCGTAACATTCAGGTCAAGGGTTTGTCCTTCGGTAAAAAGCACATCTGTATAGGTAACCGTTTCATACCCGTATTTTGAAAACTGAAGCGTGTAAAAACCACCCGAAGGCAAACCGGCTTTAAAATTGCCGGTAAAATCTGACAAACCAGATACCCCGGTTCCGGCAATCTGAACCGCTACATCAGATAAAGGCAATCCCGTTCCGGCATCTAAGGCATAACCCCTGAGATATGCGGCGCGTTTGTATTGCGGCTGCATAATGAACAACCCCAACTGCCGGTCGCTTGCAATAACATTGCCCGAAGGAAACAACTGGTAAACGCCCCAGCACCCCTGCGACCCTGGTCCGGCAAGCGGTGAGGTATCGAAATATTCGGTTTCAACCAGTATATCGGGTTCGTGTGCATCAACAATGCGCACCCCGTCGCGGTAATAGGAAATTACCAGAAAATCGTTTATCACATGTACATTGTGCGGCATAGAATTGCTGCCCGGGTGCGATTTATACCGCCCTACTTCTTTTATATCGCTCAGATTGCTAATGTCGTAGGCGGTTACAAAGGCATTGTTTTTTTCATCGGTAGTAAATAAAAACTGTCCGTTATCGCTTAGCCAACAGTTATGGGTAAAAAGGCTGGGCGTGCTTTGGTGTGCCAGCACGGTAAGGTTGTTTTTATCGGTTACATCTATAACGGTAAACTGCCCCACATAAATTTCGCAGGCATACATGATGTTGTTGCGTACATACATATCATGCACATATTGTCCGGTGTAGGTATTCACCAATGTTGGGTTCATGGGGTTAGCGTTAAGGTCAAGAATGGCTACTCCCCGGTTGTTTACCGGTATGGTTCCGTCAATGTTGTTATATCCCGAAATATAGGCATACCCAAATTCATCTATCCACAAGGCGTGCGATGTTTTAATAAGTCCATCGGCGGTGTAGTTTGCGGTATAAACCGTATCGGGCAGTTGGCCAAGGTCAACAATAAAAATACCGCCATCGGTTTCATTGGCTACATAGGCATAGTGCTGCCATGTTTTAATTTCGCGCCAGAAACCCGATGGTTGTGGCAGGAAAAACAACTCCTGCGGGTTGTCGGGTTGCGAAATATCTACTATTGAAAGTCCGTCAACAGCGCCTACCAAGGCATATTCACGGCCCTGGTCGTCGGTATAACCCCACAAACTGCTTAAACCAGCAGGGTAAAACACATTGCCCAGCGAGTCCATAGGAACGGCTTGCCCATACAAGGCAGCACTGAAACTGCAAAACAGGAAAACGGCAAAAAACAAGCGAATATTTTTCATAAACAGGTATCTGAATTGTAAAGAAAGATTTGGTTAGCTCAAATTTACAGGTATTTTTCGGGCTGTGAAACAACAAACACAAAAACAGGAAAAAGAAGCCGCTTGTTTTTTCCAAAAAGGAAACAATTCAACAAATAACCCACCAATTGCTCGCATAAATGGCAAATTTTAAGAAAACCACTCAAGGGTGCGGTAAAATTGCCCCCGAATTGTGTATTTTTGCCCCTTTGTGTAAATAAACTCCCTTTTATGTCAAGACCTGTACGCACCCGGTATGCGCCAAGTCCTACCGGTTTTCAGCATATTGGCGGCATCAGAACCGCCCTGTATTGCTACCTGTTTACCCGTAAAAACAACGGTTCTTTTGTGCTGCGCATAGAAGATACCGACCTTGCCCGCTTTGTACCCGGTGCCGAGCAATATATTATTGATGCCCTGAACTGGTGCGGCATTACCTGCGATGAAGGGGTACATGTTGGCGGCGCTTACGGCCCTTACCGCCAATCTGACCGCAAAGAAATTTACCGCCGCTATGTACAACAATTATTAGACACCGGACATGCCTACTACGCCTTTGATACGCAGGAAGATTTGGAAGCCATGCGCGAAAGCCTGAAATTGAAAGACCTTCCTACGGCTCAGTATAACTACAACCCTATTACCCGAATGCACATGCGCAACTCGCTTACATTGCCGCCCCGGGAGGTGGAAGTGCTGTTGCAATCGGGGCAACCTTATGTGGTAAGATTTAAAATTCCCGATAACGAAACGGTAATGGTAAACGACCTCATCAGGGGTGAGGTAAGTGTACATACCCATGAAATGGATGACAAAGTGCTGCTCAAATCAGACGGAATGCCCACTTACCACCTTGCCAATGTGGTAGATGACCACCTGATGGAAATAACCCACGTTATACGCGGCGAGGAATGGCTGCCCTCCACGCCTTTACACGTACTGCTGTACCGCGCTTTTGGCTGGACCGGTACCATGCCCAGTTTTGCCCACGTACCCCTGATGCTGAAACCCGACGGAAACGGGAAACTAAGCAAGCGCGATGCTGACCGCCTTGGATTTACCGTGTTTCCGCTGGCCTACATACACCCGTTGCAAAAAGAACAGGCTACCGGTTTCCGTGAAATGGGCTTTTTGCCCGAAGCCTTTGTAAATATGCTGGCCTTGTTTGGCTGGCACCCCGAAGGCGAACAGGAAATTTTTTCCATGCAGGAACTGATTGAAGCTTTTTCGGTGGATAGAATTGGTAAGTCGGGTGCAAAATTTGATTTTGACAAGGCCAAATGGTTCAACCAGCAATATATAAAAAATACACCCGATGAACGTTTGTCCGAACTCATCCGCCCTTTTGCTCCCGATGATTTGAAAAATATACCTGCTCCGTATCTTTCCGGAGTATGTGCCCTGATGAAAGAACGCGTTACTTTTTTACCCGATTTCTGGACAAACGGACACTTTTTCTTTTCACCACCGGCCTCCTACGACGAAAAAACAGTGCAAAAAAAGTGGAACGCCAAAACCGCCGCCTACTTTACCCAACTCTGCAACCGGCTCTGCCATCTGCCGCAGTTTACCGCCGCCGACATAGAGCGGGAAGTGAAAACCGCCATGCAGGAACATCAGTTAGGCATGGGCGATGTACTGCCCCTGCTGCGCATTATGCTGGCAGGAACCATATCGGGACCACCGGTGTTTGACATGGCCGCCCTTTTGGGCGCCGATGAGGTAAACAACCGCCTGAGCAAAGGATTAACCGCATTTGATAGTATTGTAAAACCCGCTTAATTTAACTGTAACCGGCTATGACCCTTCAGGAACTTTTTGATGCATTGGCCGCCAACCCGGCTCCGGTACTCATATTTTTTATTTTGCTGCCAATAGCTGCCGGTATTGCAGGCAGCCTGACCACCCGCGAAGAAGCCCGCCAAAGCCCCTGGAAATATTTTTATTCTGCACTGGTGTACTTGTCGAGTGTGCCGGGTATTATGGCTCTGGTATTGTGTGTTTATACCCTGTTTTTTGAACGGCAGCGCAGCCTGCTACAGGTTAATGCACTGGTATATTTCTTGCCCATTATGATTATGGTTGCCACCCTGCTGCTCATAAACCAAAAAGCCGATATGCGCCATATACCAGGTTTCCGCCGGTTATCGGGTTTGTTAATGATGTTGGCGGTTACGTTTATTGCCATTCTCCTTATACAGCAAACACGCATCTGGGTGGTGTTTCATGGTTCGGTGGTGCATCTTTTTGGCTTGTTTATAGTGTTGTTTGTGGTGTTTTATGTAGGGTGGAGCAAACTGTTTGGCTCGGCAAATGATGAAGATGACAGCGGTAAGGGAACTACTTATCGCATAGATTAATATGAGGTTGAAATTAAATTAGCGTTGCGGGTTTGTTCTGCAAAGGTTTTTGCTTGTTCAGACTTTTTTTATCCATTCCAAAAGTGCAAAAAGTTATGGTAAGCATTCACAGAAAACAAAAAAGAACCCGGCTGTGTGGTAATCCCATTTATTGCCCCAGTCCGTAACCCTTGTTTTGTAAGGACTTTAGAAATATAGAGCGTTTTTTTTCGCACATAAAATATGTTCCCTAATTTCCAATTTCACCTAAACACTCCGGATTAATGTAATTTTGGCAGCAAAACTTCCGGTATTGAGCATTTACAAAGTCAGTTCCTGCACCCTGTTTTCGCCCAGATGTTGGGCGGTTTCGGGCAGGTTTTTACATAGTCCCAGCATATAACCGCCGCCGCCGGCACCACAAAGTTTTAAATAAAATTGCCGCCGGTTTAACCCCCGCCGCCACTCCTGCAACATGTGACCGGGAATCATAGGTTCAAAATGCACCAACTCAAAATGCGAAAGTCGCCGGGCATTTTCCCATAACATTGCCGAATCAGAGCGAAGATAGGCATCTATGCAGTTGTTGTTGTACTTGGTAAGGTACAGGCGGCAAATTTCGGCAAATTCGGGATTTTTACACTTTTCCAGAAATAAAGGCACCAAACCCGAATTGGCAGGGCGTGGTTTTCCGGTTTCATAAAGGAAAAAATGCAAATTTTCTAACTTGTTTTCGGGCATGTTTACCACATGCAGGTTGCTCTCGCCTATTATATGCAGCGGTTGTTGAAGGTAACAAACCAGTGGGTCAATTCCGGAACTTGCACCATGAAAAAACGATTCCATCTGCGCAAATATGCCGCGCAATCCAACAATGGTGTCGGCCGAAGCCTTGCCGGTTCCGGCAGCATTGCCATGCATGGCATAACGGTAGTAAACTGCCGCACACAAAGCGCCCGAACTTCCCAGCCCGTACCCGTGCGGTATGTTGGAATGAAAGTATAACCCCTGCTGAACGTCTGTCTGCAATTGTGCTGTATCTACTCCTTCGGGTAAAGCGCCGGACTGTTGCTGTTGCAACAGGTATTGAGCAAAATTGCGCAGTGTATCGTTAGATTGTCTTATTTCTTCGCTCTTGTTCAAAATATTGGTGCGTACAAATTGCAGGGCGCCGCCGTAAGCCTTATAGGGTACGGTTAGCCCCTGCCCGCCAATAACAATGCTATACTCGCCAAAGAGCAGCAATTTTGCCGGAAAAACAGGATTTTGGGCGGTATCCATACGCATTTCAATTGTATAGTGTTGAAATCAGAGCATTGCCATTTTTTACCCGATTTTTACCGGGCCGTTGCCGGCCTTATCCCAAATACAGCGGCCATTTTCACATAGGGGCAACAATTCTTCTTTGATAAATGCAGCGGCCTGCTGAGCAACTTCCTGCGGGTACAACACATGTACGTTAGGCCCGGCGTCGAGTGTAAAACAAACAGGGCAGCCGGTTTCTTGCCTGAAACGCCTGATGCGTTCAATAACTGCCACGGTATTGGGTCGCATTAACAGAAAAGACGGCGAGGAGGTCATCATTAAGGCATGAAGACTTAGCGCTTCCAGTTCGGTAAGGGCTATAAAGGCTTGCAGGTCGCCGCTTTGCAATATACCATGCAGTTGCTGCAGGTGCCGGTTTGCCTGCTCGTAGCGCACGGGGGCAAAGGGGTTGCCGTTCATGAGGTTGTGTCCGGCGCGGCTCGAAACACTTTTTTCGGCGCTGCTTACCAGCAGAATTGTATCTGCATAGTTGTGAAAAACGGGGTGCAGGTGGGTTTGGTAAGGAATGGCAAAATCGGGGCTGCTGCCGGGTAAAAAATCGCACAGTCCCCAAACGGCAGCCTGCGGATATACCGAGCGGCAGGCGCTGCCCGAGCCAAGCCGGGCAAAATACGAGGCTGTTTGTAAAAATGTATCGTGGTTCTGAAGTTGGGTATTGGGTTCGAAATGCTGCTTCAAAGAGCAGAGGCAGAGTGCCAGTGCGCTCATACCCGATGCCGAAGAAGCTATACCCGACGAATGCGGAAAGGAATTGGCAGAGTCTATTTGCAAATGCGTGGTGTATAAAAACGGAAAACTTGCTGCCACCGACTCAAGATAACGGTTTATTTTGGCGGCAAATTTTTCGTTGGGTTGCCCGTGGAAGCTAAACGCTGCGCTTACCGGCACATGGGGTTGCGGGTTTCGCGGGGTACATGTTACGGTTGTTTGCGTAACCGCCTGTGAAAGGGTAAAACTCAGCGAGGGGTTTTGCGGATATTGATTGCCATATTTACCCCAATATTTAACAATGGCAATATTAGACGGGCTTTGCCATGTAACCGATGCAAGTGCATCGGGGTTGGGGTTGTTGAAATGCAGATGTTGCAATACAGCCATATAAAAATCTGTTCTGAAACCGGTTTTAGACTCCGGTAAATTACTAAGAAAAAAGAAGTTAGCCGGTGCGTTTACCGTTTTACCCGTTGATGCGGCCTGCCTGCGGCAAATACATGTGCAGCAATAAACAACGGTGACAGGGGCATCAGTTTAAGCCGCCGCCGTCGTTGTCGCCATCTGTTTTATTGTTGCCGGGTTGCAGTTCGGGGCTTGCGTTAAACAGGGGTTGCGGCGTATTAACACCGTTTGGGGTTAAGTTGTTTTGTGGTGCAGGTTGTTTATTGTCGGGTTCGGGTTGTTCGGGCTGTTCGGGTATGGCAGCGGGCGTGTTTACGGGTGCTTCGGGTTTCAAAACAGCAGGCACGGTGTTAAAAGTACGGGCATTGGCAGAGGTTTCGAGGGTTCGGTAAACCTCATCTAACTTGGGCATGAGTATAATTTCGGTACGGCGGTTGCGTGCTCTTCCTTCGTAGGTGCCGTTATCGGCTACCGGAAAAAATTCACCCCTGCCCGAAGCAAGAATTCGGGTTGTGCTCACGCCATACATTTCAGACAGTATTCGGGCAACTGTAGTAGCCCTATATACGCTTAAATCCCAATTGTCTTTATAAACGGCGGTTTTAATAGGCACATTATCGGTATGTCCTTCAACGGTAATATCTATATTGGGGTTGCGGTTTAATACTTCGGCCAGTTTTAACAGCGCCATTTTACCCTGCTCATCAACATCGGCCTGACCTGACTGAAAGAGCAATTTTTCTGAAAGTGAAACATATACTTTACCTCCTTTGCGTTCAATTTGCAAATCTTCGGCAGAAAAGCCCACCAAGGCTGCCTGAAGGCTTTCTATAAGTGCGCGTTGTGCCAGTTCTTTCCTTTCTATGGCCATTTGCAATTCCTGCACCAATTGTTCGCGCTCCAACAGTTGCAATTCTTTGCGGTAAAGCGTGTCTTCCTTTGCGCGCAATTCTTTGCGGCTTGCCTGCAATTGTTGGCTGAGCTGCTGTGCAGTCAGGGTACTCGATGCCTTAAGGGTGCTGTATTGTTCGTTCAAATTCCGGTAAGCCATGCCAAAGTTGGCTGTATCGGTTTTAATTTTTTTCAACATTCCCTCCAGGTTATCTATGCGTTGTTGTGCGTTCACCTTATCGGCATAGGCTGTATTTCGCTCATACTCCATGTTTTTATACTTCTTAGCCGAAACACAGGAGGTGAGCAATAATATTACACAGAGCATAAGCAGGGCGGCCGGCTTATCTGTAAACGGGTTATAGTTCATGGGTTTTATTGTTTAAGGGTTACACAAATAAAAACGGGCATAAAAGTAAGTATTTTTTACGAAAGCACAACACAAAACAACAAAGCCCCGAAATCTGTGTTTCGGGGCTTGATGAGCAGGATGCTGCCTTCGGGAATTTTTATGTTGCTCAAAAACTACCTGCTTTTGGTAAAAACTTTAGATTCAATAAAGTTATAGTCGTGGTCGTAAAGGCGGATGAAGTACATGCCTTCGTCTAAGGCGGTAGCATCATACACAAAAGGATAATAGCTGTTGTAAACCGAAAATTGGGCAATTTTTGCTCCGATGATGTTATACACCTCCAGATATTTGACGTTGGTGTACGAATTAAACTCAATATTCAGGCGGTCGCGCACGGGATTGGGGTAGAATTTGATTTCTTCCTGATAGGGCGTTTGAATTCCTACTGCCCAGGCGTCGCAGCGGTAGGTGGCGTTAAGGTTATACGCGCTGTTTTCGGCAACGGTTATAGCAATTTGCACAATGCCGTAACCGGGTCCGATTGTGGCTTCGTTCGATTGAAAATGCACATCGAGAATAGAAGATTCGCCGGGCGGAATGGTAATGGTATTGTTGTTTACATTGGGGCTCCAGCAGGTAATTTTGTCGCACACCAAAGAACGCCAGCCTGCCCCGAACAGGTCGTTGGATGTTCGTTGCCAGGTTACGGTTAGGGTTTGATTGGTGGTATTGGTAACAGAAGCATGGGCTACCAATTCATACACATCAGCTACCCCCGACACGGTAATTTCACTTGCGGGTGACGGGTCCATTACCAATCCCTGGGCATGTAACTGAAGGGTCAGGCATAAAACCGGCAACAAAGAAAGTAAGCGTATTTTCATAGTTATCACAATTTTTGTACAAAGCTACAATTTTTTTTCCGAATTATCTGTTAGATGCTGCAATTATACACAGGTTTATTGTAACTTTGAACAAATTTTAGAGAAACGGGGGCAGTTGTAAAGTCATTTGTCTTTCAATAGACAAGAAGCTGTTACTTTTATACCCTAAACATGCTTCTGTAATCAGTGTATTCCTATCTTTGTCTTCACTTCACAAAAATCATCTTTTAACATCTTTTTAATCCAAATTTTTATTGCAAATGAAAAAAATAGTACAACTCGTTTTGCTACTTACTGCAGTTGTAGTTTTTACAAATTCCGCGTTCGCACAGTGTCCGGGCGGGCAAACCCAGTTAACGGTTACGGTTAAAACCGACCAATATCCCGATGAAACTACCTGGAATTTGATAAACTATGCCACAGGCGCAGTTCTGGCAAGCGGTGGGCCTTATGCCGCCGCCAATACTACTTACACTGAAGATGTGTGTGTGTCTAACTCTGCTACCGTGCAATTTGAAATTTTTGATGCCTACGGCGACGGTATTTGCTGTGCCTACGGAACCGGGTTCTACAATGTTACTGCCGGTGCTACCACGCTTGTATCGGGTGGTGAGTTTGGCGATGAAGAAACCCAAATTTTTGCCGTAAACCCACAAACCAAAGACTTGCTGATTACCAAAATTTCCATGCAGGATTATGTTTTGGCCGGCAGCAAACAAATTCCGGGTACTATTTTGAACCTTGGCACTACTACTGTCAGCAATTTTAACCTTAATTACCGCGTTGACGGTGGTGCAACCCAAACCCAGTTTGTTACTGCTTCCATTGCTCCGGGTGCATCATACAACTTTACCCACGGCACACCGTGGTTAGCCGATTTCGGCTCTCATACCGTTGAGGTTTGGGCTTCAGACCCCGATGGCGTTGCCGATATGAACCCCGATAACGACATGCTGAGCAAAGGCGTTTACTCTGCCTTTGAACTTGGCGACCGTCTGGTGCTGATTGAGCACTTTACCCAGGCTTCCTGCGGCCCCTGTGCAGCACAAAACCCGGGCATGCAGGCAGTTTTGGCACAACAGGCTAATGTTGGAAAATATGCCCACATATCTTACCATACTTCTTGGCCGGGCTATGACCCCATGTACAACCAAAATCCGGCCGACCCCGACTCACGCGTTGATTACTACGGCGTTTCAGGCGTACCCGGCGTGTTTGTTGACGGAACCATCTCCGGGCAGCCAAGCATGGTTACCACCAGCCTCATCAGCCAGCAAAAAGCCTTCCCCGCAGCCTGTGGGGTGCGCGTTGAAGAAAGTTTGACCGGCAATACCGCTACCATTAACGTAACTGTTACTTCTCTGGTAGATTTTGCACCCGGTAACTACAAAATGTATGTTGCAATTATTGAGCAAATGGTAAATTATACCACTGCCCCCGGCAGCAACGGCGAAAAAGATTTCCCCAATGTATTGCGTAAATTGTTGCCCACCGCCGGTATAACCGTTCCCGCACTGGCCGCCGGCGAAACCTTTACCACCACGCAAACCTATACTTTCCCCACCTATGTTGATGCTACCGACCTCCGCACCGTAGTATTTATTCAGGAAAACAGTTCCAAAAGCATTCTGCAAACCTTTAAAACCCCCGATGCCACCGGCACCAACAGTTGGGTAGAATCTCCCACCCAGGGACTGCTCGCTGCCGAAATTAACCCCAGTTGCGGCGCAGGTAATAACGGCAGTATCAGCGTTTCTCTTGCCGATGGTGCAGATGCTTTGGTTTACTACCAATGGACTACCGGCGGCAGTGCTGCTACTATCAGCAATCTGGCTCCCGGTTATTACTCAGTTGGCGTGTACAGCGTAGCCAACAATGAACTGCTGAAAACCTATGTATTTGAAGTTACCGAAACCACGCCGTTTAACCTTACCGTTAACAGCGTAAGCAGCGCCGGTTCTGCCAACAATGGTATTGCTTCTGTATCTGCTACCAACGGGCAGGCTCCTTATACCTATGCATGGAGCACCGGCTCAACCTCGCCCACCATTACTGGTCTTGCTCCCGGCACCTATACCGTTTCTGTTACCGATGCCAGCGGTTGCACCGTTGTTGGAACCGTACAGGTTGGCGACTCTGTAGGCATTGAAGATGCACAGGGTGTTAAAACCATTTGCTACCCCAACCCGGCTAACAACTCGGCAACCGTTGTAATGAATGTGCCGGTTGCCAATGCAGAATTCCGCCTTATGGATGTAACCGGTAAAGTAGTTATGGTGCAGCAAATGGGCGCAGGGGTAAATACCTTTACCCTGAGCACTGCCAAACTCAGCAACGGCACCTATTACTATCAGGTTCTCGATAACGGCATTAGCCTTGGCGTTCAAAAATTAGTGGTAATGCACTAATACCGGACAGTTTTGTTTAAACTGCCCATAACAAAAAGGGGGGAGTTGCGCCTGCAATTCCCCCCTTTTTCTGTTATTGTGTTCCGGGCTGTGCAACGGTTAGCCTTCCATTAACCATTTCAGAGGGTTAAAGGGTTTTTCTTCGGGCTTTAACCCAAATCTGGCAATGGTATTGCCAATATGGTTTACCGCTTCCTCAATAGAGTCGGTAACCAAAAACAACTTCATGTCTTCATCTGAAATAGTTCCGCGCTCCAACATGCGGTCAATATGCTCCAATAAGTCTTTGTGGTATTCGCGTCCAAAAACCACAATCGGAAACTGACTGATTTTGCGGGTTTGTATTAAGGTCATGGTTTCAAAATACTCATCTAAAGTACCAAAACCGCCGGGCATAATTACAAAAGCAAAAGAGTACTTAACCAGCAACACCTTTCTTACAAAGAAATATTTTATTTTCACCCATTTGTCAAGATAAGGATTTGGCTCTTGTTCATGTGGCAGTTCAATATTACAGCCTACCGATCTGCCTCCCACTTCGCGTGCGCCGCGGTTTGCCGCCTCCATAATACCCGGCCCGCCACCGGTCATAATGGTAAAACCCAATTCTGCAATACGGCCTGCCAGTTCCCGGGTGGCTTCGTAAAACTCATGCCCTTCCTTAAACCTGGCCGAACCAAATACCGTAACACAGGAACCTACAAAATGCAAGGTTCTGAAACCTTTAACAAACTCGCCAAGCACACTAAGGGCAAACATAAACTCCTCTCTGCGCGATTGCGGGCCTTCTAAAAATTTTATTTCCTTTCTGCCATTTCCATTCATATTGTATATTGTTTAAGTTGTGCAGGGAAAGATAAAACAACCGGAAATTTAGGCTATTTTTGCACAAATTTCTCAAAGTTGTTGCTTTTACCGGTCATTTCCGGTTAAAACTGGTAAAAGCTATAACAAAATAAATGCTCAACTGTTTACCGCCGTATGCTTAAAGAACACCATTTGCCGGTTACCAAAACTGCCCGGTACTACACCTTTGGACAACCCACACACAATACCCGCTATGTTTGGTTTGTATTGCACGGATATGGTCAGGCTGCATCGGGTTTTATGAATAATTTCACCCAACTTAACCCTGCCCGCCATTTCATAGTAGCACCCGAAGGTTTGTCGCGCTTTTATTGGAATGGCTTTACCGGGCCGCCGGTGGCTTCGTGGATGACCAGTGCCGACCGGCTGAACGAAATCCATGACTATATACAATACCTGAACAATTTATATGAACAGGTAATGCGCAGTTTACCCGATGGCTGCCGGCCCGAAATCAACCTGCTGGGGTTTTCGCAGGGAGCTACCACGCTTAGCAGATGGTTTGCCAACGGGCAAATTTTGGCTAACCGCCTCATTTTCTGGGCAGGCGGACTTGCGCATGATATTGACTGGCATAAAGCCACACCCCTGTTTAACCAAGCAAGCACCTATCTGTTTTACGGAACCGATGACCCGCTGATTTCTGCCGAAAACATGCACCTGCAAAACCAGTTGCTGCATCAGCATCAAATTCCTTTTAAAGCCGTTTCTTTTAAAGGCGCTCACGAAATACAAGAAGCCGTATTACTTGACCATTTTAACAACCCCGAAACTACCAGATGACCGGCAATAACCGAATAACCGAACTTTTCCAGATTCAATACCCAATTATTCAGGCCGGCATGATTTGGTGTTCGGGCTGGGAATTGGCATCGGCAGTAAGCAATGCCGGCGGATTGGGCATTATTGGCTCCGGCTCAATGTACCCGCATGTTCTGGAAGAACACCTGCAAAAGTGCAAAGCCGCAACCAACAAACCGTTTGCGGTAAACATTCCGCTGCTGTACCCCAACATTGAAGCGCACATGCAATTGGTTATAAAATACCGGGTGCCCATTGTTTTTACCTCCGCCGGTAATCCCAAAACCTGGACACCGCTGCTGAAAAGCCACGGCATAAAAGTGGTGCATGTGGTTTCCAGTTCGCTGTTTGCCCAAAAGGCAGAAGCTGCCGGTGTCGATGCCGTTGTAGCCGAAGGGTTTGAAGCCGGCGGCCATAACGGGCGCGAGGAAACCACTACCCTTTGCCTTATACCATTGGTGGCAAAGGCGGTATCAATACCGGTTATTGCAGCAGGCGGCATTGCTACCGGCAGCGCTATGCTGGCCGCCTTTGCCCTTGGAGCCGAAGCAGTACAAATGGGAACCCGCTTTGTTGCCAGTATTGAATCATCGGCGCACCAAAATTTTAAACAAAAGGTAATATCGGTTAAAGAGGGCGATACCATGTTGGCCCTGAAAAAACTGGTTGCGGTAAGGCTGATAAAAAATGCCTTTTACCAACAAGTTGCAGATGCCGAAGCAAAAGGTGCAAACCCCGATGAACTTGCAGCTATATTGGGCAGAGGAAGAGCCAAAAAGGGTATGTACGAAGGTAATATGGACGATGGCGAATTGGAAATTGGTCAAATTGCCGCCATTTTAGATGAAGTGCAGCCGGCCGCCCAAATCATTGCCGATGTAATTGCAGAATTTAAGCAAGCTCAATCCCGGTTGTGTGGTCTTAACCTGTTTTAGTGCTACTGTATTGGTTAAATTTCGTGCACCGGTTTATGGAAAAATTTCCAGCTACGTTATCAAAATCAGGTAACAGGACACTGCAGGTTCTATGACCAACCGGTTAAAAAATAAAAGGCTGCCGCATAACATTGCAGCAGCCCTTACATAAACATAAAAACATTAAGATTTTGCTTCGTCGGCAGGTTTTTCGGGTTCGGTGGCGGCAGTTTTGGGTTCGCTTTCGGTTTTACCCATTAAATCCTGCACTTTGTCTTTGGCTTTTTCCACCACATCTTCCACCGTATCCTTGGCTTTCTCAAAAAGCCCCTCCCCTTTTTCCATCAATCCACCCAATTTTTCGTTTTTCTTTAATTCGGCGTATTTGTCTTCAACGGTGTCTTTGGCTTTTTCCACTACATCTTCCACCGTATCCTTGGCTTTTTCAAAGAACTGCTCGCCTTTTTCCACAATGTTGCCAAGGGTTTCGTTCTTTTTCAGCTCGTCATATTTCTGCTCTGCCATTTCCTTGGCATCTTCCAGCATGTCGCCGGCTTTTTCCACAACATCGCCTACAACCGATTTAAGTTTTCCAAACAGCCCGCCTTCTTCCTGCTGTTCTTTTGCGGGTTCGTTTACCTGGGGATTTTCGTTTTCAACCATTGTTTTAAAGTTTTATAGTTAAATAAATTGATTGTTTCACTACTTTCACTAACCTTCTTCAGACGTTAAATAGCACCTTATTAGTAACAAAATAGGTGATAAAAATTACTCAAATTCCGTTGCAGCAAATCAAATATTTTATTTAATCATGCAACCTTAATCGGGTAAAACGCTGTACCCGGTTTTCACTTTTGGGTTTGCAATGTAAATGGATTTTTCGTGTGCGTTAAGTATTATTTTCTGGGTATCGTTTTCGGCAAGGTTTATTACCCCGGCGCGGTCGTGTAACTTATCTTCGCCAATATATACAATACTGTTGCTTTTATCATCGTACATTTTCAGGGCTGCACCTTCATTGTTGCACCGCATTTGCAGGCTGTTTTGCCCTTTGCGGTTTTTGAGTTGTAAAAATGCACCTTCGCCCTTTACCTCTGCTCCAAGGTTCATCAGTAGTTTCCCATCGTTGTTGTACAGGGCAATTTCTGCAGCAGTTTCGCGTGGTTCCATTACCAGCACTGTTTTGCCCTGTGCCGTTACCAGTTCAAATTTATTGGCTTTAATAACCGGTTCCACATCGGGCAAAGTACGGGTAAATGCGGTGAGCAGCGTTACAAGCAGCAACATTAGTATCAAAACATTCAGCCGTTGCTGGTTTTTAAGTTGTTTTTCAAGCCGTTCGAGTTGGTTTTGCATGGTAACAGGTATTTACATGTAAGTAAGCGGTAGGTTTTTGCTTGCGTTGTAATTGAACAGAGGCGAGATTTATTGCCCGGTGTTAGTGCAAATATACACAAATTATCTGGCAATTAACCTGCCATCGGGTTTTGCCCCGGTTGCCTGCAAACTGCACAGCCATAACCAATTTGACGGCCGTCTGCAAAGCAGCGTTTGCTATCGTATCAGTATTATATTGCCCTTTTTGAGTTCGGTATTACCGCTTTCATAAGTTACTTCCAGCCAATACACATAGGTACCAATTTCGGCTTCAGCATCCTTAAACCGCCCGTTCCAACCGGCATTTATATCGGCTGAAGCAAAAACCTCCTGTCCCCAACGGTTGTAAATAACCAGGCTAAGGCTTGCCACATTGCGCCCGGCAATACGGAAAATGTCATTTACGCCGTCATTGTTGGGCGAAAATGCATTGGGTATGGCCACTGTGCCGCCTTTCAGCACGGTAATGGTAACCGATGCAGTATCGGAACAGCCATTGCTGTTGGCTGCCTGCAGCGTGTAGGTAGTGGTTTCGTCGGGTCGGGCAATAACCTGTGCACAGGTAACACAGTCTAAGCCGGCAGCCGGCGCCCAGTTGTAAGTAGTGGCCTGTCCGCTTACTATTTGTGGTTGAAGCGACACAGATGCTCCCTGCGCCATTTCAGTATCGGGAGGAAGCGCTATGTCTAACAAATCGGGTTGGGTAATGGTAACACTGCCCGATGCCGGGCATCCGTTTGCATCTTGCACAACAAAGTTATACTGTCCGGCGGCGAGTTGGGTAAAGTTGTTTTGTGGCTGAAAAGCACCTCCATCGGCAGCATAGGTATAGGGAGCCGTTCCGCCCGATGCCTCAATTTGAAACTCCCCCTCGTTACCCCCAAAACAAAGCACATCAGCTACAACGCTGGCCAAAGCGGTAACCGGCAGGGGTTCGGGAATAGTTTCGGTAAGGGTGGCGGTACAGCCGCTCACATCAGTTACCAATATGGTATGGTCTCCGCCCGTAAGTGCGGTAAAGTTGCCGTTTGTTTGCGGCGCGCCGCCGTCAATGCTGTAGCTGTAGGGCGGAAATCCGCCGCTTGCCAAAACGGAAATACTGCCGTTCGTATCACCGGGGCATAACCCACCCTGCACTGAACCGGTTTGCACTTGTAACGGCGGCAGTCCGGGCACAATAACCTGTGTTTGGTTGCTGCACCCGCCGCCATCCACCACAACTGCGGTATAAGTTCCGGCGGCAAGATTGGGAAAATTGGTATCTGTTTGGGTAATAGCATTGCCCAGGGAGTCGGTAAGGGTAAAGGTGTAAGGATCCAATGTTCCCGATGCCTGCAGCACAGCCAGTCCGTTGCCGGGGTTGCAGGTACTGGGAACAGTATAAGCAACCGCAAGGGAGGGAATGGCAGAGTCGTCTAACAGATAGGAAATGATTTTTTCGCAATCATCGGCATCGGTTACAGTAATGGTATAAAACCCGATTGGCAGGTTGTTTTGGGTAGAAGCGCCAAAAGACACTTCCGAAAAACCGGTGCTCCAGTCATAGGTAAAAGGTGGGTTACCGCCTCCCAAAACGGTAACATAACCGCTAAGGGGGTCATCACAGGTTGGCGAAACGCCACTCACATCGGGAATGGTGCAGCAAGACAAAAGGGCTTTAAAGGTAAAATTGGGGTCGTTCGGGCAAGGACTGGCCGAAGCATTCCAGCTTCCGGCTTCCGAATCGGAATAGTTAAAAAACTCAATGCTCAGGTCTTCGCCGTCTATGGCAGGCGGGCAGGTTGCTTTTACGCTTATATCAAAACAAAAAACCCAGTTGCAGGCGGCGCCGGCGCTGTAATCGCCAAAATCGTTTCCGGGGTTACCGTCTGCGTTGCGGTCGTAAAAAAAGCCCGGGCCAACTGGTCCCACCACAGTTGTGGCGTATGTAGAGGTGCCTTGCACGGAATTATACCAGCCCCAGGCGCCCTGCCCGTCGCAACTTGCGGGCGGCGTAACAACCAACGTGCTCAAATCCCAGCCCGAACCGAAAATCGGCACCAACCCATCAAACCAGTCGGCCGAGTTTTCCTGATAACCGCCCACGGTAAGGCAAAAGTTAACCGTTTGCCCTGCCTCATAAGTACTAAGGTATGGCGGCGGGTCAACAGATAAAGTTTGGTCTATGATGCAAATGGCTTCAAACGTTTGGTAGCTGTTAATGCAAAGTGAATAATTGCCTATATCAGACAAAGAACCTCCGCTGATTTGAATAAAATAGGTATTTCCTACCGATACCGGAGCTAATGAGGTATTTATAAACCCACCCGATTCGTTTACCACACATTTAAGCCCCACCAACCCATCGCAGGTGCCCTGGTAAAGCGCTACCATAGAGGTATCGAAATTAGAATCCAGTACAATATCCAGCAGGTTGCCAACAGCGGTAAAGGTAAACCATACATCGGCAGCCGGCGAAGGCGCATCTACCCCGCCAAAACAATAGCCTTGGTTAATATAGGGTAATTCGCCAAAAGCAATTAAATTATTGCCGGTTAAACAAGTTTGCTCAAAAGGGGTCAAAGTGCCAAAATCTTGGGCGCCGGGACAAGCATCGTTAGGAACCTGAGCTGCTAAAAACACCGATGTAGTAATTAAAAAAAGTAAAAGTAAAATTTTGCGCATAAATAAATGAATTGAACGCTTACAATAACTGTTGATGCCCGAATTGGCAAATGTTTGAGAAAAAGCAATCTTTTCTACAAAATTAACGAATATGCTGTCTTTTCCCAAACTCTGCCAACATTTAAGCCGAAAAGTTGCTTTTAAAGACACTTTTACCCGGTTTTTTTGTTTATTGCAGTGTAATGAGTGTACATCACCGACATTTTTTGTAAAAAATACCGTTTTGACCCGCAGGGTATTATGCTTGCCGTTTATTACCTCAAAGCACCACGAACAAAGGTTCACTACGTTCTTATTCTTTGCGTAACTTTGCCCCTTTATACCTTTATCTTGCAGCAATTTAAGCCTGCCCAACGCAGGTAAACCAAAACAAGAGAACTGTTTACGCCTTAAAACAAAGTCATTTTCACCATTTCCTGAACCAACCCATGTAAACCGGCCGTTTTGGATGTTTACAGTTACCGTTTATACCGCACATGAATAAACAGAATTCACAAGGTTTTACCACCTTTTGGCAAAACATACGCCCCAGAGTAATGACTGCTTTAAAAGTTGCCACCTTTGCCATAAGTATTGTCATAATTTTAGGGCTTGGCTTTTACTATTCGGTGTTATATGGCGCTTTTGGCGAAATACCAAGCGAAGACGACCTGCGCAATATTCAAAATGCGGTAGCTACCGAAGTGTATGCCGCCGATGGTGTGCTGTTGGGTAAGTATTACCTCGAAAACCGCACCATTGTAAAGTTCATGGAAATTTCGCCGGCTGCCATAAATGCCCTTATTGCAACCGAAGATGCCCGCTTTTTCAGACACGAGGGTATTGACACGCGCAGCATGTTCCGGGTGTTAATAAAATCCATCTTATTGGGCGACGATAGTTCGGGAGGCGGCAGCACCATCAGCCAGCAACTCATCAAAAACCTGTTTCCCCGGCAGGAATATGGCATGTTAACCATGCCCGTAAACAAAACCCGCGAAGCCATTATTGCCCGCCGCCTGGAAAACGTGTACAACAAAAACGATGTGTTAACCCTTTACCTCAATACTGTTCCGTTTGGTGAAGATGTATATGGCATTGATGCTGCGGCAAACCGTTATTTCAGCAAAACACCGGCAAAACTGGAACCCGAACAGGCAGCCACCCTCATAGGTATGCTGAAAGCGCCAACCACCTACAACCCGCGCCGAAATCCCGAAAAATCGCTGGCACGGCGCAATGTGGTGCTCGACCAAATGGCAAAATACAACTACCTGAGTAAAATCAAAGCCGAGGAACTGAAAAAGAAGCCAATGGGACTTAACTATAACCGCGAATCAATGAGCGACGGGCTTGCCCCCCATTTCAGGGAATATTTGCGGGCCGAAATGCGCAACTGGTGCAAAACGCATCTTAAACCCGATGGCAAAAACTACAACCTCTATACCGACGGGCTGAAAATATATACCACCCTCGACTCAAAAATGCAAACCATGGCCGAAAGTTCGGTTGCTAAAAACATGTCGGCATTGCAAAAAACGTTTTACGACCATTGGAAAGGCAGCAAACCCTGGGGAACCAATATGGAGTTTGTTAACCAAGCCAAAAAGCAATCGGACAGGTACCAGAATTTGAAAAAACAAGGTAAAACCGAAGCCGAAATTGAACGGATTTTTAAAACGCCGGTTCCAATGAAGCTTTTTGAATGGAATAAAGACAAACCCGGCATTGCCGAAAAAACCGTGTCGCCTTTAGATTCGGTCATCTACTACCAAATGTTCTTGAATACCGGATTTATGGTAATGGAAGCCGGTACCGGGCAAATAAAAGCATGGGTTGGCAGCATCAGCCACCGCTATTTTCAATACGACCATACCATGGCAAAACGGCAGGTTGGCTCCACCTTTAAACCGCTTGTATATGCCACAGCCATTGAAAACGGCATAACCCCTTGCAGCTACTTTGCAAATGAACTGCGCACTTATACCGACTACCAAAACTGGACACCCCAAAACTCCGATGGCAAATATGGCGGCTACTACTCCATGGAAGGCGCTCTTACCGGCTCGGTCAATACCGTATCGGTACAAATAATTATGCAAACCGGTATTGACAAAGTAGTGCAAACCGCTAAAATGGCCGGCATTACCAGCCCAATTCCCGAAATGCCTTCCATTGCCCTTGGAGCTGCCGACATTAGCCTGCAGGAGATGATAACCGCATACAGCGCTTTTATTAACAAGGGCTACCGCGTAAAACCGGTTTACCTCACCAAAATAACCGACCGCAACGGCCGCATTTTGCAGGCATTTACTGCTACCGGCGAAAAGAGCAGGGTTATGAGTGCAGAAACCGCCGGAATGATGACCAAAATCATGGAAGCCGTTGTTGACAGCGGTACTGCACAGCGAATAAGGTGGAAATACAAAATAAACAGCGCCGTTGCCGGTAAAACGGGCACCACACAATCTCAAACCGATGGCTGGTTTATGGGCATAACACCCAAATATGTTGCCGGCGCATGGGTTGGCGGCCCCAACCGGCTGGTGCGGTTTAACAGTATTTCGCTGGGGCAGGGAGCCAACACCGCCCTGCCTGTTTGGGCCGAATTTTTTAGCCAGTTGTATAACTCCAAAGACTTTAAATACCTGAGCTACGAAGGTTTTACCCCACTGCCCGATTACCTTGCCTCACAGCTTGAATGCCCGCCCTATGTTGAAAACCTGGCTGATGTGCCGCTGCAAGATGTAGTGCATGATACCGAAGAATTTAACAACAATACCGATGAGAACGTGGTATTTCAGCCCAAAAAGCCGGTTATACCTAACGGACCAAACAACCAGTCCAACCGCATCAAAACAACGCCACCCAACACACCCAAACCGGCCGAAGACCAGGAAAAAAACAAAAAACGCAATTTCATAGAACGAATGCGCGATATTTTCGGGCGAAATTAACCGGTTCTAAAGCAACCCGGCCAACATTCGGCAAACAAGAGGCGTTATTTTACGTAATTTTCCGCCTGTGACTTTTTGCCCAATTCTGCGCCTAAATGGTAAAATGGCATTATCAGGCAAAAAAATAGCCAACATTGCCGGAAGAATACTAATTTTGCCCCCTCAATGCAAAAAAGATTAATAAATACCGTTTGTAAAACCGGTGAAACCAAAGATTAGCCTCATTATGTCGAAAAATTTACTGATAGTTGAATCTCCGGCAAAAGCCAAAACCATAGAAAACATATTGGGTAAAGACTTTACAGTAGTTTCCTGCAAAGGACATATACGCGATTTACCTAAAGAAGATAACGCCATAGATGTAAACAACAATTTTATACCCACTTACATAATACCCGATGACAAAAAACAGGTGGTAAAAGAATTAACCCGATTGGCAAAATCTGCTTCCGATGTGTGGCTGGCAACAGACGAAGACCGCGAAGGGGAAGCCATATCGTGGCATTTGTGCGAAGTGCTGGGTTTAGACGAAAAAAAAACCAAGCGAATTGTATTTCACGAAATTACCAAACCTGCCATACTTAAAGCGGTACAAAACCCCAGAATAATTAACCGCAATGTAGTAGATGCACAACAAGCCCGCCGCGTGGTTGACCGCTTAGTGGGCTTCAAAATTTCGCCCATTTTATGGCGCAAAATTGCACGGCAGGGCGTTTTGTCTGCCGGACGGGTGCAATCGGTAGCAGTGCGGCTGGTGGTGGAGCGCGAGCGCGAAATTGAGCAGTTCAAGGTGTCGTCTTACTACAAAATTACGGCTCAGTTTAAAATTAAAGACGCATCGGGAAAACAGGTGCTGCTGAAAGCCGAATTGCCCGAAACTTTTTCGCAGGAAAAAGACGCCCGGCAGTTTCTCGAAAAATGTATAGGGGCGGTGTTTACCATTGAAAAAATTGAGGTGAAACCGGCAAAAAAATCACCTGCCCCACCCTTTACCACCTCTACCCTGCAACAAGATGCCAGCCGAAAACTGGGTTTTTCGGTAGCCCAAACCATGCAAATTGCCCAAAAACTGTACGAAGCAGGTAAAATTACCTATATGCGTACCGACTCTACCAATCTTTCAGATACAGCCCGGCAGGCAATGGGCAAGCAAATTACCGAAGAATACGGCCCCAAATACTGGCAGGAACGCCAATATAAAACCAAATCCGACTCGGCTCAGGAAGCACACGAAGCCATCAGACCTACCTATTTCGACGTTAGAAATGCCGGCGACACCACCGACGAGAAAAAACTCTACGAACTTATTTGGAAAAGAGCCATGGCCTCGCAAATGAGCGATGCACAATTAGAACGCACCATTGTGGACATTGGCATTTCTACCCAACCCGAAAAATTGCAGGCTAAAGGCGAAGTCATTAAATTTGACGGCTTTCTGAAACTCTACATCGAATCTGCCTTAGATGATGAAGAGGAAAACGAAGAAGAAACCATATTGCCGCCTCTGAAAGTAGGACAAACACTGGATTTAAAGCAAATGCTTGCCACCGAACGGTTCAAGCGTCCGCCGGCACGCTATAATGAAGCCAGTCTGGTAAGAAATCTGGAAGAACTGGGTATAGGACGCCCTTCTACGTATGCACCTATTATCAGCACCATACAGCAGCGCGGGTATGTGGTAAAGGAAAACCGCGAGGGTGAACTGCGCCCCTTCCGCATACTTACCCTTACCGGCCCTGCCGAAAGCAAGCCCAATACACTTACCGCCATAACCGACAAGGAAAAAACAGGCGTTGAAAAAGCCAAACTGTTTCCTACCGATATGGGGCGGGTGGTAAACGACTTTTTGGTAAAGCATTTTGAAAATATTGTTAATTACGACTTTACCGCCAATATTGAAAAATCTTTTGACGAAATTGCCCACGGTAAAAAGCAGTGGAACAAAGTGATAGGCGAATTTTACTACCCCTTTAACGAAACGGTGGAACACACGCTTAAAACAGCAGAAAGAGAAACCGGTGAGCGTATGTTGGGAGAAGAGCCTCAAACCGGCAAACCTGTTGTGGCAAGATTGGGCAAGTTTGGCCCCATGATTCAGATTGGCAGTGCCGAAGATGAAGACAAACCCCGCTTTGCATCGGTATTGCCGCCGCTAACGCTTAACAGCATTACTCTTGAACAAGCGTTGGAGTTGTTTAAACTGCCCAAGGAAATTGGCGTTTACGAAGGTAAAAACATGAAAGTTGGCGTGGGCAGGTTTGGCCCTTATGTGCTGCACAACAATAAATTCTACAGCCTGCCCAAAAATACCGACCCGTTGCTGATTAACCAGGAAGAAGCCATAGCTATTATTGAAGCCAAAAAAGAAGCAGAAGCCAATAAAATAATACAATCTTTTGAAAACGGCGCCATACAGATTTTAAATGGCAAGTTTGGCCCCTATATTAAGGCAGGAACCCAAAATGTAAAAATTCCCAAATCAAAAGACCCCAAAACCTTAACCCTGCAAGATTGCCACGACCTTATTGCAGAAACAGAAACCAAACAGCCCGCAACAGGCAAACAGGCAAAAGTTCCGGCAAATGCCCTGCAAGTGTTTGAAAACGGAAGCATTCAGATTTTAGACGGACGCTACGGCCCTTATATTAAAGCCAACGGAAAAAATATTACCCTGCCCAAAAATGCCGACCCCAAGACCATTACCCTGGAAGAATGTAAACAGCTTATTGCAGCAGTATCTTCGGGAGGGAAAAAAACAAGTAAAAAAACTGCCAAATCATAATTGCTTAATTCCCTTTTTGTTAAATGAGTGAACAATTCAACATACCAACCTTGCTTTCGCTGCTCGATGATGATGATATTTGGCAGCAGGTGGCCAATGATTTGGTAAAACACGGGCATGAGGTGGTTGATGAATTGCGCAGGTATTGCTGGGCAAACCGAACAAGCCTGAACGATATACAAACAGAAAGGCTGGAATATATACTGAAAAGAATTAACTTCAGGTACGTTTATAAAAAATTCAGTGAGTGGGCTAAAAATTCGGAACAGTCTTTACCCGAAGCATTAAAATTGCTGGCCACCTACGTTTACCCTACCTTTGACGACTCGAACAACATTATTGAAAACAAAATAAACCGCATTTTCGAAGACATAAACATTCGCATATTGCTCAACATGAGCGTGCCCAATAAAATTGAACAGGTAAACAACGTAATTTTTAATGTTTACCACTTTACAGTAGCACAACACGAAGAGATGCACAATTATGCGCTCAGCTATTTGCTCTCTTACCAAAAGGGGTCGCAGGCGCTGCTGACTTTACTTTACCTTATTATAACCCAAAAATTAGGCTTGCCGGTTTACCCGGTTTTGCTGGAAAACCACCTCATACTTGGTGCCTTAAACCACAGTACCGGCAGCCTGGAACGCAATATTGCCGGCAGCGGTTACGAAAAACGGGTTCCTTATTCGGGGCAGCTCGATTTTTTTATCGACCCTTCCAATAAAGGCGTTAAGTTTGGTAAAGTAGTTATTCAAGATTTTTTGCGCAACAACAATTTACCTGCAGACGATAAATATTTTTCGCCCTGCTCTGCCTTACAGGCAGTATATTTTTTGCTGCTTACTTTTTCCATGACCCTGCACGCTAAGAAAGACGTGTACGGAACAGAAGAAATCAACAAGCTGTTATTGGTGCTTGAAAAGTATCAGTAAACCGTTGCAAAGGCTGCCATCCATACAATAAATTACCGGTTTTGCGGGCAAAGGTCTTTTTCCGGCTAAGTTGCATTTTAGTTTTGGGCGGCAGGGGTTTTGGTGGCAGCAATACGGCCGGGGTAAGCTTTTAACCCTTCCCGCAGGCAAACCAATGCA
Organism: Sphingobacteriales bacterium TSM_CSM; assembly: GCA_002212725.1. Taxonomy (GTDB): domain Bacteria; phylum Bacteroidota; class Bacteroidia; order Chitinophagales; family UBA2359; genus UBA2359. Next base: position 71,875 of record MTCR01000108.1, on the reverse strand, counting down.
CTGCGCAGGTCATCTTCGTTCAGCACATAAGCAAGGCGCACTTCGTTTTTACCTAAACCGGGGGTGGCATAAAAACCGGTAGCCGGCGCCATCATAACGGTTTTGCCATTGTAGTGAAAACTCTCCAGCATCCATTGGCAAAAATGGTCGCTGTCGGCAATTGGCAGGCGGGCAACCACGTAAAATGCGCCTTTAGGCATAGGGCAAAAAACGCCTTCCAAGTTATTTAACCCCTCAACCAACACATTGCGGCGGCGGGTATATTCGGCATTTACCTCGGTAAAGTAGCTGTCGGGTACTTCCATGCCTGCTTCGGCCAGTACCTGCCCAAAAGTAGGCGGGCTTAACCTTGCCTGTGCAAATTTAAGGGCGGTTGCCATAAGTTCGCGGTTACGGCTAACCAATGCGCCAATACGTGCACCACAGGCACTATAACGTTTTGAAATGGAATCTACCACAACGGCATGCTGGTCTAACCCGCTTAAACTCAATACCGATAAAGGTTGGGCGCCATCGTAGGTAAACTCGCGGTAAACCTCATCGGCAAAGAGGTAGAGGTCGTGTTTCAGCACTATTTCCCGCAGTGTTTTCAGTTCGTCTTCAGAATACAGGTAGCCGGTGGGGTTGTTGGGGTTGCAAATGAGTATGGCTTTGGTTCGGGGGGTAATTACCTTCTCAAATTCTTCTATGGGTGGCAGGGCAAAATTCTGGTCAATAGTTGCGGTAATGGGTTTTACCACAATATTGCCGGCCGTAGAAAAACCGTTGTAATTGGCATAGAGGGGTTCGGGTATAATAACTTCGTCGCCGGCATCAAGGCACGACATCATACCGAATAAAATGGCTTCGGAGCCGCCGGTGGTTATTAAAATATCGGAATAATCGAGTTCAATGCCATATTTTTGGTAATATTGGGTAAGTTTCCGGCGGTAGCTTTCGTTGCCGGCCGAGTGGCTGTACTCCACTACTTTGGCATTGAAATTCCGCACAGCGTTCAGCATTACTTCGGGGGTTTTAATATCGGGCTGTCCAATATTGAGGTGGTAAATCTGAACACCTGCTGCCTTTGCTTTTTCGGCATACGGCACTAATTTCCTGATGGGCGAAGCGGGCATTTGTTTGCCCCGTGCAGAGATGGCTGGCATAGCAACTTGTTGAGCGTGATGAATATGTTTTTTAACCGGGCAAAGATAGGATTTTTACCCGAAATTACCGAAACTCCTGCCGCCTGTAAATACAAAACCCTGCCGCGCGCGGTATGCCACAGCAGGATTTTGCCACTATCAGGTACAGGTGTTTGTTAGTTATTGCCCGCCCCGTCGTTTACAATTGACTGGGTTCTTACCGGCAGCGTTTCCTCTTTTTGCGGTTGCTCGCCCTGCAATACCGTACCTTTAATATAAAGGCGTTTGGTAGGCTCGTAAGCATTGGAAGTAATGGTAATGGCTTTGTTAAACGGGCCAATACGCTTGCTTGTGTTGTAAGTTGCTTTAATTACCGCTTCTTCGCCGGGCATTACCGGTTCTTTCGGCCAATCGGGGGTGGTGCAGCCACAAGAGGCTTTTACATTGTCAATAACCAGAGGCTCTTTGCCATCATTTTTAAATTTAAATTCGTGTGTTACCTGCGGGCCTTCGGGCACATCGCCAAAATCAAAAGTCTCCTGCTCAAAATTTAAAATGGGTTTGGTAGTCTCCACCAGATTTCCGTTTTCATCCAAGATATAGGATGCACCGCTCTTCATTCCGTCTGCCTGTGCATAAGCCTGTACGCCAACTGCCATGAGAACAGCCAATAAAACGAGTACTTTTTTCATAAACTGCTATTAATTTTTTTAAGGAAGTTTTAATTAAAACAAAGAAATTTAAGGTTAAACTCAACAACTTTTGTGCAAATTTCCGCTTCGCAACCCTTTCTTTGGGGTTACTTTTATGCAGCCACCTTTTTCATTAGGACAGAAATGCTGCAATTTCAATACAAAGTTAGCTTTTTTACTTTAGAAGCCAAATTTTTTTAACTAAATTTTTAGTTCATTACAACTTTTCTGCTTTAATTTGACTTAAACAAGGCAAACAAGTTTAAACAGGCAGCAATTTTCAGGCAGTTTTTTTAGGTGTAAAAATGCATACGAACAATTGTTAGTTTCGGGCAATTTGCGTACCTTTGGCAAAATTTATGTTTATTGTTTGTCAAATTAAGTTCAAAACCGCTAAACCGAATTTTGGCAAAAACAGTTTTCCTTGTTACCATGCGCTGTGCAAATCATTACAAAACAACCACATCAGAATAAACAACCATCATTATGGCATCATTAACCCTGCCCGAAATTACGCCAAAAGATATTCAAAGCATAAGCGGAAAAAAGCAAACCGCCGAAGAATTTACCAGGGAAATACTGGCAGACTATAAACTGGGGCGCATAAGCCGCGAAGCCAGTTTACTGGGAAGAAAGGAAGTGCTGACCGGTAAAGCAAAATTCGGAATTTTGGGAGACGGCAAAGAACTGCCACAACTTGCGTTGAGCAAAGTATTTGAAAACGGCGATTTCAGGTCGGGGTATTACCGCGACCAAACGCTCATGCTGGCATTGGGCAATGTTACCGTTACCCAACTGTTTACCCAACTCTATGCACACCCCAACCTTAAGGAAGAACCCCACTCGGCAGGCAGGCAAATGAATGCACACTTTGCCACCCGCAGCCTGAACGAAAAAGGCGAATGGAACAACCTGATGCAAATAAAAAACACCTCGGCCGATATTTCGAGCACTGCCGCACAAATGCCCCGCGCCGTAGGACTTGCATTAGCATCAAAAAAATACCGGCAGGTAGCACAACTGCAACAACTGAACGGGTTTTCGAACAACGGCAACGAAATTACCTTTGTTACCATTGGCGATGCCAGCACCTCCGAAGGGCATTTCTGGGAAGCCATGAACGCCGCCGGCGTACTGCAAATACCCATGGTAGTATCGGTTTGGGACGACGGCTACGGCATTTCGGTGCCTATTGAATTTCAAACCACCAAAGGTTCCATTTCCGAACTGATGTCGGGCTTTAAAACCGATGAACTGGGGCGCGGCATTGACCTCTACACCGTTTACGCCTGGAATTACCCCGAATTGCTCAAAACCTACCGGCAGGCTGCCGAAACCGCCCGCAAAACCCATCGCCCCGCACTTATACACGTAAAAGAAGTTACCCAACCACAGGGGCACTCCACCTCCGGCTCGCAAGAACGCTACAAATCGAAAGAACGGTTGCAATGGGAAGCCGAACACGACTGCCTGCTTAAAATGCGCCAATGGATTATTGAAACCGGTATTTCCGATGCCGAAACCTTAGACGCCATTGACTCCGAAGCCAAAGATATTGCCCGCGAAGCACAAAAAAAAGCGTGGGCGCAGTTTATGCACCCCATTCAGCAAAGCCTGAAAGAACTGGAAGCAATTTACCTCCAACTGCAACAACAGGTTGCCCAACCGCAAATACCCGAAGCAGCCCTGCAAACGCTTAAAACCACCCTTAACCCCACCCGCCGCGATGTGGCTGCCAACGCACGGAAAACCCTACGCCTGCTGCGCCACGAAAACCCGCAAACAACCCTGCCACTGAAAGAATGGACAGCCCGCTACCAGCAACAAAACCATCGGGCTTATGCCGACCACCTCTACAGCCAATCGGCACAGGCCATTGACAATATCAAAACCAATCCGCCCGTTTACAGCCAAAATTCGCCGGTGGTAAACGGCTTTGAAGTGCTCAACGCCTGTTTTGACGCCATGCTGCAACGCGACCCCCGCGTAGTAGCCTTTGGTGAAGACGTAGGTAAAATTGGCGATGTAAACCAGGGATTTGCCGGTATGCAAGCCAAACACGGCATAGAACGCGTTTTTGATACCGGCATACGCGAAGTCACCATTATAGGACAAGGTATTGGCATGGCCATGCGCGGTTTGCGCCCAATTGCCGAAATTCAATACCTCGACTACTTTATATACGGGCTTCAACCTGTGTCCGACGACCTGGCCACCCTGCAATACCGCACCTTTGGCGGACAAAAAGCCCCCCTTATTATCCGCACCCGCGGACACCGCTTAGAAGGCATCTGGCATACCGGTTCGCCCATTGGCATGTTGCTCAACTCGGTAAGAGGCGTACACCTGCTGGTGCCGCGCAACATGACACAAGCCGCCGCCATGTACAATACCATGCTGCTGAGCGACGAACCCGCCATAATAATTGAATGTCTGAACGGCTACCGCCTGAAAGAAAAACTGCCCGATAATATTGCCGACATAACCCTTGCCCTTGGTACGCCCGAAGTGCTGCGCAGCGGCACCGATATAACACTGGTAACCTACGGCTCGTGCTGCCGCATAGTCATGGAAGCCGCCGAAGAACTGCAGGAAATGGGCATAAGTTGCGAGGTAATAGATGTGCAAACCCTGCTGCCCTTTGATGTGGAACACCAAATTCTGCAATCGGTAAAAAAAACCAACCGCCTGCTGGTTATAGACGAAGACGTGCCGGGTGGCGCATCGGCCTATATATTGCAACAAATACTGGAACAACAAGGCGCTTACTACCACCTCGACTCGGCACCCGCCACCCTTACCGCCCTGCCCAGCCGATGCGCCTACGGTTCTGATGCCGACTACTACTGCAAGCCCGGCCCCGATGACGTAACAGAAAAAGTATATGCCATAATGCAGGAAGCAGCGCCCAAAAGGTTTCCGCTATTTTTGTAACCCCCCCCCAAAAAACCTGCAACAAGCCCATGCACACCTACCGCATAAAAGCAAGCATACAAAAACTCATTTGCCACAAAAGCGGCGCCGGAGGCAAACAACGGGCAAACCCGTTTGTATGGTGTATATTTTTTAAGGTAGATGGCGAAGGCATCATTATTACCGACAATTTTAAACTTGCCGGACAGGCCGGAGTACATTTTTCGGTGGGCAGCCACCAAAACTTAGGCAATGTACGGGCCGAAACCGGAACGGCAATAAACATACCACCCGCCGTAGGAGAATGGAACAGCCAACTGATACCGTTGAAAATTCCCTATTTTGAAACCGATTTTCCGGGCATATTGGGCATTACCTGTATTGCCATGACACAAGGCTTTGTAAGCGACAAAGCCATAGAAGCCGGACATCAGAAACTCAACGATTTTGTGGTACATAGCATAGAAAAATCGGTAGCCGGTTTCGACCCCCGCCATATAGACGTGTATAACTTAGAAGCATCGGTAAAAGCCTATTTCCGCCAAAGCGTAGCCGAAATATCGGTAGGACTTGACCGCGTAATTGCTCAGGCAGTAGTAAGCAACCAAAGCCTGCTGCAAAACCTGCGCACATTGGTAAAGCGCGATGCCCTCATTGGCTTTAAAGTATGGGATTTTAACCATACCGACATAACCCGCAACCACGGCAACCTCTCCTTTTCTGAGCGCTGGACTCACCCCGATGTTGGCGATTGGGAAGTACAAGGCAGCCTGAAAGCCACGCCCGAGAGCCTGCAAGAGGGGTAAATTCCCTGAAAACTGCCACAGTTCCACAGAAAACTAAAGAAATTTCTGGAAATTTTCAAAAATCTTTATTTTTTTCAGAAAATTTCTGCTTTTTCTGTTTTGCCGCCTGTATATTTGCCGATGCCTGCCCGCTTTTGTAGCGGAAAAGGAGTAGTAAAGTTTTTTTTACACTTTTTGCGATTTCCGGGCAAAAAAGTTTGGTGAAATGGAGGGGAAATTGTAGAATTGTGTCCTAATCATAAACTAATCATTCGTATGCATACCATAACCTTTACCTGCGAAACTATAACCCCCATGTTTTTAAGCGGTGCCGATGGCACTACACCGGAATTGAGGGCACCTTCTATAAAAGGGGCATTGCGGTTTTGGTGGCGGGCGATGAATGGGCATTTGGCAAACCCACAAAGAGGTGGCATTCCAAACCTTTTAAGAGAAGACGAAAGGCTTTTTGGGGGGGTGAATGAAGGAGGGAAAAGTAGTGTTTTGGTGAGAGTTAATATGCTTCAAGAAACCCCTTTTTTTGGTAAAGACATTGATAGAACAAAAGAAGGACTTGCTTATTTACTTTATATCCTTGTGCATCAGCAAAAAGAAAGAGAGGGTTTTAAAGCTTCAACTAGCAAGAGTAATAAAACTGAATTTCTAATTACATTAGAAAGCAAGGGTAATTCTGATTCTGATTTAAAGAAAGGTGTAGCAGCTTTTTGGTTATTTATTTTTTTAGGTGCTTTAGGAACACGGGCAAGGCGTGGAGCTGGTGCCATTGCAGTAAATACCATAATTGATAGGGATAATATTTTGGAAAATTATTTATCATTCATCCCTCATAACCAGGAAACAATGAGTAATTTCATTAATAGAAATCTCACTGAAATAAAGAGGCAATTCCCTAACATTCATAACCTGAATGTAAATAATGAATATAGTACAATTGCTCCAAATCATATTTACACAAGCAATAGGGATTTTGCAACTTGGCAAGAAGCTCTTGATGATATTGGTAAAACAATGAAAGACATTAGGACAAGTACAAAAACACTTAAATTTACTGTTTACGATTTAGATAAGAAGGCAGCTTTTGGCCTTCCAATTGGTATATGGCAAGATAATCCGGTAAACTTTGAAACCAATCAAAGGCGGGCCTCACCGCTTTGGATTTCAGTAATAAGAAATTATCAAGGTAGATTACAATGGATTATTACACATTTCCAAGGAAATTTTATGGAAAATGGTGATAAAATAGTTTTTGCCACTAAAAATTATAAAATGAGTCTGCCCAAGAAAAATAAAGGAAAATCAGGCTGGACAACAATTAAATCAGAATTATTAGATAATTTTATCACTAAGGTAAAAAATCAATCTACTCAGATAAATTATTAACTCTATGAAACACCTTTTCCTTTTCACCATTGGACCAGTTCAGTCTTTCATAACGCAGGCTAGAAAGACACAAGATTTGTATGCTGGTAGTCGCATTTTATCCGAACTTTGCAAAACAGGCATAAAAAAAGCTAAAGAGTATCAGGCAGAGATTATTTTTCCATACATAGATGTTGATTTTGAAAACACAAAATCATTACCTAATCGTTTTTTAGCAATAGTACCAAAACACGAAACAGAGTCTTTTGCTCAGATAGGCAAAGCTGTAGAAGAAGCAGTGCGCCATAAATGGCAACAAGAAGCAGAGAATGTTTTAGATAACCTATTATTGGAGGGTAAAATAAAAGATATTGCTGCCATTAAAAACGATTTTGATACCCAAATTACTAATCATTTAGAAATTTATTGGCTATTTGAGGCAATTAATAACGACTATCCAAGTGCCTATGAGCGCAGCGAAAAACTATTAGGCTCGGTAAAAAATGTACGTTATTTTAACCAGCAGATAGAACAAGGGCGCAAATGTAGCTTAGATGGTGTGAATAATGCTTTATTTTTTGGTAAAGGCTCGACAGTTAGCAATGTGGCATCTGCTACAATCGCTACCGGATTAAACGAAAACGAGGGATTGAGCGCTATAAGTTTGATGAAACGCTTTTTTGAAAAGGAGTCATTCCCATCAACAGCGGGTATAGCTACTATGGACGCTATATTTACTGCTTTTAAGTTTGATGTAGCAATACTTGAAATGACACACTACAAAGATGCTGTAAATGAACTATGTAACGGTAATTTTGATGAGCAATTTTTGTACGAGGAAAACTTAACATCCAAATACATAATTAAAAACGGATATTTAAAACATAAAATTAATAGTAAAGGGAAAACGAAAGAACAAATAGATAACGAAAAAAATGAAGCAGCTAATCAGGTTTTAAAAGAACTAAAAAAAACTTACGATGCTTTAATCAATGCAATAAAACCTACAAACATCAAATTTGGCAAATACTATGCTATTATACATTTTGATGGCGACCACATGGGTAAAATGTTATCAGGCAAATTACTAAAAAATAGAGAAAGTGTAGATTTACAAAAATTCCAAAATCGACTTTCGCAGCTATTGCGCGAGTTTGCAAAATGGGCGAGCACAAAATACTTGCTTGCTCCCAAAGGAAAAGCAGTATATGCTGGTGGCGATGACTTTCTGGGTTTTGTTAATTTGCGTTATTTGTTTGAGGTAATGGAAGACCTACACCGCAATTTTGATTGCAGAGTGAACAAAAAGCTACAAGAACAATACCTGTTGGGAAATGACGGCGAAGACTATAATTTTAGTTTTTCGGCGGGCATAGCCATTGCACACTACAAAGAACCGCTCAACTTGGTGTTATCCAAAGCACGCGAAGCCGAAAAAGCAGCCAAAGACGAAAATAAAGGCGACCGTAATGCTTTTTGTATTATAGCCTCCAAACATTCGGGCGAAAATCACCAAACCTATTTCAAATGGCAGTACAACGAATTGGGTTATGTCACCACCATAGTCAATCAACTACTACAATATCGCCTCAACGACCAACTATCTTCTAAATTTTTTAGAGTTTTGGGCATGGAGATGAGTAGGTTACTGGAAGGTACAGCATCGTACAACTTTAACCCGATTATTGAAACTGAATTAAAACGGTTAATGTTGAGGGCAAAATCAGATAAAATTGCAAAATCGGTAGTTATTAATTTAGCAGAACAATTTTATAGGCTTTTTGAACTTAGTGGAAACTTAAATAACCTATTACAATTGCTTTTTATCGTGGACTTTATGGCTCGCGAACTAAAATTTTCAGAACAATTAGAAACCGCCGATATATTATGACCTACTTATTAAAACTTCAAGCAGTAGATACTCTTTTTTTTAGAGATGGTAAGCCATTTTCGATGGGTGACGATACCTTTGCAACGGGTATATTTCCTCCACCGCCATCTGTATTTCACGGAGCATTGTGTAGTGCTTTTTTGGCAGACAATTTACATCTGTTATCTAATGCATCAACAGAGACCGCGAGCATCGAAATTACGGGTATTTATTACCTAAAAGAAGAAAACGATAATAGACTGTACAATAAAAATGAAGCAAGCAACCTAACTCCTTTATTGCCAATTCCATTAGATTTGGTACACTATAAAGAAGGAAGAAAAGATAGACTAAGTTTTGCTGCTGAAAAGTTATGTAAAGTAGTATTATCTAATGTCCAAGTGAATTCAATAGCTGATCATTGTGACGATGAGGAACAGTTAGAACAACCCGAAGGTTACTTAAGTATTGAGGAGTTGAACAACTATTTACAACTTGATAAAGTGGCATTTTCTATTACAGACAACCTAATAAATACCGAATCAAAAATTGGTAACGCATTAAATAATGAACGGCAAAGCACCGAAGAAGGGCATTTATATCGTGTTAATATGTCACGTTTAGAAAAAGAAAACCAACGCTTTTCGTTTTTGTTAGTAACTAATTTTTTTCCTGCTTCAAAATGGCTACGATTAGGGGCAGAAGGCAAAACTGTAGTCTGTACTGATGAAACAGCTAAAACGCTTCCTCTGAAACAGGGAGGAGAAGAACAAAATGAAAAACCCTTATTGTCAATAGACATCAAAACACCATTAGTAGAGGAAAATGATGATGTGTACTTTAAAATCTACTTTGCCACGCCTTGTGTTTTTGTGCCAAATACCACTATAAAAAATGAAGGATGGCTACCTGATTTTGATAGTTATGATGCTGTTACACGTATTGCCGTATGGAAAGGAATCGAAATGCAATTGATAACAGCCTTTGTAGGAAAACCAATATCTATAGGCGGTTTCGATTTAGCCACTAAAAAACCTAAAACTATGTATCGGGCAATACCTGCAGGCAGTGTTTACTATTTCAAACTAATTAACAATTCAGATAAATCCAAACTGCTCATCAATTTTCATCAAAAAAGCTTGTGTAGAGATCCTAATTTTAAAAAACAAGGATTTGGCATTGCTTACATGGGCAATTTAAATCCCAATTTTAATACTAATGACTAATACTGAAAAACCGATGATTATTATATCAACAGTTGGGACATCTTTGTTTACTAACTATATACAAGATGCTGTAGATTCCGAGTTTCAGAAATTTTGGGATAAAGAGTTGGTTTGGTGTAAATATAATGACAAAAAAAATGAACCTGAAAAGAATAATGGTCGAAAAGCGTTCAATGAAACTACTTGGCTGGCAATTCAACGCCAGCAAGCAAAAACAGAATCTTTTGTCAATAAAATAAGTACATGGATAGGGAAAAAAGGAGATGATACATCAGCCGAGCTTAAATCTATTAAGCAAATAGTAGGCTCTACTGATAAAGCTAAGGTAACTATTCATCTACTAACAACATCCACTTTTGATGGACATTTATGCGGGTGGATTTTGGAAAAAGAACTTAGGCGACAAGGATATAACCACGTTCATTTGAAGCGCATTGAGGGTCTAACCATAAACAGCGGCAGCGATTTTCAAACAACAGCCCTCAACGAACAAACTGAATACGTCAACAAAAACGCGAAAGATAATACTATCCTCAACATTACAGGTGGCTATAAAGCCCTTATTCCTTTTATGACCATTATTGGGCAAATAAAAGGCTTGCAACTTAAGTACATCTACGAAGATAGCAACGACTTGATTACTGTGGGTAATTTGCCCATTAACCTAGACTGGGATATAGTAGAAGCCCTAAAACCTTGTTGGAAAAATTATTTCCTTAAAGAAAACCTTCAAGATATTGCATTGGAGGTTTTTGAGAATAACGCACAATTTGATAATGATAAACAACGTTACATACTATCTCAAAACTGCAATGAGGAGGTCAAAAAAAAGCCTGTCGAATTACATCAAGTATTAAAGCTACTAATTGATTATAACTTAGTAACTTGGAAAAAAACTGAACTCAAAGAAAGTGCTTTTGCAAAAATTATTGCAAATATTCCAGTAGATGGCAATAGTGGTTTTATTATGGAGCACATTCTATATAAATACTTTGATATTTATCTCCAAAAACCCTTGTTAGTAAAAGATTATGAAACTACCAAACCGCTTCAGCTAAAACATCATTTTTTTAAACTCAATAGTACAAAGGAAGTGGAATTAACTGACAAGGGAACTAAACAAACAGAAATTGGCGATATGGATATCCCTTTGATAAAGAGGGCAGAAGATGAAAAGGTGATAAAGAAAGCAGGAGATAAAAATATCGTGTATGTGTGGGGCGAATCTAAGGCATTTAACGCTGCATGTGATTATCAAAAAGAAATTGGGGGAAATAAGGATTATCTACATCAGCAAATAGCAAGAGCAAAAGCACTAGAAGAAATTTTAAAAGACAATGAGGAAATAGAACTACTCTTTATTGTTTTTAAGTTTACGCTAAAAAACATTACCCATGACAAAAAGTTTTCTAGTCCACATCTAGATAAGATAATTACCCATTTGCACAAAATTAATTCGCTTAGTTTTAAACGAAAAACAAAATTTAGGGCTGTTAGCATTAAGATTCCTATTAATTTTGATACTACAACAGGTAAACTTAATTTTACTAATTTTTACAATGGCGAAAACTGGAAAGATTGGGATTGGGAAGATTTGACTTTTCCATCTCATCAAACCTAAAACAAGAATAATTGACACACATAGTAATTTAACAAACGAAAAATACAATATTATGTTCAAAATAGCAAAACCTCTTTTTATTCAATGCCTCACTCCTACACATGTAGGGAGTGGAAGTGATTTAGGCATAGTAGATTTGCCCATACAGCGTGAAGGGCATAGCAATTACCCCAAATTCGAAGCATCTTCACTAAAAGGAGCTTTGCGCCAGCGGTTTGAGGATATATATCCTTCTACATCTGTTAATGACAGGGTGAAAATACATCTTACGTTTGGTTATGACCCACAAGGCGAAGAAGATACTGTTAAAGATAAGTTCGATAAAGTTGAAAAAAGAAAAAATAACGAAGGTATTGATGAGGAAATAAAACCATTCGCCAAAGAATACTCTGGTGCATTAGGTTTTACCGATGCTCGCTTATTGTTTTTTCCTATCAAAAGCATGAAAGGTGTTTATGCTTTGGTAACAAGTGTGGGTATACTCGAAAAATTTGTTGCCGAACTAGAACTAAGCACCTTAGAAGCTGCTATGCAAGGAGCTTTAACCAGTCTTGATTCTGAAGTGCAAAAAATGAATTTAAAAAGCGGCGAATGTTATTCAGTTGAGGGTAAATGCATTACAAAAGGCGCTAAATCAAGCATCGTTTTAGAAGAATACGCTTTTGATGTTAAAAGTAGTGAAGACAACCCCAATTTAGCTAAAATATCAGAAAGTATCAAAAACTTATCAGGTTTAGAGATAAGCAACCATCTTGTCATACTGCACGATGATGATTTTCGCGATTTTGTAGAACTTTCTACTGAGGTTATCACACGTATAAAAATAGAAAATAGTACAGGAGTGGTTAAAGGCGGTGCTTTATTTACCGAAGAATATTTGCCTTCCGAAACCATCTTATACTGTTTGGTGTTGGCAAGTCCAGTATTTCAGGAAAAAACGGTTAAATTTAAAACTTCCGAAGAAAATGGAACTGAAAAAGAGTTTAAAACAGAGACTGATGTTATGGAGTTTTTTGTGAATGGCTTAACAAAAGCTAATAACATCTTGCAAATAGGTAGTAATACAACACTAGGCAAAGGCATTGTGAAAATCAACTAAACAGAATTCATATTTCCAAAACCATACTACAATTGACCATGACACATATCAAACATATTGAAAACGAAATAGCTGTAAAAGCTTTTAAATTTGCAGAGCAGGGTAAAGAAATCTATGATGCTGCAAAAGCAAAAAAAACGGCACAGGTAGGGTCGGAAGAGTATAAAGATGAAAAGTATAAATCTTATGTCAAAAAATTGCCTGCCATGATTCAAAACAATGGCTTGGGGGTTACCTTTGCTTTTATACTCTCTAAAAAAGCAGCAAGCAATAAGCCTAAAAATGCCTATGACCTTATTTATCAACAAATTAGTGAGTATTTGCAAGATGATATAGGCAGTACCGATTTAGCTAAACATATCATTGCCCAAAATTCACAAGAATATCGCGCACTTACTAAAAAGGTACTAAGTTTGCTATCTTGGCTAAAACGCTTTGCCGATGGACTAATTGATGACGAACCCGAAAAAAATACCACAGAGGAAGAAGGAGGTGATGATGAATAACCTGTTCAATATAAAAAACACAGCACTTCCAGAAAATGTGCGCCAATTGCTTAATTTGAGGCAAGTAGACAACTTCTCTTTGAAACTATTTAAGTGTGCAAATTTTTTCAATAAAGACAGGTTTGAAGATTCTGATGATCTTTCTATTTTAATAAATGGCAAGAAGGCGATTAAGCCAGCATTCTATGTCAAAAAGTATAAAACTGGAAAGAAGTTCAGTGAGCAAGAATGGTATTTAGATGTCACCATTCATCAATTTAACAAAGTTGACTTAGAATATTGTCAAATTCAAACCGAATTATCCGTAGAGGGTTTGTGCTCTAAACACGAAGCAATACCATTAACAACCGATTGGCGTTTAGCTATTGGTATTGGCAATGCATCAGTTTTTGAAAATGGCATTACATTGCACCACGTCTATGGTTTTCCGTATTTGCCGGCAAGTAGCATAAAAGGTATTACAAATCATTACGCACAAGACATGCTTAAAGATGAAAATGAAAATGAAAAATTGGGTGATGATAAAGTAACGAAGAAAGATTACAACGATATTTTTGGCACGGAAAAAAATGAGGGTAAAATCATTTTTTTTGATGCATTTCCCCAAGCGTTAGCAAATAACTCAGTACAACCTGACATAATGAATAATCATTATCAGGACTACTACACAGAGGGAAAAGCTCCCGCAGATTGGCTATCTCCCAATCCCGTGCTTTTCTTAACTTTAAAAGATGTGGCTTTTACTTTCTATATAGGTATAAAAAAATATGCCGATGAACAATTACTGGACAAAGCTAAATCTTGGCTTGAAACTGCTCTAACCAATAAAGGCATCGGCGCAAAAACCGCCGTAGGCTACGGATACATGAAAGAACCCTAATACCGGCAACATGCAAACCTACATCACCCAGCTCCTCCAAGACCTTAAAACCGCGCAAAACAACCTGCCTCCGCCAAAAGATTATGCCTTGCTGTACCCAAACCACCCCGCCGCAGATCCTAAATACAAAGGAGGCTTAGACTACATTATAGAGTGGGAAATGGGCGATGAACAACCAATGGAAGAACTGTTTGGCATATCGCCCGATGCGCTGCCGCCCGTTGAGCTGCTAACCAACAAACAAGCCGAAAGCCTTTGCCATGCCATTCTGAACCTCTGGCAGGCATTTAATATACTTGCCGATTTTCCGGACAATGTGCCCGCTAAATTATTGTACCGCGCATTTCGCAACTACTGGAGAGAACACCCTGTAAGCTATACATCGGTAGGGCATTTGCACTTAGAGTTTTGCCATTATGAACCGGAACAATGTCCATGGGGTTTGGAGTATTGTACCTGCAAAGATTTAGTGGAGGAATGGGAAAAAAAACCTGTGCAAATGACACCGGAACAGGAGGAGCATTGGAAAAAAGGGTTACAGCCCAACGGCGGCTGGATTAACCCCGATTTATTAGATGAAAACGGAAATATAAAGCTATAAGAAAACGCTTTGTATTGCTTCAAAAATACTAAATGAGTAAAATAGTAAAGTTATTGCGCCGAGTACTTGCAGGAAATGCGGTTTGTTGATCACATTTTAACAAACAAATAAACCGATGGCACCTTTTAAATACGAAATCATTATTTACTGGAGCGAAAACGACCTGTCGTATATTGCGGAAGTGCCTGAATTAGCAGACTGCATGTCAGACGGAAAAACATACTCTGAAGCCTTGGAAAATGCCGAGCAGATTATCGCTGAATGGATACGCTACTCCTACAATGCAACAAAACCGAAACGTACTCATCACCTTTTTGGGCAATAACAAATACCTGAATTGCCGGTATCGGTTTCCCGATAAAACGTCTGCTGTAGTGCGGTTTGTGCAGGAAGCAATTTGCGAAAATTTGTGTGCCAATTGGAGCGCCCATGATTGCATTTATATTTTTATGACTGAGGGCGAAAGAGGGTCAAGGGTTACTAACTGGGAGGGGGCTAATTACAAAGATGACCCCGCTGACCAAGAAGGACTTCGGGCTAAACTGCAAAAGTTAAACCTTGGTTGCCAAGTTGTGGATAAAACTATTCCCGAAGGATTTACCGATAAAGACAACCAACTCATCTTCAGTAACATCTACGATGTTTTAACCAACAACGACCATGTGCATTTAGATATTACCAATGCGTTCAGGTCTATACCCATGTTTGGCTCGGTATTGGTAAATTATGCTTCTTTTTTGTTGAATGATGTGGTTATTGAGTCGGTCATGTATGGCGCTTTTGAGGCATTGGGTTCTGCTTTTGCTATTCAACAACAGTATCCTAATCCGGCAGACCGCATAGCGCCTATTCTTTACCTAACCGAAATGGTCAGGCTTCAGGAGTGGACAATAGCTGCTAACGATTTCATTTACCACGGCAACACCCGGCAACTTGCAAAATTATCGGAAAGACAAGGGTTTGGCAACTTATCTGCTATTTTATCAAACATAGGAGGCGCTTTTTCTACCGTTAGAGGATCTGAGTTAGAAAATGCCCGGCTGTTCAGCGATTTGGTTGCCGAACTGAAAAATATTGAAAATCGGGTAGAAAGCGAGGCCATGAAACGCGTATTGGGCAAGTTGCAACAGGAGTTGGGTAAATTTACCCGGCCCGATGTGGTAAACGGTTTTTATGCAGCTGAATGGTGCTTAAATCACAACCTTATTCAACAAGGCATCACCTTATTACAGGAAACCATTATCAGCTATATTTGTACCCAAACAGGCTACAATAAGCAGGTGTTTAAAGACAATAGAAAGCTGATTGCCGATGCGATGAATTGTAAAAATATGCCCGAAAAATATTGGCGAAATGTTGACCATGCCATAATTAAAATCATACAAACACACCCTTCGTTTATAGGGTTAGAGCCTGCGTACAATGCCTTAAAGGATTATAGAAACGATATCAACCACGCAGGTACTGAAAAAAATGCTCGCAGATATAGGTCATTTGAGACAAAACTACGGCATAGTTTAAGTCTGGTAAAAGCATTTTTACAAATAGAATAATATCGTTACCACCACCATTACTGTACTTTGTATAACAAAATAGATTCCCCCATGCTCCTCAACCTTTCCAACCACCCCTCTGCCAATTGGAGTGCAGAGCAAACCAATGCCGCCTGTAACCGGTGGGGCGGCGTGGAAGACCTGCCCTTTCCCCAGATACCGCCTACCTGGACTACCGATGAAGTGGAATTATTAGCAGAACAATATGTTGTAAAAATAAGGCAATTAAACCCTTTGGCTGTTCACCTCATGGGTGAACTAACTTTCTGCTTTAGCTTAGTGGCAAAGTTGCAACAAATTGGCATCTCTTGTGTGGCCTCCACCACACAACGCAATACCATTGACAACCCCGACGGCACCAAAATTGCCTCCTTCCGGTTTGTGTTGTTCAGGCATTTTGCGGAGTTGTACCCCCGGTAGCGGCATTTATCTTTGCATTCATAAAATGTGTACCTGTGCCGCGCCTGCCACGCGGACTACTGTAATTATGGGTAAAACTTTTTGCCCTGCTGCGCATATTGCACCAAAATGGATGCAGGGGCAAAGCGGTTGCCATGTTGGTTTTGGAGTTGTTGTAACACTTTTACCACATTATCTGCACCAAAACTGTCAATGAAGCGGAACGGACCGCCGCGGAACGGCGGAAAACCCAAACCAAATACTGCACCTACATCGCCATCGGTTGGGTTTTCAATAATGCCTTCCTGCAGGCAAAGAGCAGCTTCGTTAACCATAGACATGGCCATGCGTTGCTGTACATCGGCAGATTTAAAGGGGTGCCTGCTTTGCACGCCGCCAAAGTAATCATAAACGGCAGTGTTTACCTTGCCACGTATCTTTTTACCGGTTTTGGGGTCATAGAGGTAAAAGCCTTTTTTGTTTTTGCGCCCGCTGTAGCCGGCTTTGTGCATGTGCAGCAGTGCTTCGCTCACTTTTAAATCGGGCCGCAGGCTGATAAAGGATTTCATTAAATCTCCGCTCATAATATGTGCGCCCACATCAATACCCACCTCATCCATAAGGGCAACAGGGCCAACGGGGTAACCAAATTGTTTCATTTCGCGGTCTAACAGGTCTATTTCGGCGCCTTCCTCCAGTAACAGCAGGGCTTCGTTGAGGTAGGGAGCTAAAATACGGGTAGTATAGAAGCCGGGGCCGTCTTTTACCACAATACAGGTTTTACCCTGCTCTATGCCTGTTTGCAGGCAGGTGGCTACTACCCAATCGGCGGTTTGCGGCGTTTTTACTATTTCGAGCAGGGGCATTTTGGGCACCGGCGAAAAATAGTGCATACCTATTACCAGTTCGGGGCGTTTGGCGTGTTGGGCTATGGCAGAAATGGGTAAGGCAGAGGTGTTACTGGCAAAAATGGTATCGGGCCGGGCATTGGCTTCGCATTCGGCCAGTACTTTTTGTTTAATGCCCAGGTCTTCAAATACGGCTTCAATGATAATATCGGCATGGGTAAAATTGTGGTAATCGAGTTGGGGGTGAATGCGGTTCATTAATTGCATAGCCTCCACCTTTTGCATGGCTTTTCGTTTTACCTTGCGGTAAAAGGCGTCCCAGATGGTTTTTTGTGCTGATGAAATCGTTTCGTTTTTTATATCCTTGAGTATTACGTTTATGTTGTTGGTTATGCTTACCTCGGTAATACCGGCACCCATAAAGCCGGCGCCAAGCATGGCTATGGTATTTACGGGTTTTACCAATTCTGCCATGGGATTCTTCTTCTTGTCAGACATAATGAAGAAGATGTTGATGAGTTGTTTGCTTTCGGGGCTTAAAATAAGCTTTTCAAAGCGCTCCACTTCGGTGGCGTAGCCGGCCTGCAATCCCTTGCTTATGCCGGTTTCCACGCAATTTATAATTTCAAACGGGGCCGGGTAGTTGCCTTGTGTTAACCGTTGTACGGTTTTGCGCGCCTGACTGAAAATAAGGCGTTGCCCAAGGATATTTTTTTCGAGAAGTTTTTCGGTAAAGGTGCGCTTGTCTTTGCGGTGCAAAGGTGCCTGGGTTAATTGCAAAGCCAATTTACAGGCTGCCTGGTGCAGTTTGTTTTTATTTACCACGGCATCGGCCAACCCCATTTTCAGCGCCTGATAGGGGTAAATGTTTTTACCGGTGAGCATCATATCAAGGGCTTTTTGTATGCCAATGAGGCGGGGTAGCCGTTGCGTACCACCGCCACCGGGCAGCAACCCGAGCTTTACTTCGGGCAGTGCCAGTTTGGTGCTGCGGTCGTCGGTAACAATGCGGGCGTGGCAGGCCAGCGCCATTTCCACTCCTAAGCCATAGCAGGTGCCGCTTATGGCAGCCACTACCGGTTTAGTGGCGTGTTCAAGGCGGTTCATAATTTCGTGTCCCTTGCGGGAAATTGGCTGAAAGTCGCCGGGTTTTTCGGCCTTAAAGGCTTTTATATCGGCGCCGGCAATAAAATCTTTTTTCCGGCTGATGATAACCACTGCTTTTACCGATGCATCGGCTTCAAGTTCTGCAAACACCTCATCAAACAACCCGATGAGGTCGGGAGAAATAATGTTTTGTTTGTCGTCTTTTTTATCAAGCCAGAGCGTGGCTATGCCGTTTTCTTTTTCTATACTCAGGTAATTGGTTCTTTCCATTTTGTTAATTTTTACAGGAAGTAGGTACAACAGGTATTTGCTGGTTATTGATGCGTTTTCTGGCGTTCCGTTTGGGCAGGATATAACCGGTTTTGACGGTTATTTGCCGTTTATAATGTGCCACAAATTTAAGAGGTTTTCTCCGGTTATTTCGGCAATTCCGGCTAAAAGGCTAATAATTCCGGCCAAAGTAGCGCCAATAATTTTAAGAATGGTCATGGTTTTTAGTCCGCTTGCCAGTGTTGCCCGGGTTTGCCCTGTGTTTATGGTATCTGCAAAGGCATCTTCGCGGCGCTGCCGTTGGTTAATGCCCTCTTTCTCAAGGTATTGGTTGCGTGTGCTTGCCGAGTCGGGTTCTATGCCGCTGAGCAGTTTTTTTACCGACAGTTTTTTCTTCAGTTCGGGCACTACCATGTATTCTTCTCTAAGTTGTTCGTAAACAAGCAGCGCATCAAAATCTATGAGTGCTGTTTCGTTTTTTTCGGTATAGACCATGAGTTTTTTAATGGTAAGGTTGCTAAAACGGCTGTGCAATATTTCAAACTGGCTTCTTACAAAGGCCAGCATTTCGCGCATATTGCCCATTCCGCCTACTTCAATATACACTTTGCAATCTTGGGGGTCGGCTTGTATAAGCGCTTCGCAGCCGTCTTTTCGCAGCACCACGCCGTTTCGCCAAAAATCGTTGTTTCGTATATAGTTATGCACTTTTACAATAAACAGTGCCATAATGCTTGCCGGCATAATGTCGTACTTATACTGAAAACGCAGCAGGTCGGCCGGCATATAGTTCCACTCAAAATGGGGTTTATCTTTCGGAAAAGCACCCGGAATAAAAAAGTTGTTATCGGTTTCGGTAATCTGGTAGCAGAGTTCAAAACGCTGCATCATATCCATAATATAAAACCGTTCGTTGTCGGTAGGGTAGTTTTTGGGGTCCAGAATTTGTTTTACCTCGGTTATAGACAAGATGCCTTTTTTGCTGATGAGGCGGGGCGAGGTAATAATCTGGTAAACGCCCTGCGTTACCCATTCGGGGTTTAGCACATGGGTGTCTTTCAGTTTTCGGTCGTCGTTAAAGTTAAGCATTACGCCCAGGTCGTGAAGCAGGTTTACCAGTGTTTGCATACTGGCTTCTGTAAAATCGGGCACAATTTGCAGGCATATTTTCTGGTAATCGTGGTAGGAAATAAAATCTTTGTTGCTGGTTTCGAGTTGCTGTTTAATTTCAAAATAGCTTTTGGGCAGCAGGTCGTCAATATGTGTTAGTTCTGAAATGGCGACGGTAATGGCGTTTTCCAATTTATCAATATTGAGGTTGTCTTTGCAGGAGGTTTCCACAAATTCAACAATATTGGGGTATTTATCGCGCAGATGTCCTTTGGCAATGTCTAATTTATGGGTTTCGCACTTGTTTATGACTACAACAATGGGCACATCCATGCCGGCAAAAGAGCGTATGAGTTTGAGCCAGTACTCCAGTTCTGAGTCGCCATAGCGGTCTTCGGTTCGGGGGCTGATAACGAGTACATAAACACTTCGTCCGGTCATAAAAAATTTATGGGTGGCGTGCATAATTTCCTGTCCGCCAAAATCCCAGATATGCAGTTTAATATGGTCGTTCCCGCGCTTAACCTCCCAATCTTGTATTTGAATGCCATCGGTTTTTTGTTCGGCAGGGTTATAGCTTCCGGTAGTAAGCATGCTGATGAGCGAAGTTTTACCCACTTCGCCCGACCCGATGAAGATGAGTTTGGCTTCGTGCAGGGGTTTTTTGTTTTTTGACAGTTGCAGGTCTGCCAGGTATTGTATAATTTCACCGGGGCGGCGGTCAAACAGCTCTTCGGGCACGTTAAACCGGTTGTTGGCAAGGTTAAATCCGGGCTTCCCCGGACGGTTTTGCAATTGGGTGAGGTTTTTTATTTGCAATGGAATGTTAGAAAGCCTGTTGTCTGACAGGTTGAGGTGTTTTAGTTGGCGCAACTGTGCCAATTCCGATGGCAATGAATGCAGCAGGTTGTGCGAGGCATCTAAATCGGTAAGCAGGCTAAGTTGCCCTATGCCCGGCGGCAGTATGGTTAAAACGTTGTGGTTAACCTGCAATACGCGCAGCAGCGAAAGTTGTCCTATGGTATCGGGCAGTTTATCAATTTCATTGCCGGATATATAGAGTTCTTCCAATTCGGTCATTTGCGAAATGGTATCGGGCAGGCGTTGCAGGCGGTTGTTGCAAAGGTGCAGGCAGCTAAGGCGGGGCAGTTGTTTCAGTGCCCTTGGCACATCGGTAAAATTATTGTTGTTCAGGTTCAGGGTTTGCAACTGCCCAAGTTGTGCAAATTCGTAGGGCAAGCTGTTCAATTTGTTATCATTGAGCAACAGTTCTGAAAGTTGGTTGAGCTTTTTGATGGCTTTATGCACCTGTGCAATCTGGTTTCCCGAAGCATGAATGACCCGTAGTTGGGGCAGGTTGCCAATTTCTGCCGGCAACGAAGAAAGCAGGTTGTTTTGGAGGCATAATTCTTTGAGTTGCTTTAATTGCACAATTTCTTCGGGAAGGAAGGTTAAATCCAGGTTGCTGAGGTCTAAAACGGACGTTCCTGCAAACTGTGCTTCCCGAATTCGCTCCAAAGCTGTTATACTGGCATTGCTCTCCATGGTTTTCTGTTGTTGCAAAGATATGCATTTTGCCGGTAATTTACGGTTGTTTGGGCGGCAACTAAACAGTTTATAAAAGAAAAATTACCTTTGCACATGCAAAAAATCGGCTTATTTACGTATTTTTGATGAATGAAAGCCTGCCTGGTTCTGTTTTTGCTTTGCTTTACCACTTTTTCTGCGGTTGTTGCACAGGCGCCTGCTGCTGCACCGCAACAGGAAAAACCCATACCCGCCACACTTATTACGGTAGATTATGCCTTTACCGTTCCGGCTGCTGATATGGCTAAGCGTTTTGGCTTGCATTCCATGGTGGGCGGCAGCATTTTGCGCAAAAACGCAGCCAATGTTTTGTTTGGCGTGGAAGGGCATTTTTTATTTGGAAACCGAATAAATGAAGACTCGCTGGCTATTAACCTGCTTAATTCCGAAGGGTATATTACCGGCACCGACGGCTTGCCTGCCGATGTCAATTTTTTCCTCCGGGGGTTCAGGTTGCAGGTAAAGGCAGGTAAATTGTTTGCCATTGGCGCTAACCCCAATTCGGGTATTTTTGTTACGGGTGGCGCCGGCGTGCTGCAACACAAAATTCATATTGAAGACCGCACCAAATCGGTTCCGCAAATAACCGGTAAATACCGGCAAGGGTACGACCGTCTCAGCAACGGCCCCGCGCTTTCGCAAACAATTGGGTTTATCAACCTGGACAAAAACCGCCGCGTCAATTTTTTTGCCGCACTGGAATTTACCCAAGCCTTTACCAAAAATCGCCGCGCCCTTAATTTTGATACCCGAATTGCAGAAACCGGTACCCGCCTCGATTTGCTCTTTGCCCTTCGGGCAGGCTGGATTTTGCCCCTTTATGCCCACTCCGACAACCGGTTTTACACCCACTAACCCATCTGCCAACCCTATGAGGCATTTAAGCATATACCTGCTGCTCTTTCTGCAACTGCTTTTTGCAGGTGTTCCAAAGGTATATGCCCAAACCATGCAACTTAGCCCGCAAGCAGAAATCAGCCTGCTCACCTGCTCGCCCGGCAACGAAATTTACTCCTATTTCGGGCATTGTGCATTGCGCATAAACGACCCCGGCAATAACTACGACAAAGTGTTTAATTACGGCACTTTTAATTTTTCAGAACCCAATTTCTATTTCAAATTTATAAAAGGAAAGCTGAATTATTACCTCTCGGTTGCTGCCTACAGCCGTTTTGTGCCCGCTTATGAAAGCGAAAACCGATGGGTGTATGAACAAATTTTGCAACTTACCCCCCCACAAAAACAATATCTGGCAGATTTGCTGCTTACCAATGCCCTGCCCGAAAACAGAGCTTACCTCTACGAATTTTTTTATGACAACTGCGCCACCCGCCCGCGCGACATTGTGGAAAAAAGCCTGCAGGGTAAAATTGCATTTGCCGATACTATAAAAGGTAATACCCTTAGTTTCAGGCAGTTAATTGACCCCTACATTAAGAAAAATGAATGGGTTGATTTTGGCATAGACCTTATTCTGGGATACCCGGCCGACCGCAAGGCTACCGTTTACCAATACCTCTTTTTGCCCGATTACCTCATGAATGCCTTTGCCCATGCGCAAGTTACCGACTCGCTGGGCAACCAAATACCCCTAGTAAAAAATACCAGGCAGGTGGTGAATGCACAACTGCCGCCGGTAAAAAAACAACTCTTCAGCCCATATTTGGCCTTTGGGTTGCTGCTGGCACTGGGAATACTTGTAACCCGGTTGCAAGTGAAAAAAAAGAAATTTTCTGCAATTTTCGATTTAATTCTGTTTAGCACAACCGGACTACTGGGAATTATACTACTTTTGCTCTGGTTTGGAACCAACCATAAAGAACTGGCCTTTAATATGAATTTGCTTTGGGCATTTCCGATGCATTTACCGGCGGCAATTTTACTGCTAAAATCAAATACACCTAAATGGGTGGGTGTGTACTTTGGCATATTTTCTGTTATATGCATTGTTTTACTTGTTTTTTGGCTATGGCTGCCGCAGCAACTTCATAATTCACTTATATTTCTGATTTCCCTTTTGGCATTAAGAGCAGCACTTTTATATAAGGCTTATCTGGCTTCACTCAAAACAGTTCCGGTGTAAACACCGGAAAATAACATTTCATTTTTCATAACAATTGAACTAATTTAAAATTTAAAACCTTTTATTATGTATGGCAACGCAACAGCAAAGTAAAATTATTAAAATCGGCGTTTTTTACGATGGCGGTTATTTTTCAAGAGTTACCCAGTATTACCGGTATTACGAGCGCAAATCTCGCATTAGTATTAAAGGGTTGCATGAATTTATCAGAGGAAAAGTAATGGAATCTGAATCGGTTGACCAAATTCACTATTGTCAGGTGGTAGATGCCCATTATTTCAGGGGCAGGTTTAGCGCCTATGATGCAGCTAAACGCGAAAACCAATTGTTGTATGACCGAATTTTTGATGACATACTCATGTATGCCGGCGTGGTTACCCACTACCTGCCCATGTTTGCCGATAAATCAAAACGCGCAGAACGCTCTGAAAAAGGCATTGATGTATGGTTTGCCCTGGAAGCATTTGAACTGGCTGTGTACAAACAGTTTGATGTAATAGTACTCATTACCGGCGATGGCGACTACCTTCCGCTCATCAAAAAACTCAATACACTTGGCACCCGCGTTATGCTGCTGTACTGGGATTTGGAGTTTCCGCCCGAAGTAAGCATTCCACCGGTAAGAACCAATATAGGGCTGATAAATGAAGCTACCTACGAGATTAATATGGCAGAAATTATGCGCTCCCGCAGGTCGAACCAAATTGTGGAAAACATGTTTATCCCGATAGATGAAGAAGAAGAATTATCTAAAAAAATTAAGATAGAACAGCCCCGGATGCCTGAATTTGAATCAGAACAATTTGAAGGTGTTATTATTCACATAGACTTTGAACGGGGTTTGGGAAATATTAAGTCAGACGATAATAAATTTCCGAACATCATCTTTTTCAGAAGCCGTACCGAAGACTTTTTTAACCTCTCCAAAGGCGAACGCGTAGCATTTGAAATAGGAAAAAATGAGCGCGGCCCTATGGCTATTAATGTGCATTGCACTGATAACGACGAAGAGCATGAGAGCGATGAGGGGCAAGAGGATATAGAAGTTGATGAGGTTAACGGCAACATATTAGACGAAGACGTACTGATGTAATCTGGCTGTGGCTGTTTAGCTGCCCTGTTCCGAACAAAACGAAGTTACGGGTGTTTCATACTTTAAAGGAAATATCCGTAACTTAACGTTTGTGTTATGCAGTTTACCATTACTACCCGCGTGGAGCAACCTTTCAGAACCGTATTTGCCGGTTTTAACCGCGCCTTGTTCATGGCACTGAAACCGCCGCTTGTTCCCATGAAACTGCTACGGTTTGACGGATGCAACACCGGAGACGAAGTTCATCTGAACTTAGGATTTGGGCAGGAGTGGATAAGTATTATTACCGAATTTTCCGATACTTCCAATGCGGTTTGCTTTACCGATGTGGGTAAAAAACTGCCTTTTTTTCTGCAATCATGGCAGCATAAACACAGCATTACTGCGGCAGAAGGCAACCCAAACGAAAGCCTTATTACCGACACTATTACCTACCAAAGCCATAATACCTTACTTACACGGCTGCTTTACCCGGTACTCTACATGCAATTTGCATGGCGCAAACCGGTTTACAGACGTTTTTTTGGTAAAACTACAGCACCTCTGCAATAACCGTAAAGGGTTATTGCAAACTGCAGCGCTGCTGCTACATAAGCAGCTTTTTCGGGAAGGTTATGATTTCTTCTTCTTGGGAGAAATGAAAATAATCATGCTCTTACCTTCCAGTTTGGGCAAATTTTCCAGAGTGCCAAATTCCTCAAGACGCTGCGCAAACTTTAACAGCAACAACTCGCCGCGTTCCTTAAAAAGAATTGCCCGCCCTCTAAACTGCACATAGGCTTTTACCTTATCTCCCTCTTTCAGAAAACGCTCGGCGTGTTTGGCTTTAAACTCAAAATCGTGGTCATCGGTATTGGGGGTAAACCGGATGTCTTTAACCACTGTTTTCTGGGTTTTTGCCTTAATTTCCTTTTCCTTGCGTTTCTTTTCGTACAAAAACTTATTGTAGTCAATAATACGGCATACAGGCGGGGTTGCCGTTGCAGCAATTTCAACAAGGTCTAACTCCATTTCTTCGGCCATGCGCAGCGCCTGCGAAGTGGGGTAAACACCTTCTTCTACGTTTTCGCCAACAAGGCGAACCTGGGGCACACGTATTTCGTCATTAATACGAAAATCTAATTTACCATTGTCTTCCGGTTTCTTAAAGCCGGGTTTTACTAATTTGGCCAAGTAAAAAATTGTTTAGTGAAAAAAATAAGTTGCAAATTGTTGAGCAATGCGTTGTTTGATGTATTTGAGGTTACTTACCATGCCGGCTTGGTGCCATACCGCCGATTTATTTACTGTTTAAACTCTTTTGGCACTCACCGGTTTAAATTGCCATTGAAAATGCGGGGTTCTTATTTTTGCCTTTAACCGCCTGCACAGCAATATAGGGCACAAGTTAAGGATATTGCGCATTAAATATGGGTGCTAAGATAGTGTTTTTTAATTGCTGTAATATGAAAAACGGGCTTTGAAGCTAATTTTTTTCTTCAAAGCCCGTTTTTCAGGCATTTTTTCATCAACCTTCCATTTCGAGGTTAAGCATATCAACAAGTTGCAGCAGGGTCATTGCGCCTTTGTCGCCTTCTACTTGCCGGCGCACCGATACCATGCCTTCTTCGGCTTCTTTTTCACCAATAATGAGTTGGCAAGGTATTTTTTGCATGGCGGCATCTCTGATTTTACGCCCAATTTTTTCGTTTCGGTAGTCAATTTCGGCTCTGAAGCCATGAGCAGTCAGTTCGCGCTGCACTTTTTCGGCATACTCGGTAAATTTTTCGCTAATGGGCAATATGGCAATTTGTTGCGGTGCCAGCCACATCGGGAAATTGCCTGCACAGTTTTCGATAAGTACGGCAATAAAGCGCTCAAAAGACCCGAAGGGTGCGCGGTGTATCATTACCGGCCGGCGGCGTTGGTTATCGGCACCAATATATTCCAGGTCAAAGCGTTCGGGCAAATTGTAATCTACCTGTATGGTTCCAAGTTGCCAGGAGCGGCCAAGCGCATCTTTCACCATAAAGTCCAGTTTCGGGCCATAAAAAGCCGCTTCGCCATATTCAATTACTGTTTTAAGTCCTTTTTCCTGAGCGGCTTCAATAATGGCATTTTCGGCTTTTTCCCAGTTTTCTTCAGAGCCAATATATTTGGTGCGGTCTTCCTGGTCGCGCAGAGAAATTTGTGCGGTAAATTCTTTAAAGCCCAACTTGCCAAAAACCAGTGTTACCAGGTCAATTACATTTTTAAATTCGTCTTTGAGTTGTTCTTGTGCGCAAAAAATATGGGCGTCGTCTTGGGTAAAGCCCCGCACACGCAGCAATCCGTTCAGTTCGCCGCTTTGTTCGTAGCGGTAAACGGTACCAAATTCGCCCAGTCGCAGGGGCAGGTCGCGGTAAGAATATTGCTGAGTGCGGTAAATTTCGCAGTGGTGGGGGCAGTTCATGGGTTTCAGGAAATACTCCTCGCCTTCGCGGGGGGTATGTATGGGCTGAAACGAGTCTTTTCCATATTTGGCATAATGTCCGGAGGTTACATACAGGTCTTTTTTACCAATATGCGGCGACATTACCATTTTATAGCCTCTTTTTACCTGCTCGTGCCGCAGAAAATCCTGCAATATTTCGCGCAGTTTGGTGCCTTTTGGCAACCAAAGCGGAAGCCCCTGCCCTACCCTGTCGCTAAAGGCAAACAAGCCCAGTTGGGTGCCCAGTTTGCGGTGATCGCGTTTTTTGGCTTCTTCCAATAAATGCAGGTAATCATCTAATTCCTGCTGTTTGGGAAAGGTAACGCCATAAATACGGGTAAGCTGCGGTCTGTTTTCATCGCCGCGCCAGTAAGCGCCGGCAATATTGAGCAGTTTTACGGCTTTAATGTAGCCGGTATGCGGCACATGCGGGCCACGGCAAAGGTCAACAAAATTGCCTTGGGTATAAAAAGTTATATCGCCGTCGGCAAGGTCGTTAATGAGTTCGGTTTTATACTCATTGGTGTGGTAAAATTCCAGGGCTTCGGCTTTAGAAACATTGCGCCGCTGATAGGGGTTGTTTTGTGCGGCCAGTTTCAGCATAAGCCTTTCAACGGCTTCCAGGTCGTCTTGTTTCGGAATTTCTCCGCCAAAATCCACGTCGTAGTAAAAGCCGTTGTCAATAGGCGGGCCAATGGTAAATTTTACCTGCGGGTAAATGGTTTGCAGTGCTTCGGCCATTAAATGTGCCGATGAATGCCAAAAAGTAGTTTTACCTTCTTTATCGTCCCAGGTAAGTAAGGTAAGGCTGGCATTGGTGTTAATGGGGCGGGTGGCGTCCCATACTTCGTTGTTCACTTTTGCAGACAACACCTTTTTTTCAAGGCTGTTGCTGATGGATTTGGCAATTTCGAGCGCAGTAATGCCTTGCGGATATTGGCGCACGTTGCCGTCGGGAAAGGTAATGTTAATCATTGGAATATCGGTTACAAATTTCAGGTTTCAAATTCGGGGTATCTAAAAAAGTTTGCAAAGTTAGTTATTGAACACGAGTTAATGCCTCTTTTGCCAAAGTAAGTTGCGGGTCAAATTTCAGGGCGCTTTCATAATCGGTGCGGGCATTGGCGGTTTTACCCAGTTTTTCGGCACATAAACCGCGCATATAGTAGGCTTTGGCAAAGGTTGGCGATGTGCCAACGGCCATGGTAAAACTTTTTAACGCGGTTTCGTAGTCTTTGTTATTAAAGTAAATATAGCCCACATTGTAATGTGTGTCGGCATGTTGCGGGTCAATCAAAACTATTTGCCGGTATTCGTCAAGGGCTTCTTTGGTTTTACCGGTATTTTGCAAAAACAAAGCTCTTCCGTAGCGGGCTTCCACGCTTGCGGTATCCAGGGCAATGGCTTTGCTGTAATTATCAAGCGCTTTACTGTCTTTGTTTTGCGCCTGCAGGTTGGCCATAACCATATAAGCATTGTAAAACGATGCATCGGCTTGAACTGCGCGGGTAAAGCTGGCAATGGCTTTAGCATTTTCCTTTTTATCTCTGTAGTTCATACCCAGCCAAAACCAGGCATCGGCATTTTGGGGTTGCCTGCCGGTAACGGTATTAAGGGCATTTACCGATTTGTCATAGTCCTGTATATAATAGTAGTATTTACCCAATTCGGTTTTAATATTCACGCTGTCGGGCAGTGTTTGCTGTGCTTTTTCCAAGAGTTTAATGGCAGTTGGCAAATCTTTTTGCATAAAAAACACATCTGCTGCAGCTAAGTAATAGGCGCTGTTGAGCGAATCTAAAGCAAGCGCACGGTAAAAATCGGCAGAGGCCAGTTCAGGCGTGTTAGCCTGCAAGTACACATTGCCGCGCAAAAAGTACAAATCTGCATTGGCGCTATCGGCAGCTATTTGGGCAGTAAGTTGTTTTACCTGCGGTATATTGTTTGCCATGCCGGTTTCGGAGGTATTTGCCTGTTCCTGCTTTTGCAGCGTTGAGGCGTTTTTGTCGTTGCGGCAGGCAAAAATAAATACAAACATCAGCAACAGAACCACCCTATATGCTTTGCTTACTTTGGTGATTATCATTTAATTGTTAAATTTTACACTTAAAAACTTGCATAAAACCTTCTACCCTTTCCGATAGTTTATTTAGCAGTTTTATTACCTTTGCAGGCTCAATTACAAACACATTTTACCTGCCATAAAGTTCAAAAACTTAGTTTTAAGCGCTTTGGGCAGCAAAAATCAGGTAACCCAATCTGCAAAATTAAGCTGTTTTTGTATTTTTTTCCTATTGTAAACACAATTATAGAATGCTGAAACGCACTTTTTACATTATTCCGCTGGTTTTATTAGTCTTTATTTCGCTGGCCATTGGTAAAAATATGTACCAAAACAGCCGCATGGCAAAACAAGATGCACCTGCATCGCCGGTACAAGGTAAACTGCAATATCCGAATGAAAAACATTTAACCAATATTCAGCAACTTACCTTTGGGGGCGATAATGCCGAGGCTTATTTTAGTTTTGACAGCAAAAAACTGGTAATGCAAATTGCCAACCCCGATAAAGGTATTGAATGCGACCAGATTTTTTATGGCATTCTGCCGCAATTGCCCACCGACACCTTTGCTCCGACTTTGGTAAGCACCGGTAAAGGGCGCACCACCTGCGCTTATTTTTTACCCGGCGACCAGGCTATACTTTATGCCTCCACGCATAAAAGCAACGAAGCATGTCCCGAAAAATTTGACTGGCGCAAAATTGGCAAATACGTTTGGCCGCTTTACAGCGAATACGAAATTTATTACGCCGACCTGCAAGGGCAGGTTGTGCAGCAACTTACCAACAATAAATTTTACGATGCCGAAGCCACCGTTAGCCCCGATGGCAATAAAATTGTTTTTACCTCTACCCGCGACGGCGATATTGACCTTTATACCATGAATATTGACGGAACCAACCTGCGCCGCATTACCCGCGAACTTGGTTACGATGGTGGAGCATTTTTTTCGCCCGACAGCAAAAAAATAGTGTTTCGCGCAAGCCGGCCGCAAACCCCCGAAGCTATTGCCGAATATAAAGAACTGCTGGCGAAAAACATGGTTGCCCCTACCAACATGGAAATTTATGTGAGCAATGCCGACGGTACTAACCTGCGGCAAATTACCAAACTGGGAGGCGCTAACTGGGCGCCGTTTTTCCACCCATCGGGGCAAAAAATACTGTTTGCCTCTAACCACCACACGCAGGGAAAAGGCTTTCCGTTTAATATTTTTATGGTTGACCTGAATGGCAACAACCTGGAACAAATCACTTTTGACGAAGCCTTCGACTCTTTTCCCATGTTTTCACCCGATGGTAAAAAACTGGTTTTTGCCTCTAACCGCAACAACGGCGGCACCCGCGATACCAATATTTTTGTTGCCGATTGGGTAGAAACCCCAAGTGACAAACCCTGATGTCTGATACCAGTCAACACCCATAACCGGTGCGGCATTTACCCGATATCAATGCCGGCCGGATTGGCATAAATGGTAAAATAGCGGTTGCGGCAAAAAGCCAGCAAGGTAATGCCGGTTTGCTTGCAGTAATCTACTGCCATAGTAGAAGGCGCCGATACTGCCGCTAAATACCGGATGCCGGCAAAATAGGTTTTACTTACAATTTCGTAAGAAATGCGGCCGCTTACAACAAGGCATTTTGCCAGGTGCAGCCGGCGCTGTAACAACAAACTGCCTATAACCTTATCTACGGCATTATGGCGGCCAATATCTTCCTGCACCGAAAGCAGTTGCCCGCTAATGGTAAAGGCCGCCGCCGCATGGCAACCGCCCGAAATGTTAAAAGCGTTTTGGTGCTTGCTCATTTCGGTAAACATATCTGCCACTGCTTCGGGTTGCAGCAATTCTTTTTCGCTAACCAATTGCGGACCGGGGGTTATATCCAATTCGGTTTTACCGCAAATGCCGCAACTTGATACAGAAACAAGGCTGCGTTTTCCGGCAAAAGCCTTTTGCAACTTTTCGTGCGGAATAACAACATTAACCGATGTAACATACCCCAATTCGTTGAAGCTGCATACTTCGGTAACAGGGTGGGTAACAGGGTCTGTATAAATTTGCTCCGAGTAAAGAAGCCCGCGCACCAGTTCGGATTCGGCGCCGGGTGTGCGCATGGTAATGGTAAAAGGAACCTTGTTTATGCTTATGCTCAGCATTTCCTCTACGGCAAGCACATCGGTTACCCGGCTAAAGGAGTGGTCGTTGTATTTTAAGCCAAGGTAGGCGTCAGTTTGCATATATATGCTATTTTCAGTTGGTAAATTATCAAAAAGTGGTTGTACAACTGCCGGCAGCAGGTTGGGTTAAAAGCAAAACTACGACAGTCCGGTTATTTTGCCATCTTTGTCAATATCCATAATTTCGGCGGCAGGTACGGCGGGCAAACCGGGCATTCGCATCATTTCGCCCAAAACCGGAATAATAAATCCGGCACCGGCGGCAAATTCAAACTCGCGCACGTGAATAACAAAATTTCGGGGTCGGCCAATTTTGGTTTCATCATCGGAGAAAGATTTTTGGGTTTTGGCCATACACACCGGAAGCCGGTCAAATCCAAGGCTGTTAATAATTTTCAGTTGTGTGTGCGCCTGTGCCGAAAATTCCACTGCATTAGCGCCATAAATTTGGGTGGCAATGGTAACAATTTTGTCTTCAACGGGTAAATTCCAGTCGTACAAGGGTTTAAAGTTGTTTCCGTTGGCATTTATTACGGTTGTTACTGCCTCTGCCAATGCGGTACTGCCTTGCCCGCCGCGGGCAAA
The DNA here is from genome assembly GCA_002212725.1 of Sphingobacteriales bacterium TSM_CSM. Lineage (GTDB taxonomy): Bacteria > Bacteroidota > Bacteroidia > Chitinophagales > UBA2359 > UBA2359. Next base: position 39,850 of record MTCR01000108.1, on the reverse strand, counting down.
ACATTGGGTTACCACTGCCATTACCCCCATTTGTGCACAGCGGTCTTTAACATACTGAACCTCCTCTTCCGAGTCGGAATAAAAATGATTAATGGCCACTACCGGGGTAATGCCGTATTTAAGGCAATTTTCAATATGCTTTTGCAGATTTTCAAAACCTTTTGCCACTTTGTCTATGTCGGGGGTATTGTACTGGTCTTTTTTTGCACCGCCGTGGTGCCGAAGGGCGCGTATGGTAGCCACCAGCACAATGGCATGGGGAGCAAGTCCGGCGTAGCCGCATTTTATGTTCATAAATTTTTCGGCGCCAAGGTCTGCACCAAAACCCGCTTCGGTAACCACAAAGTCTGCCAGCGAAAGCCCCATTTTAGTGGCAATAATGGTATTGGTGCCTTGCGCAATATTGGCAAACGGTCCGCCGTGCAAAATGGCAGGGTTGCCCTCCAGGGTTTGTACCAAGTTGGGCTTTATGGCATCTTTAAGCAACAGCGCCATTGCGCCCTGTGCATTGAGTTGCCGTGCAAACACCGGTTTTTTATCAAAGGTAAAACCAATAAAAATATTGCCAAGCCGGTTTTTCAGGTCTTCCAGATCTTTTGAAAGGCAGAGTATGGCCATAACCTCTGATGCCGGAGTAATATTAAACCCGTCTTCGCGCGGAATGCCGTTTGCTGCGCCACCCAACCCTATGACTATCTGTCTCAGGGCGCGGTCGTTCATATCCATTACCCGTTTCCACACAATAGTACGGGGGTCAATGTTCAGTGAGCGCGTTTTGCTTTGCAGGTTATTGTCAATAAGCGCCGAAAGCAGGTTGTTGGCTTTTTCAACGGCAGCAAAATCGCCGGTAAAATGCAGGTTAATATCTTCCATGGGTATTACCTGCGCATAGCCACCGCCGGCAGCGCCGCCCTTCATGCTAAAAACGGGTCCTAAAGAGGGTTCTCGCAGTACTGCAATGGCACTTTTTCCTATTTTGTTCAACCCGTCGGCAAGCCCTATGGCTACGGTAGTTTTTCCTTCGCCGGCAGGCGTTGGGTTAATGGCCGTTACCAAAATCAGCTTGCTTTGCTTTACCTTTTCTTCATTTATAAGTGATAGCGGCAGTTTGGCCTTGGTTTTGCCAAAGTAATGCAAATCATCGGGCGAAATATGCAGCCGTGCGGCAATTTCTTTAATGTGTTTTATGGGAGCGTTTTGTGCTATCTCCAGATCGGAAGGAATGGTTGGTTTCACTTTTGGTTGTTTTTTGGTTCAAAGCAAATGTACGCAAATTTTAACAGGCCAACCCAAGGGCTGTAATTTTTTAAACTGCCAAACAATTTTGGTTTAAAAAACACAGGGGTCTGACGTATATGCGCCGGGGTGCAAACCATGTTGTATTTACATAAGACAATACCAAACAGATAAAAATTGTCAAAAAAAGGGTATGTTTGAGGCTTAAACCGGTTGCGGTATAACAATAAAGGTTGCCCAAACGGAACATCGGGCAATCATATCAACCTTCACCGTCCACGCTTCATTTGTAATGTCCACCAACTTTCCATTCCGGATTACCTGCAACACCCTGCTGTTGTTGCTGCTGCTAAAAATTTATTTTTTTGCTACCACACCGCTCCATTCAAGCTATTTATATCTTGTTTCATGGGTACAAGATGCGTTTTTGCTTATGGCAAACTACTTTCTGTTTGTTGTTTGCACCGGTTTTAACCGTCCGTTATCGTATATCGGGCTGCTATTCTTTTATGTTTTTTTCCTGCCCATTTGTGTGCTTTCCATCGTATATACATTTTTCCTGCTCGATTTGTATCATTTTCCCATGAACATTTTCAGCATTTCGGCTGATAATTTCAAGTTTTTTATCACCTACTTTACCAATTTCCGGCTCGTTGGCGGATTTTTACTGGGTTTAGGTGCCTTGTTTATGGTATCTTACTTTTTTCCTAAAAAACCGGTTTTTCAAAAATGGACAAAACATATCGGGATAACATTATTCTTGCTGTTCATTCCAAGTGTATTTAAGCCGTTTATCAACCCTATTCTGCACTCTGTTTCAGAAGAAATTTTACTTTCGCTCCACGCCGATGCCAATATTATAAAATTGCAGCCACCGGTTGCCACTGTAACCGAAACCAATGAGTTTAACCACCTCAATCAATCATTCAATACCCTGCCAAATGCCCGGTTTAAGTATAACCGCATTGTAGTACTGGTAATGGAAGGCCTTAAATACAGCGATTTTATACAAAAATCGCTGGCAGACAGCAGCAGTTTTCTTAACCGCCACAAACAACACATAAAGCAATACAACAATTACCATACACTCAATATTGACAGCTATACAAGCCTTATGGCTATGATGAACAGCATTTTTGTGCCCTATCAGTCGCACCTTAGTAAAGATAAGTTTGCTTTTACCGATAATTGCAACAATCTGGTGCGTTTTTTTAACCAAAATAATTATGCCACTTTTTTTATTACCTCTTATGGCAAGCAACAGTCCACTTTTGTACCCAACGCAAATGAGTGGAGTACCTCCTATTACATAGACAACCCTGAAACTGTTACCCAATTTACCTGCCTTACCTCAACCCCCATTGAAAAAGCCTGCGAAGACAACGCCGTATTAACCGCAATTACCGATACGCTGGCCAAATACCCGCACATTTTTGCCATGCAGGAAATGGTATATGGCCACATGACCGAATGGCTTAAACTGCTGGGCGCCGACCCCTCCGCCTACTACAACCAATATTTTAACCGCCTTGCAGATAACCTTAACCAAAAAGGTATTGCCGACAGCACCCTTATTTTTATACTTGCTGACCACGGCCCCAAAGAAAATGCCCTTGACCTGGAAAACTACCATGTGCCTTTTATGGTATATGCAACCAATATTACCGATACCACCACCAATCATGATTTTTTGTCGCACCTCAATTTTAAAGATATTTTGCTGCAAACCGCCACCAACCTGCCGGTTACCATTACCCCGCAACCCGTTTATATATTGGGTAACAGCATTGAATTAGTTTACGGCACCATTACGCCAAACGGTAAATATGCCCTTATTACCAACCGCCGGCAATTTGCACAAAGCAACCTGCCCAAACAGCAGGTACTGAAACTCAACAAAGACTTTCAGAAATACCTGAATTACTATGAATCGCTGCGCTACAAATGCAACAGGTAATTTATTATAGCCTCCGAAATGTAAATTTCGGGGCTGAAGTTTAAATAATACTTAGTACTTTGGCCTGTCCAATTTGCTGCAAACAGTACTAATTTAGCAAAATTGTTTACCAACCAAAATTTTACTTATGAAACACCTTGCACTAACCATTGTTATGCTGTGCTTTTCAACCACTGTTATGTTGGCGCAGTACACCCTGAAAGGAAACATAACAGACGAAAACGGCTTTACCCTTGTAGGGGTAAATGTGTTTGAAAAAGGCACCAACCAGGGAACCGTTAGCGATTACGACGGAAATTACAGCGTAAATTACCGAAGCAACGAGTCGGTTATTGTGTTCAGCTACATCGGATTTGCCACGCAGGAGGTTATTCCGGCAGGGCAAACCGAAATTAACGTTGTCTTAAAAGCCGAAGTACTCAACCTGTCGGGTATTGAAGTGGTAGGAACCCGAAGCCTGAACCGCTCAGCCACCGAAACACCGGTAGCCATAGACATTATACCTATTGCCGAGGTAATAAACTCGGTAGGACAGGTTGACATTAACCAACTGCTGCAATATGCCGCACCGTCTTTTAACTCCAACCGCCAATCGGGTGCCGACGGCAGCGACCACGTTGACCCGGCCACCCTCCGCGGCCTTGGACCCGACCAAACCCTGGTGCTCATTAACGGCAAACGCCGGCACCAGTCATCATTGGTTAATATTTTTGGCACCCGCGGGCGCGGCAATACCGGCACCGACCTCAATACCATTCCCGCCGCCGCCATTGAACGCATTGAAATACTGCGCGATGGCGCCAGCGCACAATACGGTTCCGATGCAATTGCAGGCGTAATTAACATTGTGCTTAAATCTAATGTAAATGAATTTACCGGCAACATTACCGCAGGCGCCAACAAAGCTAAATTCAGAACCAATAAAGATTTTGATGGTGAAACCATACAGGTAAACGGCAATTACGGGCTGCCCATAGGCGATGGCGGTTTTGTAAACTTTACTACCAATTACCTGCGGAAAAATAAAACCAACCGCCCCGCAAACCCCGAAGAATACGATATCTACCGCGAAAAATTCGGCGATGCCGAATCTGATAACTTTGCCGCTTATTTTAACGCCAAAGTTCCTGTTTCAGACAACATACATGCCTATGCCTTTGGCGGTCTAAACCACCGCTTTACCGATGCCTACGCATGGACACGCACCGCCGACAGCGAACGCAACGTGCCCGAAATTTACCCCAACGGCTTTAACCCGCGCATTCAATCTACCATTACAGACCGCTCGCTATCGGCCGGTTTGCGGGGTAAACTGCGCAAATGGGAAGTAGATTTTAATAACACCTTCGGAGTAAACCGCTTCCACTACTATGTTGACGGAACACTGAACGCTTCTTTGCTTGCAAAATCGCCTACAAGGTTTGATGCCGGAGGGTTTCAACTAAGCCAAAACACTACCAGCCTTGGCTTTACCCAATTTTTTCCCGAACCGCTTTCGGGAATCAGCCTTGCTTTTGGCACCGAATACCGCGTTGACAACTACCGCATTTTTGCCGGAGAAGAGGGGTCGTACCGCAACTACGGCTTAATTGATACTGTGGTAAACGGATTGATAACACAAACCGATGTGTTGGGGCGACCGGGTGGCTCGCAGGGATTTCCGGGTTTCCAGCCTTCTGATGTTACCGACGAATTCAGAACCAACCTGGCCGGCTACATTGATACCGAACTGGACTTTACCGATGCATTTATGGTGGGCGCAGCCGTCAGGGCAGAGCGCTACAGCGATTTTGGCAATACCTTAACCGGTAAAATTGCCGCACGATATGAGTTTTCCAAACTTTTTGCCTTGCGCGCTTCGGCAAGCACCGGTTTCAGAGCGCCCTCGCTGCCTCAAATCTATTTCAGTTCTACCTTTACCGACTTTGTGGGCGGCGTACCGGTTGATAAAATTATTGCCCCCAACAACAGCTCCATTACCCGCGTATTGGGAATTCCCGAACTGAAACAGGAAACCTCGCTCAATGCCAGTTTCGGATTTACCGCTAAACCCGTAAACGGGCTTACCCTTACGGTTGACGGCTATTTTGTGAATATTAAAGACCGCATTGTGCTTACCGGCGCCTTTGAAGACACCGACCCCGATATTGGCGCCGACTTGCAGGCGCTTGGTGTTGGCGCAGCCCAATTCTTTACCAACGCCGTAGATACCCGAACCCTGGGGCTTGATGCAATTATTACCTACACCCGCCGCATTGGCGCCGGCAGGCTGCAGGCCACTTTTGCCGGCAACTTTAACAAAATGACCGTGGAAGACGTTAAAACCAACGACAAACTGCAAGGCAAAGAAAGCATTTATTTTGGCAGCCGCGACAGCCTGTTTTTGCTGGCTTCGGCACCGCCTTTTAAAACAAATCTTTCTCTCGATTACAAAATTAAGCGTTTTAATGCCAATGTGCGGCTTACAGGGTTTGGCAAAGTTGAACTGGAAGACTGGATTGGCACGCGCGATGTGTATGACCCCCGATGGGTTACCGACCTTACCCTTGGCTATGATGTTACCGATAACCTGAACCTTACCATTGGCGGCGCTAATATTTTTAACGTTTACCCCACCCAACAAGATACCGAAACCGAAAGCGGCGGTTTGTGGGATGCCGTACAAATGGGTTTCAGCGGCGCTTTTTACTTTACCAAAATTGGGTTTACGTTCTGAAATTACCCTGCCTGTTTCCGGTTATGTTGTAAACAGGCGCTTTAAACAAACACCGGCTACCGAAGCGGGTTTACCCCCCAACCGGTAGCCGGTGTTTTCTTTAACGTGAGGTTGGAATTAAAATTAGTGTTGTGGGTTTATTCTGCAAAGGTTTTTAATTGTTCGTCCGTTTTTCTCCATTCCAAAAGTACAAAAGTTATGGTAAGCATCAACAAAATCAAAAAAGAAGCCCGGTTGTGAGGCTGTTTCATTTATCCCCCCCAGCCCCCCCTTAAAAAGGGTGGGAGTCTGTAACCCTTGTTTTGTAAGTACTTTAGAACTATAAGGCGATTTTTGAACACATGAATAATTATATTCCCGATTTCCAAATTTACCCAAACCAAAAGCCAACCTCACGTTTTCTTTAGTCAGGCTTTGTTGTGTTTGGTGGTCGCAAATGCCTAACGCACCACTGTTATTTTTTGTGTTGCAGCAACGCCGTTTTGGTCTGTTACTGTTACCAGATACATGCCGTTGGCAAGAGTTTGCAAAGGCAGTATCATGCTGTTGTTGCCGCTTTGTAAACCAACAGGAAGGGTGAGCAACACCCGCCCGCTAAGCTCGGTAATGGTAATCAGCCCTTTGCCGTTTTGGTATGCGCTGAACTGTAAAATTGCCTGCCCGCCTGCAGGATTGGGGTATATTTGCAACCCGGAAAGCGGTAAAACATCGGGTTGGGCAATGCTCACAGCGCCATCGGTAATATTGATATTGTCAACATACAGGTTATTACCCGTTCCGCGAATTTGTTTAAACTTAATAACCGCGTTGCGCACACCCTGGTAGGCAGCCAGTGAAATGCTTTCTGTACGCCACTGCCCCGATGAAGGAACAAAAGCCGAGCCGGTAGGTGAAGCTGTACTCAGCGCATCGCCGGCTTTGGTATATATATTGGTAAAAGTTGTGCCACAATCAGTAGAAATAAGCACCTGCAACACATCAGAAGTTCCGGCAGCCTGAATAAGTGCATACGCCAAATCAAAATGCAAATAAGGGTTTGATACACTAAGGTTTACATGCGGCAAAACAAACTCATCGGTAGCGCCCGATGCATTATAAATGAAGTTGTTCATAAAAACCGAACTTGTTCCGGTGGCGGCGGCAGAATTGGTAAGTTCAAAGGTAATCAGCCCGTCGGGGTTTGAGTCGAACCAGTTGTTAAAGTTGGTGCCCGGCTCAAAACCTTCAAAGAACGGCAGAGCGCTGCCACCGCTGACAGAGGCAAAGGTATAAGTTCCCTCGTTGTCATCGGGGCTAAAATCGGGCAATCCGTTGGGCGAGGTAATGTTAATATGCAGGTTATGAATAATGCCGGTTGCTACGGTATTAATGGGCGGCAGGGTAATTTGCTCCGATTCCAAAGAGTTAATAGTTCCTGTCCACTCATAGGTTTGCACGGGGCCGCCGGTAAAATTATACTCTACAATAAAATAATACAGTCCTTCTGTACCCAAGTTTTGCACGGTAATAACCGGTTCAACCGTGGTGCAGTTGCCGGTTCCGGTGGGTTCAAGCAGTTCCACCAAAACGGCATCGTTGGCGCCCTGTTCTACGGGCACACACCCTTCAGATTGGGTAATGCTGTAACGCGCGCCGCCGGGCATAAACAAGGCTCTCATGCGCTGCTTTTGTCCGTTGGTAAAAATATTGAGGCAGTTGTCGTTGCAGTAATCCATATAGTTCATAAACATATCGGGGTAATCGGTGGGCGAGTCGGTGCAGGAGTTGGGGCTTCCGGTAGGGCAACCGTAGTACGCATCGGCAGAGCGTGGGGTGTCGTTCACCAAATCATCTTGTGTACAGCCGCCGCCATCGTCGCCCCAAATATGGCGCAGGTTAAGCCAATGCCCCACTTCGTGTGTGGTGGTTCGCCCTTCGTCATACGGAACTTCCAGGTTTCCAACCCTGCCAAAATAGCGGTATCCAATTACCACGCCATCGGTGGCATCGGCACCACCCGGAAACTGAGCATAACCCAAAGTAAGCCCGTCGTCTAAACCCGGCACTACCCAAATATTCAGATAATCATCGGCCGGCCAGGCATTATATCCGCCGGTGGCATCAAATTTGGCATCGTTGGTTAGCGTATTAAAAGAGGTAACAGTGGTAGGGGTTCGGGTAATACCGGTGGTAGGCAACCCGTTGGGGTCGCGCTGTGCCATACAAAATTCAAACTCGGCATCGGCGGCAAGTGGCACAAACACATCGGGCGTAAGAGTTGTATCGGCGTTTAACCGTCGGTAATCTTCGTTCAACACATCTATCTGGCTCAAAATCTGTGCTTCGCTAATGTTGGATTGCGGAACGCCGGGCAGGTACAACACATGTACTGCCACCGGTATGGTAATAACCGTCATTTGCTCTTTGGCAGAGCCGTTTTCCTGAATCCACTTTTGGGTAAATGTTTCAATGCGGTTTAGTTCCGCCACCCTGCCCGGGTTGTGCATTTGTTCGGCCTGCAGCCCTTCCATAGTGCTGCATTTTTGTAAATTCTGCGCTTGCGTAAGCACACAAAAACATAATAAAACTGCAATAAAACTGCCTTTTCTCATTACAAAAGAGTGTTTTAAAAAAACTAAAAGTAAAATTATAGTATAAAGATAGCGGTTTTACCGTAATTTGTGTGCCATATTGGTTATAATAGAGCTAAATTTGGCAAATATACCCTTTCTAAACTCCCTACATGCGTGCAGGTATTGAGATATTGTATGAAGATAACCATGTACTTGCGGTAAACAAAGCGCCGGGCGTGCTTGTGCAGTCAGACATAACCGGCGATATTTGCCTGGCAGATATGGTAAAACTGTATCTGAAAGAAACGTACAATAAACCGGGCAACGTGTTTGCAGGAGTAGTACACCGTATTGACCGGCCGGTATCGGGGGTGGTGTTGTTTGCCAAAACCGGCAAAGCCCTTGAACGGCTGAACCAAATGTTTAAAGACCGAACCATAAGCAAAACATATTGGGCGGTGGTAAAAAACAAACCAAATCCTGAACAGGCAACGCTGGTACATTACCTTATTAAAGACCCCAAAACCAATAAATCAAAGGCTTACCTTGCCCCGCGCCCCGATACCAAACGCGCCGAACTGCATTACGAATTGTTGCGGCAAAGCAACCACTATTATTTGCTGCAGGTAACACCCATTACTGGCCGGCATCACCAAATACGGGCACAATTGTCTGCCATAGGCTGCCCAATAAAAGGCGATGTAAAATACGGATTTGACCGCCCAAACCCCGATGCCTCCATTCATCTGCACGCCCGAAGTATTTCCTTTGTTCACCCGGTTAAAAAAAACGATTTAACTATTACCGCCAACCCGCCTCACGAAACTGTATGGAATGCCCTTACACACTAAAAACTTATTGCCATGCAACAAATAGCAACCAATAAACCCGTTGTGCTGGTTACCGGTGCCGGCGGTCAATTGGGGCAATGCCTTCAGGCACTGATAACCCAAACGCCCGGCTTGCCTTACCAGTTTATTTTTATGGGCAGTAGCCAGTTTAACCTCACCTGCCCCGAACAGGCAGAAACAATCATGCGGCAGTTAATGCCTTATGCAGTCATTAATTGCGCTGCTTACACACAGGTTGACAATGCCGAAAAAGAACCCGAAGCCGCTTACTTTACCAATGCCACCGGCGTGGCCTACCTTGCCCGCGAATGTGCGCATTGTAACGCCCTGCTGCTGCATATTTCTACCGATTTTGTGTTTGACGGCTGCGCAAATATTCCATATTCCGAAAGCCACCCGGCCAATCCCAAAGGTATTTATGCCCGAAGCAAACTGGATGGTGAACACCTGGCCCTGCGCTTTAACCCGCATACGTTAATTATACGAACTTCGTGGCTGTACTCGCCCTATGGAAAAAACTTTGTGAAAACCATGCTGCGCTTAGGGCTGGAACGCACCGAACTAAGAGTGGTATATGACCAGACCGGCTCGCCTACCTATGCCCCCGACCTTGCCATTGCATTGGTACATATTCTGGGTTTCAGAGAGCAAATACGGCATGGCAATATTTACCACTACGCCAACACCGGCATTGCATCATGGTACGACCTTGCCGTTGAAACACTGTCTATTTCCGGCATTGCCTGTACGGTGGTGCCCATTCAAACCCAAGAATACCCAACCCCTGCACAGCGCCCGCATTACAGTGTGCTGAATACCAAAAAAATACGTTCAGATTTTAATCTGTTTATTCCTTACTGGCGGCATAGCCTGCAGAACTGCCTTGCCCACCTGCAAAACAATGGTGAAACCTCCTGATTACCGGCAGTTTGCAGACAAAATATAGCACCCCGACCTACTGTTTTTTGCCCGATGATAAGGACAACGCCAAATCCCAGGCTAAGGCATTGGCAGTAAAACGCCCCGATTCCATGGCGCCATTCAGTGAACCGTTGTACAGGTAGTCGCCGCAGAGGTATATACCCGGTTGTATGGGCTTTATGTTGTTTTTATCGGGGAGGGTAAGGTGTGGTTGTTGCGGAAGGGCATATGGTATGTGGTAAGTTTTAAGATGATCCCAAAAGCGCACTTCCTTTCTAAACCATTTCCGCAGTTCGCTTCGCACTTGGTTGAGCAGTTGTTCTTCTGTGGTGTTGTGTGCACCCAAAACGGTAACCGATATAAGATGTCGTCCGGGCGGGGCATAGTTGGGGTTTACCAAACTGGGCACACACATATTGTTAACCAACCCCTCGCCTTCGCCGTTTAACACCAGAAACGGGCGCAAAATGGGTGGTTTATCGGTGGTAAAATACAGGCATGAAACGCTGTTGGCTGCCGTAGGTAAATCTTTGTTGCTCAACAGTTGCTGTGCAGCGGGTGCATCGGTGGCTATAAGCACGGCGCGGCATTCGTAAGTATTGCCGTTGTCGGTGGTTACCTTGGTTTTGGTTACCTTGGTAACTTTGGCATTGGTTTGTATGGTATCTGTTTTAAGCCGCCCTGCCATTTGGCGCGGAATAGCTTCCATTCCTTCGGCGGGCAGGGCAGCGCTGCCGGCGCTAAACATTTTAAAAACAAACTCCAACATGCGGCTCGATGTCTGTAAACCGCTTTCGAGGAAAATGCCGCCAAAAAACGGTTTAAAAAAAGCCTGTACAAAAGTGGGAGAGAAATTCCACTCGCGCAGGTAGGCGGCTGATGACTTTTCGGGTTGCGAAAAAATCTGTTCGGGCGTAAAGCGTTTTAACCGGTTTCGCAGCGCAACAATTTTCAGTTTATCGGCTAAATTGGCAATGGGTGAAAGCAAACCGGGTATAATGGAAGCGGGCTGTTTAAAGGGGTCAACCATTTTGTGCAACTTGCCGCCACGCCAAACTAAAGCGCCGGGGGCAAAGTTAAACAAGCCCAACGCCTTAAAATCGAGCAGCCTGAACACTTCGGGATAAGCGGTGAGCAATACCTGAAACCCGCGGTCGAGCAGAAAGCCGTCCATTACATCGGTTTTCACCCTTCCGCCAATGCGGTCGGTGGCTTCCAGCAATTTTACCGTAAGTCCCTCATTTTGCAACTCTATGGCTGCGGTTAACCCCGCAATGCCGCCCCCAACAATTACAACATCGTACTTAGCCATATAGCCTTGGTTAAATTTGCCCCAAAATTAGGTATTTTTTCGCAACATTGACCGGTATTTCATTATTGCCCCATATTCATTTTTACAACATACCGTTATGAGGCAAAAGCACAATAGCTGTTTGTAGGGGGTAAAAAAACCGGTTAAAGCAAAGCTGCATAAAATGAAGTCCGGTATAGCAATCGCTTGCCGGTTACCATGTCAATGTAAACCGGTGACGCTGCCACCTCATGAAAAAACAAAGTACACCGGCTTTTTAATAACACTCAACTTCTGCCCAAAAAATACTATCTTTGCTGCCCAAAAGCGAGGCATATTGCCCTGTTTGCACCTAAACCAAAGTACTGCTGCCCATGATTTCGGTTTCTAACCTGTCTTTGCGCTACGGCAAGCGCACCCTGTTTGATGAGGTAAACCTTAAATTTACCGCCGGCAACTGCTACGGCATTATTGGCGCAAACGGAGCCGGAAAATCTACTTTCCTCAAAATACTATCGGGCGATGTGGACCCTACCACCGGAGCCATAGAAATTACCCCCGGCGAGCGCATGGCGGTGTTGCGCCAAAACCACTTTGAATACGACGAATTTCCGGTTATTGAAACCGTAATTATGGGGCACAAAAAACTGTATGAGGTAATAAAGCAGAAAGAAGCCCTGTACGCCAAAACCGATTTTACCGAAGAAGACGGCCACCTTGCCGGCGAACTGGAAGGCCTTTTTGCCGAAATGAACGGCTGGGACGCCGAAAGCGATGCCGCCGAACTGCTGAGCCACCTGGGTATTAAAGAAGAAAACCACCTCCGGCTCATGAAGGATTTGACCAACAACGAAAAAGTGCGCGTGCTGCTGGCACAGGCCTTGTTTGGCAACCCCGATGTGCTGATTTTAGACGAGCCTACCAACGACCTTGACCTGGAAACTGCCATCTGGCTCGAAGATTTTTTGGCCGATTTTAAAAACACCGTCATTGTGGTTTCACATGACCGCCATTTCCTCGACATGGTTTGTACACATGTGTGCGACATTGATTTTGGTAAAATTCAACTCTTTACCGGCAATTACACCTTCTGGTACGAAATGAGCCAACTGCTGCAACGGCAACAGGCGCAAAAAAACAAAAAAGATGATCAAAAAAGACAGGAGTTAATGGAATTTATTCAGCGTTTCAGCGCCAATGCCTCCAAATCAAAGCAGGCTACCAGCCGCAAAAAAGCGCTCGAAAAACTGAATATTGACGAACTGAAACAATCAAACCGCCGCTACCCGGCCATATTTTTTAAACAAGAACGCGAAGCAGGTAAACAAATACTGGAAGTGGAAAAACTGGGCTATACCACCCCCGAAGGTGAAACACTGTTCAGCAATATTACCTTCCACATGAACCACGACGATAAAATTACCCTTATTTCGCGCAACAGCCGCGCCTGCACTGCCTTTTACCAAATTCTCATGGAAGAAACACAACCCACCGCAGGCAGTTATAAATGGGGGCAAACCATAAAACCCACTTACCTGCCCAACGAAAACCATCCCTACTTTGCCAACTCCGACCTGAACCTGGTGGACTGGCTGCGGCAGTACTCTGTGGAAAAAGACGAAGCCTTTATCCGCGGTTTCCTGGGGCGCATGTTGTTTAGCGGCGAAGAAACCCAAAAAAGTGTATCGGTGCTTTCGGGTGGCGAAAAGGTGCGCTGTATGTTATCGCGCATGATGCTGCAACAGGGTAATGTGCTGCTGCTCGACGAACCTACCAACCACCTGGACCTGGAAGCTATTACCGCCTTTAACAGCGGATTGAAAGATTATGCCGGCATGGTTATTTTTACCTCGCGCGACCACGCCTTTACCGAAACGCTGGCCAACCGCGTAATTGAACTTACACCCAACGGTATTATTGACAAATTGATGGACTTTGACGAATACATTACCAGCCCCGATATTAAAGCGCTGCGCGAACAAATGTATGCATAATGCCCCAACCAGGCACTATAAAGCATAACCTGCCCAACTAAGCCGTATCTGAAAAATAAAAATAAGGTAACACCGCTTTCGGGTTTTATTTGCTGAAAAAATGAACCTATATTTGCGTAGGTTAAACCAATTTTAATTCATTATCGACGTAAAACTTGTAAATTGCCAATTTTTCCTTACTTTAACGGCATAAACCAGATATACCCAATTACATATGACCAACGTTCCAACTATTCTCATCGGGTTAGGTGGTATAGGCTCCCAAATTGTTGACAAAGTCTATAGCTGGATACCCCCGCACCGCCGCAGTTTTGTGGCTGTTCATGCCTTTGATACCAACGTAAATGATATTACCAAACTAAAAAACCTGAACCGCGAAAACATTACCCAAACCAGTACCAACTGGACCGTAGAGGAATATCTGCGCATGGCTGATGCATCGGTAAAAGACTGGTTCCCCTTTGAGCAAAAAGAAATCCTGCGCAAATCACTTACCGATGGCGCAGGGCAAATCCGGTCGGTATCGCGCCTGGCTTACCGCGCTGCCATGGAAAGCGGTAAATTAGGCAACCTCCACAACAGCATTAACCACATCTTCCGCGAAACAGGCAGCGATGCCTCCAGCAGCGCAAGGGTAATGATTGTTTGCTCTATTGTTGGCGGCACCGGTTCGGGCATTTTCCTGCAAACTGCCATGTACATGCGCGATGTGCTGGAATTTGACTTTCAGCGCCGCAATGTGCTTATACGTGGCGCATTTATTTTGCCCGATACCTTTGTGCTTACCAACGTAATTAAAGGCGATGAGGTAGAAAGCATCCGCGCCAATGCCTATGCCTCTATTAAAGAACTAAACGCCATTACCCGCAACGCCAGCGGACAAAACGAGGAGCAAAACGTGGCCATAGAACTGGAGTACAAACCCAATCAGGTAGATGCCCAGGGACGACTGGCACACGTCATTACCTCCCGTAACCTGCCCTATAATTTCGGGTTTATGTTTGATTTTGAAAATACCGAAAAAAACAACCTCAAGTTTTTTGGCAACTACATAAATCAGGTAGCACGTGCCACTTACCTCGACCTGTTCAGCCCAATGAGCAACGACCGCTTTTCTAAACAAGATAACCAAATTCTGGCGGTTATAGAAAAAGGCGGAATGAACCGGTATTGCGGTGCAGGTGTTGCATCGCTCGAATATCCTTACGACGATATTGTTTATTATTGCTCTCTGCGTTGGAGTACCGACAGCCTTTCTAATGATTGGCTGCGCATTGACGAACAATTTGACGCCGACTATAAACAGTACGAATTAGACCTGAGAAACGGCATACCACGTTCAAAACCCCTGCTGCGCGACCGCTACCGCGAAATTCTGCAAGGATTGGCCACCCAGCAAAACCCAAGACCTTTTTACAAACTGGCTTTCCGCTCTGTACATATTATTGACAAATTTAACGAAATTGGAAGACCTAAAGCCGAATTGTTCATAGAAGCAGTAGAACGCCGTATAGAGGCTACCATTAACGACAACGTGCGGCTGCGCGAACTACAGGGGCAGTGCGATTTAGACGAAAACCGCCTGAATGATAAGCTAACCGCCCGAAATGAGGTGGGAAACCGGGAGCAAGCCCTGTTTATCTACGAACAGGAAGTGCGCAAATTTATACACAGCACCAAAAATTACCTGCTCAACGAAATTGTACTGCAAGATTATGACCATCCCCAAAAATTAAGCGGCGACGACTACAAACTTAATACCTGGATGCTGAAACAAACCGAACCCTTGCACCCCGTGGCTGTTCGGTATATGTTGTACCATATTGATTACCTGCTCGAACAACGCATTAACGGCCTTACCCCACTGAACGACAAACTTGACCAGGGAATTGAGTACTACAAAAAAGCGTATGACTTAGACGAAACCGATGGTATAATTGAAACAGCAGATGACCGCATAGACAAAGCGCTTAAACAAGGGCTGGTGGGCAAAATTTTTGGCAACCAGTTTAAGGATTTCATGAACGAATACATTGATAAATCGGGCAAGCAACTCAACAACCTCAACCGGTTTAAAAAAGACCGCCTCACCGAACTGGTATTTCGCGAACTGCAAAAAGCCCTGCAGGAAATGCAGGCAGACTGGGAAAAATACTTCCGCAACCTGCGCGATACCCGCAACAGTCTTACCAATGAGTTAAACCTGCTGGCTGAAAAACACGAAAATTCGGGCGATACCACCGTTAGCTATGTACTTTCTAAAAAAGCAGATAAAGAACGCTTTTGGGAAAATATGCGTATGCGGGTAAGTACCGATGAAATGCCACCTGAAATTTCGGCCGAAATTTACAAGGGGCAGTACGCCCGCTTTGGCAAAGCCCGGAAAGGCGACTATATTACCGACATCAGCGTGGAAAAAGTGGAGGAAATGTACCGCGCCGATGTGGTGGGCTGGTGCCGGAAACAGCTATACAAAGAAGACAGCCTGAACCTGAACTGCATACGTGCCCTGCGCCGCGAAGCCGAAATGTCCAATACCCCCGATGACCAGATTGACCAGTATATTAAACGCCGGATTTCGGTTTTAAACAACCTTGCGCGCCCCTTTGTGCCCGCTGTAAATGCCTCTACCGAAATAAATGCCTGGGGCGCACACCCCGATTCGGTTAAAGAACTTTCGGAAAGTGCTAAAGGTGAAATTTTCAGCGGAACCGATTTGGTATCCGATGAGGCTTTTTCAACTTATCAGATTATCAGAAACCGCACCATTTACGGCCTTACCATTGACCAGTTTCCTAAATTCTACTGTGGCGACGACAAAGGCGCACAACCGGGCGAATATTACAAAGCCTATACCGCACGCATTTTAAAACTCACTCAGCAAGGCAACACTGTTACCCCGCACCTCGACAAACGGTGGCACCTGCAGGCATATTTGCCGGAACTTTCGCCCCAACGCATGAAAGAAGATGAACTCAAAATTAACCGCGCCCTGTTGTGGGGTATAATTATGGGCTATCTTCAAAACATAAACGAATACGGCCGCATTACCTGGCTCTTTTATGACGACAAAGGCAGCCGCCTCATTACCATTGGCGATAAACCCGTTGACCGTTACATTCACTCATTGCGCGATGCCTTGCTGCACAACCCCATTATAGTGGACAAAACCCTGCAGCGCACCGCCGAACAGCAACAGCGCGACAGCGCAGAGTTGCTTGATAATATGGAACAGCATACTTTCTACAAAAAATCGCAGGCACTTTATTATGCTGCTGCAGGTACAGAGGGCAGCATTAATATTATTGACCTTATTTTACGCTACCCCGATGGCAGCCCTGGCAATGCCCACCTTATAGAAACCGGCGAAACCCTGCTGTTGTTGCTCCTCAATGAAATTTCGGGCTATTTTAAACAGGTTTACGGCGGCTACCGCGAAGTAATGGCACGCGAAAAACGCAATGAATTTATTGATCTGCTGCTGGCAAAATCGGTGCGCTTTCAACAAGCCGATAAAATGGGCATTCAGTTTAAACGCTGGGAGAACATCATTAACCAGGTGAAAGAGGCTTGAAATAGCTTGTATAACCTGTAATTGAATTTAAACAACAACGCCGGCGCTTTAATATGGCGGCCGGCGTTGTTGTTGTATGCGCAGTCAGATTTTTATACATTTGGTGTGTTTATTTTATATTCCTCCTGTCTAACTCGTCGCGGTATTTGCGGGCGTTAATGAGATGTTCTTCATAAGTAGCCGCAAAATTGTGGTAACCCGAAAAATCTTCCCGGGCACAAAAATAAACATAGCTATGCTCTTCGGGGTTAAGTACGGCATTGAGCGCTGCCATAGATGGAATGCGTATAGGGCCGGGGGGCAAACCAATATTTTTATAGGTGTTGTAGGGCGAGTTAATGGCAAGATGTTCGGTAAGAATGCGGCGCAGGGCAAAATCGCCAACAGCAAATTTTATGGTGGGGTCGGCTTGCAGGGGCATTTTCTGCCGCAACCGGTTGTAGTAAACGCCGGCAATTTTATTCATTTCATCGGGTTGTGCGGTTTCTTCGTCAACAATGCTGGCTAAAGTAATGACTTCAAACGGGGTAATTCCCTGTTTTTCGGCTTTTTGTATGCGCTCATTGGTCCAAAAATCGTCATATTCTTTTTTCATTCGCTTAAAAAAGGCTTCGGCACCGGTGTTCCAGTTAAACTGGTAAGTATTGGCAATAAAAATGCCAATTACCTTATCGGGTGTAAGGTTGTATTGGGTAAGGTAGGCCGTATCATTTAACATGCGCTTCAGTTCTGTGGAGTCGGCTTCCAGCTTACTGCAAACCAGTGTTACCAGTTGTTCTTTGGTTCTTATGTTGTTAATGGCCAAATTATAGGGTGTTTGTTTACCTGAGCGCAACAGGGCTACCAGACTTCGGTTGCTCATGCCGGGTTTAATAATGTAACGGCCGGGGTAAATTTTGTTGGGGTAGTTCATGCGCCTGGCAACCCACTCAAATGTAGTGGGATTATTTATTATATTACTGTCAGTTAAGGTTTGTTTTACCTGCTCAAAACCGGAGCCGGTTCTGATAAACAGTTCGTGTTGTTCTTTATCTGTTTTTGTTATGTTGTTACCAAAAACGGCCAGCCATGCATAAATGCAAACACCTGTAACCAACAAGCCGGCAACGGTAAGCAAGGTAAAAAATACGCGTTTAAAGCGTTGTGTCATTTTGAGTAATTAAATTTCGGGTTAAAGTAACTGAGCAAAAAAATACTGCAATATGTTTTAAGCCGCAAAAATACACCTTTGCGCCATAATTTCAATGTCTTATTTCAGGAACCCCAATACGGCTTACATTAGCCTGATACAACTGATAATCGGCAATATTAACCACGCCATCGTAATTAAAGTCCAAATCGGAATATGTGCCTGAAGTGCCTTGTTCGGTTGCATATCTGTTAAAATCTTCAAACGATATAATGCCGTCAATATTGCCATCGCCTGCACAGGCTGCCCAGTTTGTGCCCAATAATTTAAGGGCTTTGGTGCCGCTTTGCACATTTGCGGGCAGGGTAAAATCTGCCGGTGTGCCGGTTGTAAGTTGTTGAGAAACAGCACTGTTCAGGGCCAAATGATTGCGGGTTTGCACAGAAATGTAATAACTATCGGCACTGTTTAAGCCGTACAGCAGCACACCGGGGTTGCCGGTTCCTTGTTGCACAAGGGCAGCGTCGTGCAAAAAGCCGTTGCTAAGTAACAAGGCAGCCCTGCGGCTTACCACCTGCATAGTAGTGGCATTGCGTATTTCAACCAGCACCCAGTCAGTTACATCGGGCGGTAAAATAAAGGGTGCGCTCAGTCCTTCGGGACCGGCATAATTCCATGGAGGACGGTTAAACGGCTGTGAGAGTGGCAGCAAACCAGCCGTATTCAAATAGGTGTTCATATTTTGCGATGTGGCATTATAAGCACCCTCCAACCAAAGTTTGCAGGTGATTTGGGTTGCCAGGGGGCAGTTTTCCACGGTTACCAACACTTGTGTGGTATCGGTACAGCCAATTTGGTTGTAAGCGGTACAGGTATAGAGGGTTGTTTGGGCAGGGTAAACAAATGGGTTGGCTGCGTTGGGTAAATCAAGGCTGGTTTGCGGTTGCCAGGCATAACTGCTTGCGCCCCAGGCAAAGAGTTGGGCAGTATCGCCCGCGCAAATGGTTACATGATTGCTGCCGGTTTGCACTGCCGGAGGCGGAAAATCGGCCGAAAAATCATACACCAATAAATCACCATCTTCGGCGGTAATATATACCGAGGCACAATCTCTGAAAACAATTGCTTCGGTTTGTTTTGGCGGAAACAGGGGTGTAATATTATACATCTGTTGCTGACCGTTTAAAAAATTATTGCCGGAGAAATTGTACAAAACATACATGCGGGTATAACACAACAACACTGCCGCCTTACCCGACGGTGCAATATCTGCCGCCGTTACCGGAAAGAATGTAGAAAGGCTGTCAATAAGTTGGGCTGCATGGTTGCCGGGTATGGCGGGCAAGGTATATAACTTGGTATAACCCGTTCCGGGGCTGGTAAGCGAAAACACATTTTTTGAAAAGAGGTAAAGCGAATCGTTATGGTAAAAAAAGGCCTCCATGTCAAAATTGCGGCCGCTGTTGGTAGGCGGCGGAAACGCGGTTTGGTCGGGGTAGTGGTAGGTAATTACCTGTGCAATAACCGTATCGGGCAAACCTGCAACCGGAATTTTGAGTATTTTCAAGTCGGTACGGTTGTTGGCATTATTGCCAAAATCGCCAATATACAGGTTTTGCGCTTCGTCTTGCGCCAGGTCTTCCCAATCGGAGTTGGCATAATTGTTTACGTGTATGGTGTGAATTAACTGTCCGTTCAGGTTAAACAGATATACATCGGGTTGCCCGCCGCTGTCGTTGTGCGACCAAAGGAGCGAATCGTTGCCGGTAAAATTTTCCAGCCCCGATGATTCGGTTATAACAGCCGGCAACCCGCCAATGGTGGTTTGTTGTGCAAAAACTGAAAATGAAGATGCAAACAGGCAAACGGCAATAAATAACGGCAGGGTATATTTCATTGTATTACAGTATTTTGCCTTTTACGGCAGATTGTTGCACAAAAGAACGGTAAATTTTACCAATTTTGTTTAAAATTGCCTTGCTTTGCCATAAATTTTGCATATTTTAGCATCGTTTGAGAAAAAGAATGCAAATTTGCAATTCATCCAACATGCCATGCCGCCCGAACCGTTAAAACTGGTAATCAGTTACTCGCCCGAAGATGCGAAATACTATACCGCTATATCCAAGCAACTGAAATTGCTGGAAAACCAGGGGCTTATAGAGCTTTGGAGTGAAAAAGACGTTTTGTTGGGAGCCGACCCGGAAGCGGAAAAGGCAAAAGCCATACAATCGGCGCAAATGTTGCTGTTGCTCATCAGCATAGATTACCTTATTTCCGATGAATACCTGCGCATCAGCAGCAACCTTACCCACCTGCCAAGCGAGCGCGTAGTACCCGTTCTGACCGGAAATTGCGATTGGAAAGTTGTGCCCGAACTGACAAACCTGCACATGCTGCCCGCCGATAACATACCGCTCAGCGATAAAACCGACAGTCAGTTATACAACGAGGTTATTGAAGAACTGAAAAAACTGTTCGGTAAAATTTTGGGGCTGCTGCCGCCGGTACCAGATAAGCCGTTTACCTCCCTGCCCTCGCCGCCGCATCAGGAAGCCGGTATTCCTAAAATGCTGCAACTGAAATATACCTGCAACCGCAGCGTACAAAAGGGCGAGTTTTTAAAATCTACCCTGCAAAACCGCAACGCAAAAATTCAGTACTACTACATCAGGGGCTTGGTAAAACAATCTACCGAAGGATTGAGCAGGCGGTTTTACCACCGCGAAATCCCCGGAAATCCCATATTCGGAAATAAAAATATTTCACCAAACTTTGTATATATTCCACTCGTTCCCGATGCCGACCCCGAAGTATTTAAACTCAATTTCCTGTCTGATTTGTGTGACCAGTTAAAATGCAGCAACCAGGAAATTTTTTTTAACGGCAACATTTCGCACCTGCTCAATGCGCTGTGTGTGCGCACCTACGACGTGGTTTGTGTGGGCGCAAAGCTGAAAAGCGAACATTGGAATGCTTCGGTGCCTTTGTTTCTTGACTGGCTGGTAACCGATTTTTGCAACTACCATCAGCCCGATATGCCTGTTTTCATTTTTTTCCTTATGATTGATTATGCCGGCGATATACACCGGCAGGCAATTGAAGATGAATTGAGAATACTGAAAGAAAAATTTTTACAGCGCAATATCACCGCACAGTTGTTGGCACCACTCGATACAGTTCAAAAAGTTGATATTGAAATATGGCTCGAATCTACCCTGCGGCAAACCGATGTTGCCAACCGTCTTGCCTTGCTTAACCAATACTTTGGCACGCAAACCGAATTTGATATGTGTGAAGTGGAACAAAAGCTGGAAGAAATTATACGGCAACACAACAGCGAAATAGAATAAACATTTAATTCTAAAAACAAACCGAAATGTCAGAAATAAACCTCCGTCTTAACCAAATACAAGAGGCCGGCTTTAACAAACCAAAGCCGCAGGCCTACCAGTTGGATACCGCTTTGCAGGCAGCCGTTGAGGTAGCCATTCAACTGGGAATGCCCCTGCTCATTACCGGCGAACCCGGAACGGGTAAAACCCAGTTGGCATATAAAGTAGCCTATGATTTAAACCGCAATAACGCCAATTTTTTACCCAATCCGCTGGTGTTTCATACCAAAACCACCTCCTCGTCCAATGATTTGTTTTACCAGTACGATGCCATCAGGCATTTTTACGATGCCGGACTAAACAAACAAACCCAGCAAGCGCTGCCGCCCGTTAGCCAGTACATTGAGTTGCAGGCCTTGGGAAAAGCCATTGCCCTTACCATGCCCGCCGCCGAAATCAGCCGAAAATACCTGAAAGACCCCGCTTTTACCGCCTTTACCGGCGGCTCGGTGGTGCTGCTCGATGAAATTGACAAGGCACCCCGCGATTTTCCCAACGACATATTGTACGAAATTGAGCGGTTTGCCTTTCAAATAAAAGAAGATAATAACACGGAACTGGTAAAAGACGATGCCCACAAAATTATTGTCATAATGACCAGCAACTCCGAAAAAAACCTGCCCGATGCTTTTTTGCGGCGCTGCGTGTTTTACCACATTCCGTTTCCCGATGAAGGCAAACTGCTCTCCATTTTACAAAACCACCTTGGCGCCAACTCGCCCTATGCCAGCATGGATTTAATCAACATTTTTATGGAAGTGCGCCGCATTTTAACCAAAAAAAAGCCGGCCACGGCCGAATTGCTCAACTGGGTAAAAATGTTGGAAAACCGCGATTTCCTCAAAAAATCGCCCGATGACCAGCAAAAAATCATGCGCATCAGCTACTCTATTCTGGCAAAAACCTTCGACGACCTGCAAATCTTACTCGCCGCACGCTAACATTTTTTAGTACCCCCGTTTTAAAACCTGTACTTTGCCGGCACAACACACATATCCGTTTTTGCAACCTCTGCTGTTTCAACTCGAAGCAGAAGGGTTTGCCATTAGTATGGATACCTTGCTGCGCATAGAACAAATTTTGCTGGCAACCGGCAACAAATACCGCTCCAACCCCGAAGCGCTGAAAGAAGTGCTTTGCCCCATAATTGCCAACAGCGAACCCGAACAGGTAAAGTTTAACCGCCTGTTCGATTATTACATTCAGCAAATCAAAGCATCGGAAACCCTGCCCGAACTGCCCCTGCCGCCTGTGCCGGTTAACCGCACAAAACTATCGCCCAAATACTTGTTTCTGTTTTTGGGAATTGGCCTGGCTGCATTCCTGCTTGCATGGGGACTTTATGTTTTGATTGGCGAAATCAGAGAAAGCCGGCAAGCATCAGAACTGTCTCCTCCGGTTAAATTCCGCCCTGTTGCGGCAGAACCCTGCCCAAGCAGTCAAAAACCCCCAACCTACTTCAGGGCAAACCCAACTACTATACAGGCAGGGCAACAGGTTACCTTTACCAACCAAACAAAAACCAACCAAAATACTACCTTTAGCTGGAATTTTAGCGATGGACAAGGGGTGCAAACCAATGCCGATACCGTTTCGCATACCTTTATGCGTTCGGGGTTGTTATCTGTCTCGCTCGCCGCTTTTTACCCCGATGACAAGCAAAATTGCGACAGTACCTATCGCGTTACCATAACCGTTACCGCTTCGGAACAAAAAATTGCCCTGCCGCAAATGTTTCCGCAGGCCGATTCGGAGTTAATTGTAAGCCGCTTCAGCTGGCAAAAAATACTTGCTCTGGCAGGCGGATTGCTCTTCTTTTTGGTGCTGTTTCTGCTCATTTCAAACTGGTACACCCGTCTTACCCAAATGGCCCGGCAAATTGCCGACGACCAACTTTCGGAGTTTTTGCGCCGGCAGCAAGCCAAAAATGCCAGGGGTGGCAATCTGGCGCCGTTCAACATCCCTTTTCCGTCGCAGGAAGCCAATATTGAAGCCGTGCAAGAGGTGTATGAAGTTGCCAATGCCATGCGGCAGCGCCAAAGCAGCGAGGCGGTAAAACTCAATATGGTAAAAACCATCCGGCAAACCATTAAAGCCGGCGGTATGGTAACCCTTTGCTACGACCGCCAAAGTCAGGCAACAGAATACCTTGCCCTAATAGACCATACCTGCCAGAACGACCACCGGGCGCGCTTTTTTGAAAACTGGATTGATACGCTGGCGCGTGAAAATGTGCTCATCGAAAAATTTTTTTTCCGGCAAGACCCGCGCATTTGCTGGAACAACGCCCACCCCGATGGCTTACCGCTGGAAGAGTTGGCACGCCTGTACCCAAAGCACCGCCTGGTGTTGTTAGATGATGGCGATTACCTGCTCAACCCCCTGCGGCCACAACTCAAAGACTGGGTATTGCCCGCCTTTGAAACATGGAACCGCCGCGCCCTGGTAACACCCGCCGAACCCGAACACTGGATGTACCGCGAACGATTGCTCAGCAATGTGTTTGTGGTATTGCCCGCCAATTTGCAGGGGCAGGCACAACTGGCAGAACTGCTTTCATCTGACGAAGCCACCGATTTTAAAAAGTTGCACACCCGCTTTATGCGCACGCAGCGCCGCGCATCCATGCCAATTTACAGTGCCGATAACCCCAATGTGGACTGGAATGCGCTGAAACAATACCTTACCGTACCCGATGAAAACGGCTACCCCGATGAAGGTTTGTACACCTTGCTCTGTGCCTTGGTTTGCTTTGAACCTATAACCTGGGAAATAACCTTGGCCGTTGCAAAAGCGCTCAAAGAAAACGGGTTAATATCGGGACAAACTGCCACTCACAACAACCTGCTGCTGCTGGCACGGCTGCCCTGGCTTCAGCAGGCATACATGCCCCCGCCGGTCAGGCAATATCTTTTAGATGAGCTAAGGCATACACCGCAGGCAGAACTGGTGGCACGCAAAGCCGCCATTGAGTTGTTAGACAGTATTGACCTGAAAGACGACTCTTTTGCCCGCCGCAAAAAAGAGCAGTTTGTACAGCAGCAACTCACCGAAGCCGGCAACGCGCTTCAACATGCCGAAAGCGAGCTGGCAAACCGGCAAAATCAACAAAAAACGCATAAAACAAAGGGCAACATCAGCCAACAGGAACAGGCAGCACAGCAAAACCTGCCTTACGAAGACACCCCCGCAACCGGTGCCGGCCAACTGCATCAAACCCTTAAACAATGGTTTAACGCCCGCCTGCAACCACCCCCCGAAGAAACCGTGCCCGACACAGCACAAGAGTACAGCCGGCAACTGCGCAATAAAGCGTTGTGGAAAAAAGCATTTGCCGGTGCTTTGCCACAGTGGGGCAAACAACTGCCCTGGTATATACCCGCCATTTTGGTAGTGTTGGCATTAGGCCCTGCGGTGCTGGTTATTGCGGCAGGTTATCTGGTTTACCTTGCCATAACCAGGCAAACACAAAAAATGGCTCTGCCCACCGGCATATTGGTTGCCGCAATACCCGGTACGGCGCTGTGGTTATCGGGCTGGCTTGCATGGGCAGGCTATACCGATGGCGACCTGCTGAAATCGGAAACAGAAAACCAAACTGCAGTTTTGGTAAACAAAGGCGTTGATGAATTCTATGCAAATAACCTTACGGAAGCCGAAACCTTTTTCACCCAAGCGCTGGCAACAAATGAAAGCCACTACATTGCGCTGTACAACTTAGCCGTTACGCATTATGCACAGGCGGTAAAGCTGTACAACAACGATGATTATGAGATTGCAATAAAAGCTTTCAAAAGGGCGCAAACCGAAGCCGATACCACCGAATTGCGGTATAATGTATGGCATAATTTAGGCCTTTGCTACTACTTGCTCAGCAATGCCGGTATGCTGACACAAGAAACCGGTGCGCTGCAAAACGGCAACCTTGCTCAGGTTTATTACGACAGTTTAAACCTTGCCAATCCCGATTACCTGCAAAGATTTGCGCCAAATTTAGCCGTGGTGCTGGGTAAAAAACAAATGCTGGAATTTGATTTTCCGCCGCGCCGCCTGCCCGGTACCACGCCGCCGGTAACAGCCTATGCCATATCGGCAAGCGGGCAGTACCTTATTACAGGACATGAAGAAGGGCTTTGCCATGTCTGGCATTTACCCTCGCTCACATTAAAAGAATCTTTTGGGGCCAGCCTGGGAACTATTACCGCACTTGCCTTTTCGGGCAATGCCGCTATAAAAGCGGTTGGCGGCCAAGGCGGCTTTATTGGTTGGTATGTTGGCGGCAATGAACTGATAAGGGTTGACGATAAGGGTGCAGTAAACCAATTGCAGTTCACTCCCGACGGGCAACAAATAGCCGTAAATTTTGAAGAGGGTAAATTGCAGTTTTACAGCCTGGCCACACAACAGCCCAACCCGCAACTTGCTTTTTCCACACCACCCGGCAAAAAAAATACGTTTGCCATTTCGCCGGCGGGCAATTTGCTGGCGTTTATCGGTGCTCAAACCGGGCAAATTGAAATCTGGAATACCGACCAACAGACAAGAATTTCGGAAATTGCCGCTACTGAAGCTTACGACTTGTTTACCGCGCTTGCCTTTTCGCCCGATGGTAAACTGCTGACCGCGGCAACTAAACGCGGCAAACTGGTGTTGTATAGAACATCGGGCAAATTTGAACAGGTAAAAGAAGTCATACTCAAAGAGCGCCTCACCGGAAGTATCGGGTTTTCAGCAGACGCTGAAACGATTATCGGTATGCAGGGTTTTACTCCTGCACTTTGGCGTGCTGCAACGCTTGAGCAGGGTTACTCGTTTCAGCCCGATGAAAAATTGTTGAGTGCCGAATTTTCTCCCAACGGGCAGTATATTGTGTTGCACGCCGCCGATACCGGCAAACTGCGGTTTTACCAAACCGGCATTTACCAAAATGCCGAAAGCATACCTCTTCCCAACCCCGAAGATTACCTTTATATTAATGGTACCGTAACCGATTTGGCCGGCAATGCGGTATCTGATTTGGGAATTGCCGAAAAATCGGAAACCGAATCGATGGAAACGGTAACCGATGAAAACGGCAATTTCAGGTTTGCTTACCCGAAAGCATTTTTCCGCGCCGGGCAAATCATTGAACTGGAACTGCGCTATCCTCCGCAGTGGGTGTTGGTATCGCCGCAACCGTTTAAGATAAAATTGGCCACACAACCGCAAAACCCGCCCATTAAGGTAAAAGTGCGAAACCGCCTCACATCGGGAAACGAAACCGGACAGCAGGGAAATAATAACAACAGTTCAAACACTGCCGCCGAAAATGAAAGACGCATAGTGGAAACCCTTCGCGGCAGCCTTAAATTTGAACGGGTAGCCGACCGCTTTTCCGATGGCATGTTGCGGGTATTTAATGAAGGAAAGTGGTTTTATATAAACCGAACCGGCAACCCGGCCATTCCGGGGCAATACTACGACCAAGCCGATGATTTTACCAACGGTGTAGCCCGCGTAACCGTAAACAACCAAACCTACTATATTGACAAAACCGGTAAATGTGTGCGCGATTGCCCGCCCGCCAACCGCTGTGCCGGCATAAACTGCGGTGCACACGGCACCTGCAACCCGCAAACCGGTAAATGTATTTGCAGAGATGGTTATACCGGCGACCGATGCCAAAACCCGCCGCAAACCGGTGCAGAGCAAACAATTCCTAACCCCTGCGCCGGTATTGATTGCGGCGCACACGGCAAATGCAACAGGCAAACCGGTAAATGCGATTGCGATGAAGGTTATTATGGCGACAGATGCCAGTATAAAACCGAAAAATAGTGGAAATTGCTTTGGTTTGCCAAGCAGTTATGTTATATTTGCAGTGAAACCAAACACCCTATAAATCATGGGAAAATTTGACAAATTTTGCCAAAGTTGCGGAATGCCTTTGGAAAAAGACCCCAACCACGGCGGCACCAATGCCGATGGTACTAAAAGCGCCAAATATTGCAGCTACTGCTACGCAAACGGCAATTTTATTGGCAACTTTACCTCAGCCAAAGAAATGCAGGAGTTTGTAAGGGAACAGTTGAAAAAGCAAGGTTACTGGCTGCCAACGCGGTACTTATATACTATGCACATTCCGCAATTAGAGCGCTGGAAACAATAGGAAACGTTACGCATAAAGGGTTTACCTGTATTGCAGGTTTTGGTTTAGTGCGGCAGAACAGAAATACTGTTTTTTTCAGGCCGGTGGCCATGCAGTATGTAATTATGGCGACCGTTATACTGCCTGTTTTACCTCATCGGCTTTGCAGGCTTCGCCGGCGGTGCGTCCGCAAACGGTGCATTTACCTATTTTTTCTTCCAGCATAGGGTTGTTATTGGCGCAGGTTCCCCTGAACTGACCGCCTTTAACCAACAAAATGCGAAGACCTATACCTGCCATTACAAAGGTCATTAAACCAATACTGAGCAGCAAAGTTGCTAAAAACATGGTGCAAAAGATTTACACTATTAACGTTGAAGTGCAAAGTTAAGTTTAAATTGCCGTACTTTTGCCTGCAAAACCGGCAATTTTGCCTGTTTTCATCAAATTTGCACCCGCTTTATGCTACAAAAACTGGCAGCCTTTGAACGGCTGCTGTACATCATGAACGACCTTCGGGAAAAATGCCCATGGGACCGCAAACAAACTTTTGAATCGCTTCGGCCCCTGACCATAGAAGAAACCTATGAGTTAGCCGATGCCATTACCGAAAACAACCTTCGCGATATAAAAGAAGAACTGGGCGACTTGTTGTTGCACATAGTTTTTTACGCAAAAATTGGCGAAGAGCAAAGGGCATTTGACATAGAAAGCATTATTACCACCCTTTGCGAAAAACTCATAAGGCGGCATCCGCACATTTACGGCAATGTGCAGGTTGAAAGCGAGGAGGAGGTAAAGCGCAACTGGGAGCAGTTAAAGTTGGCAGAAGGTAAAAAATCGGCTTTGGAAGGCGTACCGGTTTCGCTTCCGGCGCTCATTAAGGCGGTTCAAATTCAGGGTAAAGCCCGTAAGGTAGGTTTTGACTGGGAAGCCCCGCATCAGGTTTGGGATAAGGTAAAAGAGGAAATACAAGAACTGGAAGAAGCCGTGCAAAGCGGCAACAAAACCGAACAGACAAAAGAATTTGGCGATGTGCTGTTTGCGCTGGTAAACTACGCCCGGTTTTTAGATATTGACCCAGAAAATGCGCTCGAAAAAACCAACAAAAAATTCAGGTCTCGGTTTATGCTCATGGAAGAAGCCGCAAATGAAATGGGAAAACAACTCAGCAGCATGACCCTTGCCGAAATGGATGTTATCTGGAATGAAACCAAAAAACAGGTGCCCTGAAACGCGGCGAATAGATGCAGTTGCTGAAAAGCCTCAATTGCAGATGCTTATGCATTTTGTAAATGTTTATTTTACAAATTTAATACTTATCTGAACAAGCCTATGATACCGTTTTTAGAAGGTTTTGGTGCCGGTTTGCTGCTTGCATTCATCATAGGGCCTGTTTTTTTTACCCTGCTTTCCATTTCACTTCGGCAGGGCGTTAAAACAGGCATTGGGGCAGCGTTGGGCATTTTTGTAAGCGATGTTATATGCGTGTTGATTTGTACCTACGGGGCATCGGAATTTTTAACGCAAAACCGCAACCGGTATTATTTGGGTATATTGGGTTCGGTTTTATTGCTCATGTTTGGTTTTAAATATCTTTTTAAGCCCGGAACAAGTTCGCCGGCGGTAGTTTCGCACACCAACAGCCATTATTATGCAGCATTTGCAAAGGGTTTTCTGGTTAATTTTGCAAATCCGGTAGTGTTTGCCATTTGGCTGGGCATAATTGGCGTGGCATCGGGTAAATACGGGTTTGGGTTGGGCATGGGGCTATACCTGTCGGGCACACTAACCAGCATTTTCATAACCGATATGCTGAAAGCCATTTTTGCCGGTAAATTATCGGGCATGTTACATGAACGGTGGCTAATCAGGTTGTTCCGGTTTATAGGGTTGCTGATGTTGGTGTTTGGGTTAAGGCTTTTGTATTATACCTTTATGGAGCAAGGGTAAAAAAGGGGCATAGCATAAAGTATTATGCCTGTTAGCACAAAAAAGGACAAAAAATTGCTTTCTTTGTGCTGCACTTTTGCTATTTTTAATTCACTTTTTACATTTTCGGGTTTATGGAACTGTTAAGGCAATTATTCGGGCCCAGCAAAAAAGAAATCTGGCGCCTGCTGAGCGAGCGCATCGGCGGCGAATTTATTGACGGCGGCTGGTTTGGTAAAGACCAGGTGGTGGTTTGCCACAAAGAATGGACAATAATATTAGACACCTATGTGGTGCATACCAACAATGCCCATATACGCTACACCCGAATGCGTGCACCCTACATTAACAAAGACGGATTCAGGTTTACCATTTTCAGGCGAAACTTTTTTTCTGATATTGCCACCTTCTTTGGCATGGAAGACATAGAAACCGGCACCGATGAGGAATTTGATTACGATTTTGTTATTAAAGGTAATGATGATTACAAACTGTGGAAATTTTTCTCCAACGAAAGAATACGCACTATTATCAAGCAACTGGAGCAGGTAAAAATAACCGTGCACAAAGCTACTTCCGATGCCATTATCAGCCCCTACCCTAAAAACGTTGATGAACTGGAGTTTAAAGTGCGCGGTGTTATAAAAGACATTGAGCAACTGCAACTGCTCTTTGACCTTTTTGCCGAAATGCTGGACCACCTCTGCCATATTGGCGCTGCCTACGAAGATGATCCTGCATTGAAAAATTATTACAGCTAATATGGCTAATCAATAAAAAATTATTTCACTTTACAATATACCAAAACATAGTTCATGAAGAAAAAATACACGCTCTCTCTGCTTTGGGGTATTTTGTTTAATACCAATATTACCCTGCTCTTTTTCCTGTTATTGGCTGCGGTTTCTCTAAAGGCACAACGCCAACCCGGCGATACAGTGGTGGTACAAACTTTTACCTTTAACGACCCCAGCCCTATTGGTTGGGGCGCCCCCTATCTGGGCACATTTACCTTCCCCGATGGTTCTGAAACCTACGAAAAAGTGCTGATGTACCAAACCCTTAAATGCGACCCCGCTACCAACGCCGACTCTTACCCCTGTGGTGAGTGGGACTATATTACCTATTTTGCGGTTACCAACCGCGACGGAATTTATGACTCCACCTTCAAATCGCAACCTAATTACACCATTAACGGCGCTACACCTAATCTGCTGCAATACACCAGCCAACCTACCTATACCACTTACCAAACCGAACAACAACAAATAGTGCATACCAATACTATTTCACTCAATACGGCAAGCATAGGAACCGGTACTCAGGAAAATGCCGATATATTGGGAACAACCGCTACCCGCCGCAGCCAGTTTTTGTGGCGTGCCACCGAACTTACCTCAGCCGGACTTACTGCCGGAGACATTACCGGGCTACAGTTGGAAGTTGCTAATGCAGGAACCGAATTACGCAACCTGACAATCAAAATGAAACATACTTTCAATACCACCATCAGCCCCGATGACTATGAAACTTCCGATTTTGTTGAGGTGTATCGCTTAAATACCACTTTTGCCGGTACAGGCTGGCAATCTTTGCAGTTCAATACACCCTTTACCTGGAACGGCGCTTCCAATATTGCCGTAGAAATTACCTATAACAATACCGAACCCGCCGCAGGTAATGCCCTGCTTACCGAGGAAACCCCTTTTGCTTCGGGCATCATTTCGGGGCAAACCGAGTATTGCCTCGATTTTAAAGGCGCCGATTATGTTGATATTCCGGCAAATGCGGTAGGTTCCCTAACCAATGAGGTTACCATCAGCTTCTGGACCTACGGCAACCCCGATGTGCAACCCAAAAACAATTACAATTTTGAAGGCGTAGATGCCAATAATAACCGCGTACTGAACGTGCACCTGCCTTGGAGCAACGGCAACATATACTGGGATGCCGGCAACAGCAGCGGCAGTTCTTACGACCGCATTGAAAAAGCTGCTGCCGCCAATGAATATGAAGGACAGTGGGTACATTGGGCTTTTACCAAAAACGCCGGTACCGGCATGATGTACATTTATAAAAACGGCGTTTTGTGGCACTCCGGCTCTGCCAAGTACAGAACTATGGAAGGCATAACCCGTTTTTATATAGGAATTGGTGCCAATACCACCAACCCGGGCGATTACTATAACGGCCGAATGAAAGAATTTGCCATTTTTAACAAAGCGCTGCCGCAGGCTACCATTGCCGCATGGATGAACAAAACCCTTGACAATACCCACCCCGATTATGCCAACCTTATTGGGTATTACCCCATGAACCAAAGCAGCGGAACCACTCTTACCGATGCCTCCGCCAATGCCAACCACGGCGCCATGTACGGTTATCCGCAATGGAAAAAGGTAAACCCATCGGATTATGTCTGGAATTTAAACTCCGCCAACACCCGACCCAATGTGGTTTTTGAGCAGGGTGAATACGAATCGGTTATCAATACGCTTGTAAGCGAAGAAAACGAAGAAAACGACATGGCTTATATTGTATTGTACGAAAACCCCGGTACAAACGAAATTATTATGGACGATGCCCCCAACCACCCGTCTGAGGCTACCGATTCGTTTTATGCCTGGCCGGCTAATGTTTATACTTATACGTGGCTAAACGGGGTAAAAACAGACTCTACCCTGGTATTGCCCGAAGTTACCATTGTGCGAAACGACCACGAATATTACAGCAACACTGTTACCTACGAAATAGGCCGATACATTACCCCCTACGGCATTAACCTTGACCTTGGGCCCGAAGGTACGCGCTGGATATTTGACGTAACCGATTATGCACCCCTGCTGCGCGGAACCGTTGACCTGAGAGCCGGCAATAACCAGGAATTGCTCGATTTGAAATTTCTGTTTATTAAAGGAACGCCGCCGCGCAACGTACTGGGGCTGAAACAAATATACCCCGATGCCAGCTACGACTATGCCGCTATGCTCACCAACACTCATTTGCCGCCCAAAGACATAACCCTGCCGCAAAACGCCTCCATGTTCCGAATTAAAACCCGAACCAGCGGGCACGGCTTTGGCGCTACTGCCGAAAACTGCGCCGAATTTTGCCCCAAATTCCACAAGTTTAAAATTAACGGCGTACAGCGTTTTAACTGGTATTTGTG
The DNA here is from genome assembly GCA_002212725.1 of Sphingobacteriales bacterium TSM_CSM. Taxonomy (GTDB): domain Bacteria; phylum Bacteroidota; class Bacteroidia; order Chitinophagales; family UBA2359; genus UBA2359. The sequence goes on along the minus strand of MTCR01000108.1, from coordinate 7,006 downwards.
GAACGAGTGCTCCGATAATTTTGTGTATCCGCAGGGCGGAACCTGGATTTATGACCGCGGCGGCTGGTGCCCGGGAGCCATTGTCAATACCTATGACCATGAACTAACCCCGTTTGTAAACCCGGGCGAAACGGTTAATTTTGACTACGACATTCAGTCTTCGCCCACCCCGTATGGAAATTATGTATTGGCCGCTCACCTCATCAGCTATGGAGCACCCAACTTCCAACTCGATGCCTCTATTGAAGACATTATAAACCCAAGCATAGAGGATATGCACCGCCGGGAAAACCCTGTTTGCGACAACCCGCGCATAAAAATCAAAAATACCGGTGCCGATACCCTGCGCAGTGTACTCATTACCTACGGCGTGCGCTCATGGAGCGATATTGCACAATCAATGCCCTGTTATTACCGGTGGGAAGGACAATTGACTTTTATGCAGGAAGCAGAAATTACCCTGCCCCTGTTTAACTGGACCAACCTGAACCCCGATAATCCGGTGTTTTATGTTGAACTAAGCGAACCCAACTACGTAATTGGCGGCGACCAATACCTTAACAACAACAAAATGGAAACCCCATTTACCTTGCCGCCACAATACCAAAGCGGGCTGAGCCTTTATTTCAGAACCAACAGCGCCGCTTATGAAAACTCTTATACCGTTACCGACGACCAGGGTAATGTGGTTTATACCCGAACAAGTATGACCAACAACACCACCTACGACGATGTGTTTAACCTGCCCGATGGCTGTTACATTCTCAGGTTTAACGATACCGGGCAAGACGGCATTTCGTGGTGGGCAAACAGCGACGGAACCGGCTGGGTGCGCCTTAAAAACCCCGCCGGCGGCTATTACCTTACCTTTGAACCAGATTACGGCATGAACATAGTACACCATTTTACCATTGGATATAATCTGGGCATGGAATACAACGCCATTGAATGTGAAAACACCACCGATATACAGCCGCAGCCGTCGGGCAGCCCGGTCAGTCCTGTTGTAAATGTATTTCCCAATCCAAACCCCGATGGCAAGGTATTTGTTGACCTTAGTTTTGATAAAGTAACCCCGGTAGAAATACAGGTATTTAATGCCTTGGGACAGTTGGTGGTAAACAGCCGGCACAGCTTACAAACTCAGGTGCTCGACCTGCAACTGCCGTCCGTTGCCGGCATCTACTATGTACAGGTATTGGCTGAAAATAAAACCTATACAGCCCGGGTTGGCGTAGTGAAGTAACAGGCGCTGCTTTGTAAAGGTTTTAATGCAACAAACCCGCTGCTTTTGTACAGGCAGCGGGTTTTTGTTGTAATTAAAGAACTGGTTGTTTCACCGTGTATTTAATCAGACGTGTAGGTGCGTTCACCCAACTTGGCATGAGCAGCCGCAAGGCGCGCTATAGGCACGCGGGGCGAAGAACAAGACACATAATCCAGCCCAAGGTGATGGCAGAATTGGATAGATTCGGGGTGGCCGCCCTGTTCGCCGCAGATGCCTATTTTCAATTCGGGGCGGGCTTTTCGTCCCCATTCAACGGTTACACGCATCAGTTTTCCAACGCCTCTGGTATCAATAGATTCAAAGGGGTTATCGTGTAAAATATTTTGCTGCGTGTAAAGTGGCAAAAATTTGTTTTCGGCATCTTCGCGCGAAAACGAGAAAGTAGCCTGTGTAAGGTCGTTGGTTCCGAATGAGAAAAACTCGGCAACTTTGGCAAGTTCATCGGCTTCCATGCAGGCACGCACCACTTCAATCATGGTTCCGAATTTAAACGCGGGAGAAACTTTATATTTTTCTTCTACCTGCTTTTTAATGGCCTGCACATGCACATTTACCTGTATGAGTTCTTCGGCGGTGCAAACCTGCGGCACCATTATTTCGGGGTTAATTGCTATACCGGCCAGGTGGCATTCGGCGGCGGCCTCCAGAATGGCTTGTATCTGCATACAGTAAATTTCGGGAAAAGTAAGCCCCAAGCGCACCCCTCTGTGGCCAAGCATGGGGTTAACCTCGTGCAGTTCTTTCACCTTTTTCAGCATTCGCTCTTTTTTAACAATGGCTTGGGTGATTAAATCTTCACCGGAAGCGTTAAAGGGCGATGCATTGGTAAAATTGATGTCGGCGCCGCCATCGAGCAGGCGCAGGCTGTTGTAGAGGTTGTTTACACCCTGCACCGTAGTTTTCAGCTGTTGCAGGTGTGCCAGTTCTTCGTTAAGTTGTTGTGCTTCGGGTAAAAATTCGTGAATGGGCGGGTCGAGCAGGCGCACGGTTACCGGCCGGGGCGCCATGGCGGTAAATATTTCTTTAAAATCTTGTTTTTGAATGGGCAGCAGGCGGTTAAGGGCAACTAAACGCTCATCGGTTGTGTTTGCCAAAATCATGTCAATAACAATTGGCAGGCGGTCAGATGCATTAAACATGCGCTCGGTTCTGCACAAGCCAATGCCCATTGCACCGTATTCCACCGCTTTTTTAGCGGCTTCGGGCGTATCGGCGTTGGCCATAACTTTTAAGGTAGCTATTTCATCGGCCCACGAAAGCAGGGTTTTCAAATCATCGGAAAAAACCGGCGGCACAGTAGGTATAGTACCACGGTACACCATTCCGGTTCCGCCGTCAATGGTAATTTCATCTCCTTCGTGCAATACGGTATCGCCAACAAAAGCAAGGCGTAGTTTTACATCTACGGTAATGCCCTCGGCGCCGGCAACGCAGGGTTTACCCATGCCACGTGCCACTACGGCAGCGTGTGAGGTTTTGCCGCCGCGGCTGGTAAGAATACCCTGCGAGGCAAAAAAGCCATGAATATCTTCGGGTTTGGTTTCTTCGCGTACCAAGATGACTTTCTGACCGGCTCTGCCTAACGCTTCGGCACGGTCGGCATCAAACACGCAATGCCCCGATGCGGCTCCGGGCGAGGCCGGCAACCCCTGTGCCAACGGGGTATATTTGTGAGTGGGGTCAAGGCGCGGGTGCAGCAGTTGTTCCAGCATATCGGGTTTAATGCGCAGCAATGCCTGTTCTTTGGTAATAAGCCCTTCCTTTACCATTTCAACCGAAGTGCGCACCATGGCGGTGGTGTTCATTTTGCCGTTTCGGGTTTGCAGGCAATAGAGTACTTGCTTTTCTATGGTATATTCATAGTCTTGCACCTCTTTGTAATGTTTTTCCAGTTTTTGGCTCAGTTCTTCTAATTGGCGGTACATTTCGGGCATTTCGTCTTCCAGTTGGTGTACCGGTTTAGGTGTTCTGATACCTGCAACTACGTCTTCGCCCTGAGCATTTACCAAATATTCGCCAAACATGGTATTTTCACCGGTGCCGGGGTCGCGGGTAAAGCCCACACCGGTTGCACTGTCGTTGCCCATATTGCCAAACACCATGGCTACCACATTTACGGCGGTGCCGTTTGCCATTTGCGGGGTTATTTTAAACTCGCGGCGGTAATCTATGGCGCGTTTCCCCATCCACGAGTTAAAAACGGCCTTAATAGCTATTTCCAATTGTTCAAACACATTTTGCGGAAACGGTTTGCCGGTATGTTCGCGCCCTACTTCCAAAAAACGGTGGCTCACCTCTTTAAGGTCGGCTGCACTCAGCCCAATATCGGTTTTTACTCCGGCATGGTGTTTAACTGCTTCAAAATGAGCATCAAATTTTTCATCGGGCACACCAAGCGCTACTTTGCCAAACAGTTGTATGAAACGGCGGTAGGCATCGTACCCAAAGCGCTCGTTGTTGGTTTGCTTTATAAGTCCTTGCAAGGTTAATTCGTTTAACCCAAGGTTTAGTATTGTGTCCATCATGCCCGGCATAGACAACGCAGACCCCGACCGCACCGATACCAGCAGCGGGTTGGTGGCATTACCAAATATTTTGCCGGTTGCCTGCTCAACCTCTTTCATTTTTTGGTGTACTTCTTCCATTACCGTATCGGGCAACTGGCGTTTGGGGTGGGCAAGATAGGCCAGGCAGGCTTCGGTACTGATTACAAAACCCGGCGGCACGTTTAAGCCGATTTGGGTCATTTCGCACAGGTTGGCGCCTTTTCCGCCAAGAAGATGTTTGTTTTTCCCGTCGCCCTCCTTAAATGAGAAGACATAACGGGGCGCTGTAGTCTGGTTCATAGTTAAGTTGTGTTTGGTTAGAAAAATAGCTGTAAAACGTGCAAAGCTAAGAAATTAAAGGCGTTATTTTAACCCTTGGGCTTTAATTGCCTTAACATTTGTTCTTTATTAAAAACAATTAATTATCTGCTACAGATGAAGAAAAGGTAAAAAAGTTTGGCAGGCCCTGTTTCCGCTCTGTAAATAGCAGAAAAGCGGGGTTAATACCCAAGATCCGACTGCTTAATGTCCAAGCTCCATTTTTTTTCGTTGTTGGCATTGTAGCATGAAATGGTCATAATCCGCTCTTTTCGTTTGCCCGAAAAGGCTATGTGCACATAGTTTTGCTCTGCAACCAGCGTGTTGGGTACGCGGTTGGGGTTGTTGCCTTCTTTGTCTTTAAATACCGATGTATAGGGGCGCGAGGTTAGCGGGGAACTAGTAATATCGTATAAAGGATAAAACCCATTGGATTGGACTTTGATGATTTCGGTCAGGTGCCGGTCGCCGCTTAAAAACAACACGCCTTTTACCTTGTTTTTGGTTATAAACCCGATGAGTTGGTTGTATTCGCGGGTGTAGTGGGTAAAACACTCAAAATTGTTGAGGGGGTTGAGCATCTGGCTTCCCGAAACAATAAATTTAAAGGTTGCCGTGGAAGAAAGCAACGCATTTTGAAGCCATTGCAATTGCCTTTGCCCCAGGTATGCTTTTTCGGGCAGGCTATCGGGCATTGCTTCATGCCATCGGTAATACCGGTCGTCGAGCAGGAAAAACTCGGCATCGGCCCAGGTAAATTTACCGTAAACGCCTTTGTTTCCGTCTTCGCCATAGGATTTGTTGCCCCAATAGTTTATAAATGTTTGCAGGGTAACATCTTTGAGTTCGTAGGAAAAATTAGAATCGTTGGGGCCATAATCGTGGTCGTCCCAAGTGGCATATTGCGGTCTGGATGCAAAAAATGGTTGCAGTTGCGGCAGTTTCCGCACATGCTGATAACGGTACTGAATGCCATAGGCAGAACTCCAGTCGGCTTCGCGTAAATACACGTTATCGCCAACCCAAAGCATAAAATCTGATGATTGTTTGGTCATGCTTTCAAAAATAGCCGGATTTTGGCCATAAGGCACACCCGGGCGGTCGTAAACCGAATCGTTAACATAGGCGCAAGAGCCAAACATAAAAGAAAAAGCGGGCGGGTCTTGTCGCCACTCCCACAATTTTTTAGTGGTAAAGGTAAGCGGGTATGGGAGTTTTTGAACAACGCCATTGAGCAAAACGGCATATTCATAGGTGCTGTTCATAGAAAGTCCGGTTAATATAATTTTTACCGGATTGAATGTTTGCTGCAGTTTACCCTCATACGCAACGGTTTTCTGTTCTGCAACAAGGCTGCCCTTTTCGGCATACTGCACTTTTACCGAAGTTACCTGCGGGCTTACTTCCAGCCAAATAAGGGCTTCGCGGTGCTCTGCGTAACCCAGCATGGGACCCGATACCAACAGGCCGGTTTGCTGTGCGCTTAATAGCTGCGGTGTACAACAGAGGAGTATAAGTTGAAAAAGATAAAAATATGTCATTTGCTAATCGGTTGGCGTTGTTTGTTTATCAAACCATACAGGCGTGTTATCGTTGGTATCGCAGTTGTAATTTACGGTTATTTCTTCGTTGGCGTCAATATCTTTGTGGCAAATAAAGGTAAGGGTGTTATCTTCGTAATTGGCTTCATACTCTGCATTGGGCTGGTAAGAGTGGTTATACAAGGAACCATACCCCAATGCAATGGCAATTTGGTTTTCCTCCTCACCCCATAAAAAATAGTAGTCGTATAATTTGGTATTGTCTATCATTGGCCGGTCGTTGGGCGGCAGCACCAATACGGGGCAAATTTCTATAATTTCACCGGCTTTTAGCGGGTGTGCGGCAAAAACACCTCTGCCTTTGCCTGCAGCCATTGCTACGTAAATGTTGGGGCGTATGGGGTTGGCAGGAATAAAAGTTTGCATTTTTTGTAAAATATTTATCAGCATGTCAGCAATTCTCGCTATTAACAGACAAGCGAATATGTTTTTATTTTACTCCAATAGCACTATTTTAAACTTGACCTCATTGGCAATTATTCGGTATAACTGTTCCCAATTGCGACAAGGAATTACATAAAAAGTACTTCTGACTGCCTCCCATAAACTTTTTTTGTTATGGCAATATTGAAGTGCTTTTTTAAATGCCACATCAACACTTTGCGCTATCTGGTCTATCAAAAAGGCTAAAAAAGTAAGCAGCATAAAGTTAGTTGCTAAGTTCTTCTTGCCATGTCCGTAATTATGCTCTAAATGATAGCCCTGTGTTTTAAGCGTATTGAATGTTTCATTTTCTATTTTCCAACGACTTCGCCCCACCGTTACCAACTCAACAATATTAACCTGCGTAATGTCCAGATCGGTAATCCATGTATTGCGGTAAACCCGTTCGCCCTTTTTGTTGTATTCCTCAAATTCATAGTAATTAACCAATATGTCCTGGTGCTGACCATTTAATATCAAGCCGTTACGCCAACTCGCCCGACACCGGTGCCCTTTCTCATTGTTCCATTCTTTAACTGCTAATGCCCCGTCTTGCCGCAACCTGCCTACTTGTACTAAAACATAGCCTTCCTTAATACCCATGATATAGCGAATGGCTTGTGCTTGCAGGTTTCTTATCATGTTCCCATTCGGATATAAACCGTCAAACAGCCCTATCAATTTATACTTTGTGGCAGGCAAGACAGACCTTATTTGAGGCATAAGTCGATGAGCAGCATTTAATTCACAGTCGTTTTTATCTTTGCCGTCTTGCTTTACTATGGCTTCACATGCCACCGGAAACACTTCTTTCTGCCCATTTTTAACCA
>MTCR01000127.1 GCA_002212725.1 Sphingobacteriales bacterium TSM_CSM | reverse complement strand
GGGGAATGCCGGGCAGCACTTCTACTACTACCGTGCTGTCGCAACCTATAAAACTACAGGTATGTCCAAGGCTATCTGTTTTCACAACCCAACTACTCTGTTGCGAGTAATTAAAACCGGAGAGCACCCAACCGCCATCGTGAGTGGGGGCTATGTCTTTGAGATAGGTGTTGTTGTTGCTTGGCGCACCGGGTATGCGGCGGGTCCAAAGCGTGTCGCCGGTGGCGGTGAAACGCCATAGCCAAGGGGCGCGGTAGCCCAATTCGGTATCGTAACTATACAAGCATACAAAACCACCGTCGGGCGTGGGTTGTAGAGGGGCTTCCTGAAGTGCACCTACTTCTTGGTTAAAGGTTTTTGACCAAATAGTATCCCCTATGCTGTTAAGGAGTGCCACCCAAGGACGGTAAACATTGTTTTGTTGCATTGTGTTTGCTATAAAACAAGTATTGGAATTGTTTTTAAGCAACAACCCTGCACTATCACTTTCATTACCTCCATAATTTTTTTCCCAAACTACGTTTCCTTGTTTATCAATTTCCATAATAAATAAGTCTCCATCTGTTTGAAAATATTCAACGTAACCACTCACCACATAGCCAGTATCAGTTTCAAAAATGGAAAAAGCAGCACCGTGTTGTAATGGGTGGTATTGACTGCTCCATTCCTCGTTGCCTAAGCTGTCGGTTTTTAATACGAAAAAGCGTCCGTTTTGATTAAATGTTCGTTGCCTACCGGCAATAATATAGCCACCGTCGCTTGTAGCAAGTACATTAAAACATTGCTCTACGGTAGTAGGTTTTTGAATAGTATTGCGCCAAATGGTATCTCCGGCTTCATTGTACTTTATCAATATCAAATCCTCATTTTCACTCACATAATCATGGGTTATCGTACCAACTAATAAATAATTGCCGTCTAAGGTTTTTGTAACGTCACCCCCGCTTGTAATAAAGCTCCAACCTACGTGCCCATACAATTGTTTCGATACTTGTACATTGCCGTTTAAATCGGTTTTTATGGTTATAAAACCTTGTTGTGTTATACCATTTTCAGTCCAAACCCAATTTCCTGTAAACAAATAACCATTTTGCAAGGTGATACATTTGCCTACGGCTGTATTTGAAGTGTCTAAACTAAAACTTTTGTTAAAATAAACAATATTTTGTGCAGTTGCTATCTGACAAACACAGAAAGAGCATATCAAGAAGCTAATCAGGCATTTCATAAGCATCTTCTTTTGATAAAAAGGGCGTAGTTGATTTTTTTCAAAACATGCTATGTCTGAAGTACTTGGATTGCCCTGCGGGGTGTTGGGCAGTGTCTGTGCCATGTTTTACAGGATTTAAAGATGAACCTGATTTTATTTGCCTAAAGATAGCAAAAAAATTATGCCGAAATAGCAGGTAGCAGCGATACTTGTATCGCTTAAATATGTTAATCCGATACAAGTATCGGAACTACCGTGAGGCTACTCCACTACCACCTTACCGCTTGCCACCGTTTGCCCCGATGCGGGAAACACAACCCAATAGTAGTAAATACCTGCCGGCAGGTGAGCTACCGATACTTGTTCTGTGCCCACATTGCCCGGTAATGCAGCCTCTGCTACCTGCCTGCCAAGGGCATTGTACAACCGCCATACTGCATTGCCGGAGGGTGAAACGGCGGCGGGTATCTGGTAGCGGATGTAGAGATGAGTAGCGGCGGGAACGGGGTAAATTTGTAGCTCCCCCCCCTCAAAGAGTTGGGGAATGCCGGGCAGCACTTCTACTACTACCGTGCTGTCGCAACCTATAAAACTACAGGTATGTCCAAGGCTATCTGTTTTCACAACCCAACTACTCTGTTGCGAGTAATTAAAACCGGAGAGCACCCAACCGCCATCGTGAGTGGGGGCGATGTCTTTGAGATAGGTGTTGTTGTTGCTTGGCGCACCGGGTATGCGACGTGTCCAAAGGGTATCTCCTGTTGCAGTGAAACGCCAAAACCAAGGAGCGCGGTAACCGTACTCTGTATCATAACTATACAGGCATACAAAACCGCCATCGGGTGTGGGTTGTAGAGGAGCTTCCTGAAGCGCACCTATTGGCTGTTCAATGACTTTTGACCAAATAGTTTCGCCCACACTGTCAATGAGTGCCACAAATGGTTTAGAAACTGTATTTTCCCGAACTGCGCTTGCTACAAAATAAGTATTATTAATAGCAGAATTGGGTAATAATAAACAGGCATTGTCAATTTCATCTCCTCCGTAATGCTTATCCCATAATAATTCGCCCTGTTTATTTATTTCCATTATAAACATATCCGTGTTGGTATCTGGATATTGCATATACCCGCTCACCACATAGCCCGTGTCGGTTTCGTAGATAGAAAAGGCTGACCCATGCTGCAAAGGGTGGTATTGGCTGCTCCACTCCTCGTTGCCTAAGTTGTCGGTTTTTAATACATAAAAGCGGTTGTTTTGCCCGGGGCTGCGCTGTACGCCCGCCATGATATAGCCTGCGTCGGAGGTGGGGATTACTTGATAAGGGTGCTCACTGGTGCCCGGCTGATCAAGGATTTTCTTCCATAATACCCCTAATTGCGGATTAAACTTTACCAGTATAATATCATTTTCAACTCCCGTATAGCTATAAGTCTTGGAAGCTGCAATTAACAAATTACCATCAACTGTTTCCATCAAATTGCCGCCGCTTATAATCCAAGTTATACCCTCCTCATAATTCAGAACGTTGAAATCGATGGTTTCGCCGTATAAATCGGTTGTCCGAAAATAAAAACCCTGTTTAAAGGATGCATCGTTAGGGTTGTTGCAAACACCGCAAAACAAGTAGCCATTTTGCAAAACGGAACAAGCACCCGACGTTGTCGTTAAGGTATCCAAATTAAAAAACTTGTTGAAATAAATATTGTTTTGTCCGTGAGCAAGCGAATACAGCAAGCACATTGCGATGGTTTTCAGTAATGCATTCATGGCTACCTCCTTTTTATAAAGAGCGTTTGCCCGATATGGCCAGGCAAACGCTCATATAATTGGTTTAACGAATAATGCTTATTTTGCCTGATGCTTTTATGACGCCGCTCTTGCTAATTTGGCAAACATACAAGCCATTTGCCAAATCGGCAACGCTTACATTGGCGGCATTGCCGCTTACAGGACGTTGTATTACTAATTTGCCTGTATAGTCATATATTGCCAAATCGGACTTGCCGTCTAATGCCGTTTTCCAGCCAAGCGCAATTATATTTTGAGCAGGATTGGGCGCAACATAAAGCGTTTCTATCTCCGCTTCTTTGTCGTTATGGTCTTGCCCCCAAGCACAGTTGGGCGTTCTCAGATAATTCAAACCTTGTCTTTGCGCGGCTATTGATTGCGCCATAATGCTTTCTGCCGTCTTGTCGTCGCGTTGTTTGGGGCTTTCAATAGCCTCGGGCAGAGGCGTTGGCGCCTTACCGCTTCCCTCGTCATATTCGGATGTGGGGTTGGCAATTAAATCCTCAATGAGCGCCATAAAGAGGTTGTAAAAATCTATGTCGGGCTGCTCGTTTAAAGGTATTTGGGCTAATTTGGCGGCGGCGGCTGCTAATTCGCGCTCGTCGGTATAAGTGGCGGTAAGCAGTTTCATATCGCTTACCATATTGCGGCTTTCCAAGTCGGCTTTGGCGGCATCGTATTCTTCGGCTTTTACGTGTGTGCGCAATAGTTCGGTAAATAGGGCGTCTTGTTCTTTATCGCTTAGGTTGGGGTCTGAAAGGCTGTTTCGCAAATGGGCTACTCTTTGGGCGTAATTGCCGCCTATGTCGGCAAATAGGTCGCAAAAATTTTCATCAATTGGGCATATCTGTACATTTACATTACTTGACACATTGGTAGGCATATACCCGGGCAGGCAGGTAATTTGGAAGCTTGCGGCGGTGGCGGCATAGTAAATATGGTGTTGCGTGGCTGTGCCTATAATGCTGTGCCAAAGGTTGGCGGTGGGGTTTATGGCATCATCGGCAGGCTCACACCCTCCTTGGTTGCTGAAGGAGGGGGTGTTGTTGTCTATGTACAGGTCGTAGCGGTTTTGGCAGGCGTATTCGTTGCAATCCACAAACACATACCGGTTTAGCCCTGTGCCGGGGGTTTCTATTTGGGTGGCGGCATAAAATTGTCCGTTAAAAGGGGGTACTTCGGCAAAAGAAAAATAGTTGTCGTAGAGGTAGGTATCGTACAGGTTCCCGGCATTGCTCACTACGGCAGCCCAATGGGGCGGCGTTTCGCCGGCGGGCAAGGGCAGGTGCGAAAAAAAGCTGTTGTGGGCTATGGTAGCGCCAACGCTCGATAGGGCATACACGCCATAACCGCCTGCGTGTTGTACGTTAAAGGTGTTGTGCGCCACTTCGGACAAGGCGCAGGCGTTGAGGGTAATGCCGCGTTTTACGTTGGTAAAAGTACTGTTACATAGGTACATGCCGCCGTAAAGCGAGTTGGTACTGTAAGCGTCAATGCCTTTGTGGAGGGTTACAAATTCGTTGCCCTGTCCGTCGCCGTCGGTACTACCTACTATAAAGTTAGAAGATTTGGAAACAATACCTGCGCCCCAGTTTTCAACATTTCCAAAAGCGGCGGGGTTTTGGTTTTCAAAACGGCAGTCGGTTACTTTAATAATTTGGTTGCCGAATGCGTAAATACCCACATGCCCTATGCTTGGAAACCGCATAGTGCCGGTATAGCCGTTTTGCGTTAAAAACTCACATTCGCTAATAATGTTGGCGTTTTGGTACTTGTATTTTTTAAATTCAATACCTACCGAACAATCTATAAATTGGCTGTTTTGTGCATTTATTCTGCCGCCGCCGCCCCAAGTTGTCAATTCGTAGGGGTTGAGGCTGTGTATTTGCTGTATGCCCACTTTGGCGTTTTTTATTGTTGCCTGATACAGTTTTACATATCCATGGTTTGGGTCGGGGTCGTCGGTAATATTTCGGCTTTGCCCAACATCGCCGGTTCCTAAAACTTGTATCCCTTTCCACACATTACCCAAACACTCATTTCCTCGCAAAGTGGCGTTTTCTACAAAAAGACGGGCGCCTTTTTCCACCACTATACCGCTGTTGGGGGTCATAAATTCTATGGTGCAGTGTTCTATGGTAAGGGTTTTGCCAGCTTCTATTTTTACAATTCCATTAATGCGGTTGTTTGATGACCAGGTAACATCGTTGGGCGATTCGCCGTAAATTCCGCCTAAGTCGGTAATAATTGCGTTTGTTTCGGCTACAGGAGCCGACAGTGGCTCGTTGATGGTTACCGGCACAATTGCCAGGTTATTAGTTTCATCTTCTTCTGCGTAGCTGTTTAACGGGTCAACCTGCATAACTACATAGTAAGTACCGGTAGCTAAATTGCAGGGCAGGGAAATAAAGTTTCCGGGCAAGTCGCTACCATAGATATCCAACATTCCGGGCGCTATACCTTGGTATTGAGTTTCAGAACATTGGTAGTGTTTACCTAACAAGTAGTTAGGAAAATCAGCTAATTTATTTTTTAGTCTTGCATCACCGTTCCATAAGCCTGCGCCAGGGTCGGCCCAAATATTGCTTGCTGTACCTGTATAACCATCTAATAAACTCAAGGCCTCGGCGGGCGTTAAATTGGTACAGGCATAAGGTTTTCCGCAAACGCAGGATTTACCATTTACAATGCAAAAACTGATTTTTTGTACATCGGCAATAATTTCCCAGTTCAGCGGATTATTATAATTGTCATTGGTTGCATCCGGACGCTTCCTTAGGGTGGCTTCAAACCAGTTTTCGGTATGCAAATGCCCGTGTTCGGGGTGGTATATTACGGTCATATTGTCATTATTTTGGTACTCGTAAGCCATTAAGTTGCCCGATGTTAAATCATCGGTTTTTTTGTAAATTACCTGTTGTAGTTTTTCTTTTAGTTCAAAATTTTCGGAGCAAGGATCACCTGGAGTGGAAATTGGCTGACAATCACCGGTTGCTCCTACTGTTCCGATAGGGCAACAAAAATATTGCCCGGTTCTTTCTACTTCAAAAGGGCCTGTGCCAATGTTGGCTACGGCTGTATTCAAAAGCAACTTTAAGGTGTGTAGGTCTATGGTTAAAGAGCCTTCTCCGTTTTGCGCCATCCAGGGCGATACTATTAAATCGGGTTTTAGCAGGTTGTTTGACAAACTCTGGCAGGGGTCGCAAAATCCATATCCGTCATCATTTAAATGATAGGCTACGGCACATTGGGAGGTAATGAGGCAAGAATTTGCCGGAAAACCTTCATAATTCCAATAGCCATCGGAGTTTGCTTCGCAAGCTGTTTGGTTTGCTACATTATAAACCGGATTTCCCAAATTATCGCTGTAAGTTACATCAGGGTCGTTTGTAGTGCAATCATAGTTAAAGGAGGGTTGTGCCAGTATAGTGTGTGCCGTTGTAAAAGAAAGAATAAAAGTAACGCTAATTTGCATTAAACTTTTTAATACATAGTTGGGGGGGGGTAATGTGTTGTTTCATAACATTCGGTTTTACGTGTAAAATGCTGTGTTTTTACAAAGGTAAACCATTATGCTTAAAAAAGCCAGCAATTCTCGCTATTAAATTAGGAATTGAATTACAAAGAAAGACAAAAGATGC
>MTCR01000121.1 GCA_002212725.1 Sphingobacteriales bacterium TSM_CSM | reverse complement strand
TGCGCATTCTGAATGCCTACCTCGATTTTATGGTGGAAGAACTCAGCGTGGCAATCGGCTCTGTTAATATAAAAGCCGAAAATTCCGATAATGCCCAACCCTTTACCTCCGCCGCCAACAACCTCAGCAACCGCCCCTTAACTTCTGCATCGGTTTCCTGGGGGCCGGCCACATGGACAACCGCCGGCAGCATTCAAACCACGCCTAACCTTAAAGATATGGTGCAGCAGGTGGTTGACCGCACCGGCTGGACAGAAAACAGCGCAATGGTTTTTATGGTTACGGGTATAACTACCGGAAATCGGGATGCTATTTCCGCCGATGCCGGCGGAACCACTGTGCTGCGCATTGAGTACGATTTTAACTCACCCGCATTTACCCCGCCTTACCTTGGCCCCGACCAAACCCTCTGCGAGAACCAGCCCCTTACCTTAAACGCCGGCGCAGGTTATGCCTCTTATCTTTGGAACAATAACCCTGCCTTAACGGCACAAACTTTGCCCGTTACTTCATCGGGTATTTACAACGTTTCGGTAACTTACAACACCATTCAGCCCGTTGTAGCCACCGACCAGGTGGTAGTTACCCTTATGCCCGTGGCAGATATTAACCTGGGTAATGTTATTCAAACCTGCTTTAACGGCAGCGGCGTACTGCTCGATGCCGGACCAAGTTTTGAAGCCTACTACTGGAGTACCGGCGCCACAACCTCTTCTGTTGTGGTAAACCAACCCGGAACCTACTCGGTTTTGGCCATGGATTTTAATGGCTGCGTAGTATCAGATGAGGTGCTGGTACAGGCAAATATTCAGCCGCTGCTGCAACCGGTTGTTACATCGGCTTCTTTTCTCAATGTGTATAACCTGCAACCCACCGGCGGCACACCGCCCTATACTTATGTGTGGAACAACACCGGCTATGTAAACTATCAGCAAATGCCCGGCGGCTATGTGCGGCTCATAACCGGAAACAATGCCGTAATTAACGTAACTATTACCGACGCAAACGGTTGCAGCGTTACCTATATCAACAACATTGGACCCGTTTCGGGAAGCATGCCCCAAATTACCGCTTATACCATTACCCCTACTGCTTCAGAAACCGTTGCCAATGGCGGCATCAGCATTACCGTAACCGGCGGAACTCCACCCTATACTTTTAACTGGAGCAACGGCGCCACTTCTCAAAATGTTACCGGCTTGGCAAAAGGTTGGTATGTGGTAACCGTTACCGATGCCCTGGGCAACAGCACCGTAGGCTGGTACTGGGTTGCAGCCGGTTTTACCAGAGATAAAAACAGCTTTGAAACAACCTCAGACGCCTTGCTTACCGTAATGCCCAACCCCGCAAGCACCGTAACCTGGCTGCAATATGCCGTAACAGCGCAGCAAAATAACCCGGTACAAATTACCATCTACGGCATAAACGGGCAACCGGTACAACAGTTTACCGGGCTTCCTGCCCAGGGGTTGCTGCCCGTTGAAGTAGCAAACCTGTCACCGGGTATATATTGGGCAACGCTTCAAAGCGCCGGGGCAGAACCGGTAAAACAAAAATTTGCCGTAGTGCGTTAATCATAAACTGCCAACACCGAACTATACTCATTTACCTGATTTCGATTCATTTGTAAACTCATATTTGCTTTAATGGAAAACAGTAATTTAAATTACAACACACAGTTAGACCGCATTCTGTTTAAAGAATATGGACGCAACGTTCATAAACTGGTGCAACATGCGCTCACAATAGAAGACCGCAAAGAACGCACCGCAGTAGCCAAAGCTATAGTCAATCTTATGGCGCTGTTGCACCCCAACCTTAAAAATATTGAAGAGTTTAAACACAAACTGTGGGACCAACTTCATGCCATTGCCGGTTTTAAATTAGATGTCGACTCGCCCTATCCCGTACCCGAAAACTACGAACAGGTACTCCAAAAGCGGGCGCATGTGCCTTACCCCTCCTCTAAAATGAAATTGCGACACTACGGCCTCAATATTGAAACACTGGTTCAAAAAACTATTAATACCGAACACCCCCGCAAAAGAGCCGAACTTACCCGAATAATTGTGTACTACATGAATTTGGTGCACAAAAGTTGGAACAGGGAAAGCAATATGAACGACGACATTATAAAAAGCGACCTGAAAACGCTTTCTGCCGGACAATTGGATGCCGATTGGGCCGAGCAATATATAATAGAACACGGCGGCCAAAAACAGGTTATACAAATTAGTATTAACCAAAACAGACCGCAGCCGGGCAGCAACCAGCAACAACAAGGAATGGGGCAGCGCCGCAAGAAAAAACGCGGAAACCGCAATAAAAAAAATAAACAATAGCTTTTGGGCAACAGGCAGGCATTACTAAATTCTTTTGCGGTTTAACCTGCAGGCAATTATGGCGCAGGGGCTGCGAAATGCATAGTTTTATGCCCGCCCTTTTTTAAGGGGTTTGTGCGGCAGGTTAGATGTTCCGCCAATTTGGCCGGGGCAATTCAAATTACCTCATACAAGCAACAAATTATACTCCTTACCCCTGTTCTTCGCATACTTTGCACTAACTTAGCGCACCCTTTTATGCAGCCGGTGGAGGTAGCCCGTAAAAATGCCGGAAGCGCCGGCGCCAAACAGCTACTTCCGTTCTGCTGAGGAGGGGCGTTGTAAGCGCACGGCACAACGCCGGGCAACCTTGGTGTGGGCAGGGTAAAAAATTACATTACCTGTTTTATTGTTACTATTTTTATCATATTTTAATACCAATGACAGACAAAGACACCTTTGTGGTTTGGGGCGGTAACCGGTTAAAAGGAGCGCTGGTGCCCCAGGGAGCCAAAAACGAAGCTCTTCAGATAATAAGCGCCACTTTGCTTACCGATGAAGAAGTAACCATATCCAACATTCCCGATATTCAGGATGTGAACAAGCTCATTGAAATTTTGAAAGACATGGGCGTGGAAATACACCGCCTCAATGCCGATACCTGTACTTTTAAAGCCAACAAGGTGGACCTGCACTACCTCGACAGTGAGGAGTTCCGGTTGAAAACAGGCAAACTGCGCGGTTCTGTGCTAACCATAGGGCCGTTGCTGGCAAGGTTTAAAAGAGCTTATCTGCCCCGACCAGGTGGCGATAAAATAGGCCGCCGGCGTTTAGATACCCACTTTTTGGGCTTGCAACTGCTTGGCGCAACATTTAACTACAGCGAAACCGAAAACGCTTTTACCGTGTCGGCCCCGCAACTTAAAGGCTCCTACATTTTAATGGAGGAGGCCTCTATAACCGGCACTGCCAACATTTTAATGGCAGCCGTGCTGGCCGAGGGGGTTACCACCATATACAACGCCGCCTGCGAACCATACATACAGCAACTTTGCCACATGTTAAACAGCATGGGCGCAAAAATTTCCGGTGTAGGCTCTAATTTGCTTACCGTGGAAGGGGTGCAAAAACTGCGGGGCTGTCAACACCGCATTTTGCCCGATATGCTGGAAATAGGCAGCTTTATAGGTTTGGCTGCCCTTACGCAATCTGAAATTACCATAAAAAATGCCCGGGTTGACCAATTGGGCATCATTCCGGCGCTTTTTAGCCATAAATTAGGCATTCAACTCGAAATAAGGGGCGATGATATTTTTATTCCGCAACAAGATTGTTACGAAATAGGCCGCTTTATTGACGGCTCTATTCTTACCATTGCCGATGCACCTTGGCCGGGTATTTCGCCCGATTTAATGAGCGTGGTACTGGTTACCGCCACACAGGCAAGAGGCAGTGTGCTTGTTCACCAGAAAATGTTTGAAAGCCGCCTGTTTTTTGTAGATAAACTCATTGACATGGGCGCTCAAATTATTCTTTGCGACCCGCACCGCGCCGTGGTCATCGGGCTGGAAAGGCGCTCGCCGCTTCGGGGCATCAACATGTCTTCGCCCGATATACGCGCAGGTGTTGCCCTGCTCATTGCTGCCCTGTCTGCCGAGGGCAAGAGCGTTATCAGCAACATACACCAAATTGACCGGGGCTACCAGCATATTGACCGGCGGCTGCAGGCCATTGGCGCACAAATTGAACGGGTGTAACAACTGCCCGCTACCGGGCAAGGTTTCCGGCGTGGTTATTTTACAAATTTAACCGTTTGGCTGCCGGTATTGTGGTACAACCTAAGTACATACAGGCCTGCCGGGGCATTTTGCAGCGGCAGGGCGAGCGAGTGCAGCCCGTTGCCGGCTCCTAAATTGTTATACAACAGCGTTTTGCCTTGTAAATCAACAATTTGCAGGTGCAGGTTGTCGCTGCCGTTGTATTGGTAGCTAAGGGTAAGGTTTTGCCCCACGGCAATAACCTGCGCCCCAAAATATTGGGGTAAAGTATGCCCCGCCGAGGTACCCAAAAATGCCGCATCATAAATTTCAAAAGAAAGCTCTGCAGGGCAACCGGTTTGTGTATTGGTAACGGTTACGGTATAGGTGCCGGGTTGCAGGTTATCGGCAATACGGCTGTTGAGTCCGGGGTTGTGCGACCAACTGTAGGCAAGCGGGGCCATGCCATATTCGGGCAGTTCTATGCTGCCGGTAGTGCCGGCATTGCTGTTGGCATTTACCAATATCCATTCTGTATTGGTATAGGCGTAAGAATCGGCAAAGTTGGCGTTTTGAACGTAGTACTGAACCACCTTTTGGCAACCTGCCGCATTGGTAACCGTAACGGTGTAAAAGCCCGATTGGAGGTTGTTGGCATAGTGCAGATGCCAGCCCGCATTGTGCGACCACCCGTAGGCATTACCCGGCACATCGGGTAAAGTAACGGAGCCGTTGTGTTGTTGGCAATCATCGGGAGTAACTGTTACCGAAACAATGTTATCGGCTTCTGCATCAGAAACGGCAAAGCTTTGCGTTGTTTGGCAACCCTGTGTGGTGGTAATGGTTACGGTATAAAGGCCGGCGGCCAGGTTTTGCGCTATGTTGGAGGTTAGCGCGGCATTGTGCGACCATTGAATTTGGGCGCCTTCGGGAAGGTAGAGCAGTTCTATGGCGCCGTTGCTTTGCTGGCAACCGGGGGCAGTAATATTGGGGTAAGCCCAGGGCGTTTCGTACAAGGTTTCGAGGTTAAAAGTGGCAAAGGTTTTGCACCCGCCGGCATCGGTAACTTCGGCGGTATAGGGTGCCACCAATATGGGGTACATAATATCGTAACCTGTGCCCGAAAGATTTTGTAAAGATAACCCGTTGCCGGCAACCGCGCCGGTTTGGTTGTACCAGATTACCGAATAGGGTGGGGTGCCGCCGCTGATGTTCAGGGTTATGCTGCCATCTTTGCTGTTGGTGCAGGTTTCGGGCACAACCGAGGCGGTAATATCGGGGCCGGAGTCATCGTTCAGGCCTATTAAATCATATACAAAGGCAAACATGCCTTGGTTGGTTTGCACCATTGGTTTATACAGCCCGGCCGGCATGTTGGTAATATCTTCGGCTTCGGTTACCAACCCCAGGGTATTGCCCCGCAGGCTGTACCATTTTTGTGTATAGCCGGTAACAGGCACAGAGGTAAGATAATCTACCACAGCCATATCAATGCTGCCGTTTTGCTGCCCGCAGGTAGCCGGGGTTTGGGTATGCTCTATGCGCACGGGCGGAGCGTAGGCGGGTTGTATCCATTTAAGTTCTGCCACGTCAAAACCCATTGTGTTTGCCCATTGCCCGATTTCGGCATAAGGCATATCTTCCAGAAAGGCATAGTTCATTTCGGCGGCAATGCGGCAGGCCAGGTCTTCGTAGCCGGTTTCGCGTATAAGGTGACCTACTGCGCAGGCAGTATTGTAGTCGTCAATAAAATAAGGAATGGTAAAGGTATGGTGCGTGTTTTTCGGAAAAACAGCGGCTTTGCGGTAGTTATCTAAAATTTGCAGGCAGTGCAGGCGGTTATGCTGTTGGGCAGCTGTTAAATGAGCGGGCGGGTTTTGGTGCAGGTAATACACTACCCATTGCAGGTGGCAGGCAATAAGGGCTTCGTGGTTGGCAAAAAAACGCGGCTCATTCAACTCTTTGGTAAAAACGGGGTGTTGTTTCCAGTATTTGTTGAGGGCACAAAGCTGTTGGTAAGCGGTAGGCGTTGCGGGGTTTGCCTGTAGTAAAAAGGCAGGACAGTTTAAAAAAAACGCGGCAGCAAAAAGCAGGATACATGTTTTCATGTGGCAGGCAGATTTTTAACGTTATACAAAATGGCGCTACAACCTGTTTTAACGAAAGTATTTTACCACAGGTTGCCACAACCCGAAAAAAAAGATTTCTTTGTTTTTAAGCAACTATTCAGGTACTATCTGTAAATGCCGGCATTTTCTCTTGTTCCCTGCTGATTGGAAGCATTGACCAAAGAGCAAAAAGAACATTGCGCAAAACTTTGCGTTCTTTGCGGCAAAATGAAAGGAATTCAGTTAAGAACATCACCAACAAAGGTACAACCTGATTAATTGCATTTTTAAACCGGGCAAGGAGGGTTATTCATTTCCGGGTTGCAGCGCCACCAGCCGTTTGTACAACACCGCCAGCCCGGCCGCAGAGAGCAGGCACAGTAAACCCATTAGCAAAAAGGAATACTGAATATGCCCGATAAAAAAAGGCACCGATACCAACCCTATAAACCCGAAACGCATAAGCACATTTACCACCTGAAAAACACTGGATGCCCGCCCGATAATTTGGTTGGGAA
>MTCR01000168.1 GCA_002212725.1 Sphingobacteriales bacterium TSM_CSM | reverse complement strand
TTGGCGGCGGCGATGACACCGAACATCAGGTAAACTTTACCGCACCCGCACAAGGTGAGTGGGTAGGTTTGGATATTCCGATGAGCGATTTTACGGGTCTTGCCTCGCGTGAACACCTTGCGCAGTTAATTCTGGTAGGACAACCCACCGGTGCTAACACCGTTTATGTGGACAACGTATATTTCTACACCGGCGGCGGCGCTACCGAGCCTGCCGTGGCTGCACCTACGCCTACTCATCCGGCAGATTATGTTATTTCTATGTTTAGTGATGCCTACACCAATGTGCCCGTTGATACCTGGCGTACCGATTGGTCTTCGGCTGCACTTGCCGATGTGCAGATAGCTGGCAATCCTACCAAAAAATACAGTCAGTTAGATTTTGTAGGCATTGAAACCGTAGCTAACCAAATCAATGCTACCAGTATGACCCATTTCCATATGGACGTATGGTCGGCAGATTTTACCTTCTTCGGGGTGAAATTGGTTGATTTTGGTGCCGATGGTGCTTTTGGCGGCGGCGATGACACCGAACATCAGGTAAACTTTACCGCACCCGCACAAGGTGAGTGGGTAAGTTTGGATATTCCGTTTAGCGATTTTACAGGTCTTGCCTCGCGCGAACACCTTGCCCAGTTAATTCTGGTAGGACAGCCCACCGGCAATAACAGTGTGTTTGTAGATAATGTATATTTCTACGACATCAATACCAGTATCAGTAACCCAACGCAGCAAGCAAACCTCATACAGGTTTACCCCAATCCGGTAAGAGCCGGGGCGCAGGTTCGTTTGACTGCCGAAGCCAAACAAATAGCAGTATTTGACCTGAACAGCAAGTTAATGATGCAATCAGAGAACAGTACGGTTATTAACACCAATACCCTTGCCAAAGGCATTTACTTCCTGCACATTCAGACCAAAGAAGGTTATATTCAAACACACAAGCTTGTGGTGGAATAATTAACGATTTAAGCAGTAATTTTGAGCCGTCTCTTTTGGAGGCGGCTCAATTTTTTCGCATTTTACAGTAATCTTATCAACATCTCACACTTCTGCAGTAAAATTTGTATCAGAAACCGCATACCATTTTTTTTCTTCTCTTTAGTCTGGCGGTGCAGGCCTTATCGGCTCAGGTGTTGCCCGAAAAAGGAGTACCTTTTATACATACTTTTACCCCCGCCGAATACCAAAATAAAGGTAAAATATGGGCAATTGGTTCTGCCCCAAACGGCATGATTTATATGGCAGCCGACAAAGGGCTGTTGGAATATGACGGTAAAACTTGGAAAAGTTATAAAGGCAGTGAGGGGTTTACCCGCTCCTTAGCCGTGATTAACGACTCGCTCATTTATACCGGGTCTGACCTTGATTTTGGGGTTTGGCGCCGAAATAAATACAACGATTTTGAGTACACCTCGCTATATTCCTTTAAAGAAGAACTGTCCCAATATAATGAAGAATTTTGGCATGTTTACCGGTTATCCGGCAATATTCTGTTTGTATCTGCTCATAATTTGTATGTTTATAAAGATAACAGAATAACTAAAATAGCCGCACCCAACAGATTTACCGGTAGTTTTTCCGTAAACGACTCTTTGTTTTTTACAGATAAAAAAAAGGGGTTGTTGGTTTTAAGCGATTTACTGCTGAAGCCGGTTTGCGAATTTCCCGAAGATGCAGGTTTTGAAATGGTGGGTGCTTACCGGCACAACAACAATACTGTTTTTGTTACCAAAAATTCGGGTTTATATACCATTGCAGGGGGAAAACTCACTCCGGTTAGCAATCAGTTATCGCAAGAGCTAAAAGCAGCCAAAGTATTTAGTTTTGAGCAAATAAACAATACTTATCCGGCTTTTGGTACGGTTTTAAAAGGCTTGCTCATCAGCAATACAGACGGGAAACTTATACATAACATTAGCAAATACAAGGGCTTACCCAATAACACCATATTGAGTCTTCATTACAGTCCTGCCGGAAAACTTTGGGTGGGTATGGATTATGGCGTTTCTTCTCTCGATATTAACAGCAACCTCACCTATTTTTATGATTACCGGGGCGATTTTGGTACCGGCTATACTGCGTTGCTAAAGAATAATACATTCTATTTGGGAACCAATCAGGGGTTATACCAATCGGGGTGGGAAGATTTAAATAACAATACATCATTTTATCAATTTAAGCTGCTGCCCGGCAGCGAAGGGCAGGTATGGTCAGTAATGCATATAGCCGGCAGTGTATTTGTGGGGCATGACCATGGACTGTTCCTGTTAAGCGGCAGTAAACTCGAAAGACTAAGCAACCAATCCGGCGTATGGACTGTAATGGCGTATAAAGATTATCTGCTTGCCGGTTCCTATAATGGCATTTCAATTTTTAAAAAATCGGGTAATAAGTGGGTTTATTATAAGCAAATGGAACTCATATTGGGTTCGTGTAATCAAATTCTTTTGGAGAAAGATAATATAATATGGGTAAATATTCCAAATTATGGGGTAATCAGATCCGTTTTAAATGATGCACTGTACCCGGTTGAGCGCAAGATTTTTAAAAAGACTGATTTTGAAGGCAGTGACCTGTATATGCGATACAAAAACAACCAAATTCAGGCGGTTACCGATGAATACAGCTATCCCTACAAGCCCGAAGTGAATCAATTTGGTACTGAAACCTCGATTGAAAATAGCACTCCGCCGGCCAGCATGGTATTACCCGGAATTTACCAACCGCTTTTGTTAACTCCCGATGTAGAATTTTTTCCCATACACAATGGTTTTGCTTTACAGTTTTACGGTAGCAGGCCGGCTGTAAAACAGGTTCATGATAAACTGATATTCAGAGGTATGACAGCCAACCGGCAGGGAAATGAAATTCCCCTTCATGCCGGCGCGCTTGTTCCATATCAGTATGGCAGTATAAAAATAGATTGCATTGTTCCCAACAAAGAGGGTGTATTGTATCAGTACAAACTCCGGGATGATGGCAGTTGGAGTCCTTGGTCTGCCAACAACACTTTTGAGTTGGTAAATCCAAAGCCCGGCAGGTACCTGTTAAGGGCAAGGGCTATGGTAATGGGAAATGTAACCAATACAGAAGCAATAGCGTTTCGCATTGCCACCCCGTTTTACCGTTCATGGTATGCGGTGGCTGTCTATTTTTTGCTGTTTTCAGTACTTGCCCGACTTGCTTTTTTATGGCAAAAACGCCTGCTGAAAAAGCAAGAACAGCAATTGCTCTTAAAACAACAGCAATCACTTCGCGAACAAGCCGAACTGCATAAACAAGAGTTAATGCTTCTGGAGCAGGAACGTTTACAGGCAGAATACGAACAGCTAAAAAAGCAGATGAAGAATAAAACCATAGAACTTACAAACAAAGCAAAAGAAAATGAAGACAAAAACAGGTTGCTGCTTACGCTCAAGGAGAAATGCGAGGCTGCCCGGTTAAACCCCGCCATATCAAAATCGGTGTTGAACGACATGCAGAAACTGCTTGAATCTTATCTTACAGTAGAAGATAGAACATTTGAAATACAAATGGACGAACTGCATCAGGAGTTTTTCATGAAACTGAAAGAAATTTTCCCCAATTTATCCACCAATGATTTGCGCTTATGTGCTTACCTGAAAATTGGACTAAACTCAAAGGAAATTGCCGAAATTTTAAATATCCTCCCTTCCAGTGTTTATATAAGCCGTTCGAGGTTAAGGAAAAAACTCAACGTACAATCCGATGATGATTTGTATCATTACCTCAATAATATTTGATTGCATGGCTGAAAGCACCTCATTTTATTGGTTTCACCAATCAAAAAAGTTACAATATAAGCCTTTAATACCCCCTGTTAATTTTTTTACGCAAGTTTACAGTAAGGATAATTTGCAGAATACTGTTGCAACAAACAAACTTAGCATTATTTTTGTGGCTGAACAGTAGAAAAACCTTATACAGTATGTTTGGAAGCAATATTACCACTACGGCCGATGCACAGCAGCGATATATTAAACACTATTACCGTTTACATGCCCAATTGTACGATTTTACCCGATGGGCATTTTTGTTTGGCCGCAATTCCCTCATTAAGGCGCTGCCCTTTGCTTCGGGTCAACCCTTAGATATATTGGAGGTAGGCTGCGGAACCGGTTTTAACCTTAAACGGTTGGCCTTGCGTTATCCGAATGCCACGCTCACGGGGGTAGATGTATCGGAAGATATGCTTGCGCAAACTACCCGAAAGCTTGCCGGCATAGGCAACAAAATATACCTGATGGAGCAGCCCTATGGTAAAGAAAAACCCATAAACAAGAAATTTGATGTAATTTTGTTTTCTTATTCACTGAGTATGATAAACCCGCAGTGGAAAGAGGTGCTGGAGCAGGCTGCCAATAATCTTAAAGAGGGTGGGGTGGTTGCCATAGTTGATTTTCACAACACCCGTGTACCCATTTTATGGCGTTGGCTGCGCGGGCATAATGTGCGTATTGGCGGGCATCTTTACAATGCCCTGCAAACCACGTTTACCCCGCTGAAATCCGAAATTCATAAGGCATACAATGGTTTATGGGAGTATTTTTTGTTTATCGGCAAGTGTAAATAACCTTAGTTTGCCCGCTCAAACGCCTGCCCGGTTTGTGGCAAAGCAGGCAGTGAGGCAGTTTACAGGGTTGCTTCAAACTCCATCAGTGTTTTTCTGATAATGTCAATACACGCATAGAGTTGTTCTTCGGTAATAACAAGCGGCGGGGCAAACCTTATTTTATTTCCATGAGTAGGTTTGGCAAGTAATCCGTTTTGTTTTAGTTTCAGGCAAAAGTTCCAGGCCATTGGCGAGTCTTCGCTGCAATCAATTTCTATGGCGTTCAGCAATCCCATTCCGCGAATGTCTTTAATGATTTTAGATTTAATGGCACGAAGTTCGGTGCGCAGAATATGACCCATTCTTTCGGCGTTGTCGGCCAGGTTTTCTTCTACCAATACTTCAAGTGCGGCCATGGCCACTTTGCATGCCAGCGGGTTGCCGCCATAGGTAGAACCATGTTCGCCGGGTTTAATGCAAAGCATAATATCATCATTACACAAAACTGCCGATACAGGCAACATACCACCCGAAAGCGCTTTCCCCAATATTAAAATATCGGGTTTAACATTTTCGTGGTCGCAGCACATCATTTTACCCGTTCTGGCCAACCCGGTCTGCACTTCGTCGGCAATAAACAACACATTGTTTGCCTGACACAGGTTATAGGCAGCACTTAAATACCCCTTATCGGGTAAAACCACCCCTGCTTCGCCTTGTATGGGTTCTACCATAAAGGCGGCAACGTTCGGGTCTTGCAAGGCTTTTTCCAATGCAGTCAAATCGTTGTAAGGAATAATAACATAACCCGGCATGTAAGGGCCAAAACCGCTGTAGCTCGACGGGTCGGTAGAAGAGGAAATTGCGGCCAAGGTACGCCCCCAAAAGTTACCTTCCACAAATACCACTTTGGCTTGGTTTTCGGGTACTCGTTTAACGGTGTATGCCCATTTTCGGGCAAGTTTAAGCGCTGTTTCGCCCCCTTCCACGCCGGTGTTCATGGGTAAAACCTTGTCGTATCCCAAAAGTTTGGTAATGTAGCGCTCATACTCGCCCAACACATTGTTATAAAAAGCTCTGGAAGTAAGCGCCAATTCCTGCGCTTGCTCTACCAATGCCCGCACAATTTTAGGATGGCAATGCCCTTGATTTACTGCTGAGTAGGCAGAAAGAAAATCGTAATACCTTTTTCCTTCCACATCCCATACATATACACCCTCGCCTTTGGCCAGCACAACCGGCATAGGGTGGTAATTGTGTGCTCCGTACTTGTTTTCAAGGTCTATATAATACTGTGTGCGGCTGAGTATCTGGTGCATAAGTACTGAATTATGTAGGTTTTGAAATTTGCAGAATTGGTGTCTGTTACAGCAGGGTATTGATGAGGCAAAAATAACACTTTTTCCGGTTTTACCCGAATTTTTTTGCCTGCGCAGCAACTAATATACAACCGCACATGGCTTTGCCGATGTCATTAATGGAAAATGCTGATTATGTTTTCAGTAAATGCGCATTTCTTTGTCAAATAAAAGACCTAAAACAAGTTATTTTTGCGGCAATTGAAAATAAAACTGCAGCAGGGGTGCTTGCGCCCGTTTTTTTACTACTTTTACTATAATTTTATCATTACGCTGCTATAAATTTGTTATATGACCAAAGTTCTACAAAAATTAATGCTGTCCGTTTGTATGGCCTGTTGTTGGGCAACAGTGTCGCAGCCGCTTTATGGGCAATTGACGGTAAGTAACAGTATGACCGACCAGGAACTTGCCGAAACCCTGGCAGGTGAAGGAGTTATCATAAGTAATGTTGTATTCGATTGCCCCGATGCCAGTACGGCTTTCGGGTGCGAGGCAAGCGGCGCTTCCTATGGCTATTTTGAATGCCTCGATTGCAACCTTGGGTTGGGTGCGGGTGTGCTTCTTACATCGGGCTGCATTGATAATGCAATTGGGCCAAATGATATTGGAAGCGCCAGCACAGGTTTGGCAGCTCCCGGCGACCCCGATTTGGACATGATTCCGGGTGTATTGGGCACCAACGATGCCTGTGCCCTTTATCTTGATGTGGAAGTTGCAGCCGATACACTAAAATTTAACTACGTTTTTGGTTCGGAAGAATACCTTGAGTTTGTGGGTTCTTTTAATGATGTATTTGCGTTTTACATCAGCGGGCCTAATCCCGCCGGGGGCAATTACAACATGCAAAACATAGCCATTATTCCCGGCACCAGCACCTATGTATCCATTAACAATGTAAATGACACCAGCAACCCCGGTTATTATGT
>MTCR01000166.1 GCA_002212725.1 Sphingobacteriales bacterium TSM_CSM | reverse complement strand
AGACTGAGAAGATTGATGAAAGTTTTCATGGTGTTTTGGTTTGTTTTTTTGTTTTGTTAAAAAATGAAAGTTAAATTTTGGAATTATTTTTTTTGTTTTTTTTGAAGAAAGGACAGGCAATTGCACTGCCCTTTCTGTGTTTTTGTTTTTACTTTGCGGTGGTTGCTTACTTAATCATCATGTCCACAACAGCGGCGCCAAAATTGTAGTTTTTAAACTCGCAACCGGTAATAGTGGCACTTTGGTAAACAGGCGTGGTGGAAAAACTCAGTTCATAATCATGCGAAGCGGTGAGCGATAGTTGCAGGTTGGCAACCGATGCAATGAGCGCAATATTCTTGGGCAGGTTACCGGCCGAAAACTTAAACACATAGTCGGTGGCGGTGTGTGCTTCGGTTACCGATACTGTTACGTTGGCTATCTGCTGCCCGAAAGGCGACCAACCATTTACCCTTTTATACACGCTGAGGTTGTTTTGAATGTGGCTTTTTAACTGGGCTGCTGTTTTACCATACAAATTGATGCTTTTCGATACTTTTACCTCGCCCGAAATGGTTCCCATAATGCAGATGGCATTCACTTGAATGTTCGGGTTGATTACTACAGGGCCGCTTGTGGGGTTAACCGGATAATTACTTTGAGCAAATACACTGGCAGTCATAAAGAAGCTGCAAAAAAGAACAAGAAGGGCTTTGAATTGTGATTTCATGGTTTTGGTTTGTTTTTTGTTTTTTTGGTTTGTTTAAGTTGTTGTTTTTTTGTTTCATGGTTTTCGTTGGTTAGTCAACCGGCGTTTTGGTTTGTAACCGGTTTTTCGCAACTTTTTTTGTTTTTTTTCGGCTTTCGGTTTTTTTTTGGTTTCTGTTGGTTGGTCAATCGGGTTTTTAGTTTGTAACCGGTTTTTCGCAACTTTTTTTGTTTTTTTTCGGCTTTCGGTTTTTTTTGGTTTCTGTTGGTTGGTCAATCGGGTTTTTAGTTTGTAACCGTTTTTCGCAACTTTTTTTGTTTTTTTTCGGCTTTCGGTTTTTTTTGGTTTCTGTTGGTTGGTCAATCGGGTTTTTAGTTTGTAACCGGTTTTCGCAACTTTTTTTGTTTTTTTTTCGGCTTTCGGTTTTTTTGGGTTTCTGTTGGTTGGTCAATCGGGTTTTGAAATTGTAACCGTATATCGGGACTTTGTTTACACATTCACCCTAATCTGCAATATTTGCCGTTTGCCGCCTTTTTCTTACCTTTACCCGACAATACCCGGCAACAACAGAGTTAAACCATAAGCGCTATGATACAAATACAACAAGTTGATGACTTTCTGCAACGTTTCAGGCAACTTGAACGGTGCGTTATTCAGTCGCTCGATTTGAGCAATGTTCCTGTAGATTGGGGAAGATTAGATGTTTCGGATACTGTTTTTTTGGGTTGCACGTTTCCGTCAGACAGGGTAGAGGTAATGTTGCGCAAGCGGGGCGCGCTGATTTTTCCGCAGTTTGGCAACCTGCCCTATAACCCCTACCGCAACACCTTATATAGCTGGCAGGAATTGCTGAAACCCGCTGCCAATGGCTTAACCACCGATGCAAACATATTGCACCACTTTGAACTCAACCGCAAACGGCTGCCCAATATTCTGGAAACCCTTGCACAACGCATACACGACCACGCCATAGATGACGCCTTGCATGAAATTCTGTTTCCGCCCAACCAACCCCGCAAAAAAGTGGTGGGTATTATGGGCGGGCACAGCAACCCCCGAACCGATCCGTTTTACCGTCTTACCGCCCAAACCGCCTACCTGCTGGCAAAAAAAGGCTATTTACTGGTAAGCGGCGGCGGCCCCGGCATTATGGAAGCGGTAAATTTGGGCGCATACCTTGCCGCCCAACCGCCCGAAGCGCTGGAGTGGGCTATTGATACGTTGGTAAAAGTGCCGCATTACAGCAAGGAAGGCTACCACCAATCTGCCTTAGCCATACTGGAACGTTTTCCGTCAGGCACCCAAAATATTGCCGTTCCTACCTGGTTTTACGGACACGAACCTACCAACGTATTTGCCACTTTCATAGCCAAATACTTTGGCAACAGCATTCGCGAAGACGGCCTGCTGGCAATTTGCCTCGATGGTGTAGTGTACGCCCCGGGCAGCGCCGGCACCACACAGGAAATTTTTCAGGATGCCGCACAAAACCATTATGCCACCTTTAACTACTACAGCCCCATGGTATTTTTGGGCATTGAACGCTATACCCGTCAAACCGGCATATACCCGTTGCTGCAGCAGTTGGCCGCCGGACGCTCATACCGGCAAATGCTGCACATAACCGACAGCCCCGATGAAATAGTCAATTTTATTGAGTCACACCCGCCGCTGGAAAAAGAAACATAATCAATTGCAACCCTACTCTTATCTGCATATGCGTTTTGTTTCCGGTTTATTTTTGTGTTGCCTGCCGTTGTGGTTTGCATTGCTTGAAAGTGGCTGCAAACAACAACCGCCCCGAAATACAGAACCCGCTTTTTACTGGTGGACACAAAATTTTAATGCCAATGCAGCGCAACTGGAGCAGTTGCAAAATTTGGGGGTAAACACGCTGTACATTAAATTTTTCGACATAAAAAATATTGCCCCGAAAGGTGCGCAACCGGCTGCAAGCATTACCTTTTCTGCTGCACCACCTGCCGGTATAGAAATAATTCCCTGCATTTATATTGCAAATGACGTGTTTCTGAACATGGATACAGCCTTTGCCGATACCCTGGCGCAGCACACTGCCGCACACCTGCAGAAACTGCTCCAACGTGCCGGAAACCCGGTAATACAGGAACTGCAAACCGATTGCGATTGGACAAATACCACCCGAAACGCTTATTTCGGGTTTATTAAAAGCCTTCGCAGGCAATTGCCGCAAATTCGGCAGTTTTCGGCCACCATCAGGCTGCATCAGGTAAAGTATTCCGAAAAAACAGGTGTTCCGCCCGCCGACAGGGGATTGCTCATGTACTACAACATGACCGATGTAAAACAACTGCAAACCCGAAATTCAATTTTAGATAACCGCGAGGGCGCACGTTATCTGCCGCCCGATATGCCTGCATACCCGCTGCCATTAGATATGGCGCTGCCGGCGTTTGAGTGGGGCGTATTGTTCAGAAACGGACAATTTAAAGGCATTTTTAACAGCCTGAACCGTTTGGGTATTGAAAATTTCGGGGCTTTTGAGCCAATGAAAAATAATTTTTTTGTATGTACCAAAGATACTGTGTTTGAAAAAACGTATCTTCGCAACGGCGATTTACTGCGTTTGGAAAGCATCGGGTTACCCGATTTACAAATTGCTGCCGATGTTTGCAGGCGTGCCGCCAACACCGATTCTTTTCGGGTAGCATTTTTTCATTTCAATTCAGAACTTGTAAAACAATATAACCATGAAAATATTCAAGACATTTGCCGCCGTTTCAGGTAGTATGGCAGCCATATTGGCGCTGTGGTTCATACTTGTTCAGTGTGGTTATTTTCCGTGGGGCGAAGAAGTGCGTTTCGGGCTGTTTAACCCCAATACTGCAGGGCTTCCGCAACACAAACCTTTTTACTTCACCACCCGGTTTCTGCACAACGGCGCCGACGAAGTTTATAAACAAGGCATTGACGAAAACCTGGCAGAATGGGAAGCCTATTTTAACAAAAAATGTACCGCCAAAATGGTGGAAAACCTGCTGTATGCAAATGACTTTGAATTTAATATTGCCGATGCCGATATTGAAAATTTAGACCAACTGAAAGAAACACCTGCTTACGCACAATCGGTAGTGCGCTACCTGCTCAACAAACCCGATTACGAAACACTGGCTTACCTGGTTTTTGCCAAGCAATGTGAGCGCGAACTGGTTGTTTTTACCTATAATGCATGGGATTACAGCGATGAAGAAACCAATAACCAGCCAACAGATGATAAGCTGCAAGCACTCAACAGCCTGTTGGAAACAGCAAAAATTCAAATTGCCAAAGCGCCCAACGATTTTTTGCGCCTGCGCTACGGCTACCAAATGGTAGTGCTTACCCGTTACCTGAACGATTGGGCACAATGCGCCAAACTATATAAACAATATGTTGAAACCAGCCCCGCAACCAGCGTTTTGCGTTATTGGGCCATGCAGCACTACGGAACCGCCCTGTTTCATTTGGGTAAAAAAGCCGAAGCCGACTACCAGTTTTCCATGGTATATGCCAATTGTGCCAACAAACGGGTGCGGGCATGGCTGGGATTTGAAGGCGAAAACCTGAAAGCAACCTTAGCGCTGGCTAAAAATAACGCACAAAAAGCCGATATATGGACACTGAAAGCACTGCATAACCCCGGACTTGCCCTTGATGACATGATACAGGTGTATGCACTCAATCCGGCTTCGCCATTGCTCAAACTGCTCTTATCCCGCGAAATAAACAAGCTGGAAGATTGGCTGCTTACCCCGCGATTAACCGATTTTGATGCCACAAGCGCCTTTCTTAAGGAAGGCTATAATTTTGAAACCATACAAAAAAACAATGAAATCAACGATTTGGAATACCTGCGCCGCCTGCTTGCCTTTATTACCAAAGCACTAACCGAAGGTAAAAACCCCGATGCCGCATTTTTAAACCTTAGCGCCGCATACCTGTATTTTATGGACAACAAATATGCCGATGCCAACCGCTATCTCGACCTTGCCATGAAAGCGCCGGGTGCAACGGAGGAGGTTAAAAGGCAAGTGCGGCTTACCCGGCTTATGAGCTTTGCCAACGATAAAAATGCTATTAACCCCGATTTTGAAAACCGCCTCCTCAAAGATATTCGATGGCTGCAACAGCAAATGCCAAAACAAAACCGGAGTTTTGACTACTACTACGAAGAAAACCAAAGTACATGGAACGAGTTTGACCGCCTTATGTATGCCCTTGCCTACCGGTACGAAAATGCCGGAAACCGCGCTAAAGCAGGGCTTTTCCTGTCGCACATAAACAACCTGCTGCGCGCACAGCGAAAAGACGGACTCTTTGGCTATTACAACGATTACTTTTTCTATTATGACGAAAACGCCACCACCGCCGAATTAGAGCAACTCGTTCAACTCATTGACAAACCTGACAAAACCGAATTTGAATACTTTTTAACCCAACAAGCCATACCTGACCGAAACAAGTTTATTGACCTCATTGGCACCAAACATATGCGGGCCGACAATTTTGAACTGGCACAGGAAGCCTTTAAACGCCTGCCAAACGATTATTGGAACAGCAATACTTTTGCTTACAACCAGTATTTAAATGCCAACCCATTTTATGTTGATTTTTACAGCGAACATATTCCCACCGTTGGAGATACCATCAGCTATAACAAACTTCAGTTTGCCACCCGAATGCTGGAATTGAAACAACTGGCTGAAACACAGAAAAACCGTGCATGGTATTACTTTTTGCAGGCAAACGGCTATTACAGCATTACCTACTATGGCAACTCATGGATGCAGGTGCGTTACGGCTGGACGGCCAATTGGCAATATACGCTTCCGGTTGTTGACAAATATGAAGACCAGGCAAACTATTTTGGCTGCAGGCGCGCCGAAGAACTGTACCAAAAAGCCGCCGCCGTTTCTAAAGACCCCGGCTTTACCGCCCTTTGCCACCGCATGAGCGGTAAATGCCAGCACCGCCGCAAAATTTATGAAACCGCCCTGAATGCCAACCCCGCTTCTGATGATTTTTATGACCAGCCGGCTCCAACTTTTGAGGAAAATACCCATTACCAATTGCTTAAAAAAGATTTCGGACAGTTTTATGACCGGTTGATTAATGATTGTACTTCTATAGCCGACTTTCTGGCAAGGAAGGATAAATCTTAAAGGGTGTTGTGCTAACAACCGGGTATTACAGAAACCGATTAACGCCTGCCCGATGCCCGGCGCAGGGCAACCCTTATGCTACACAAAGGCAAGGTTACATAATAATCCGGTTATACTATACCACCTCCGCTGCGCCCCCAAAAGGCAACCTCAAAAACACCCCCCAAAACCAGTTATTCCCAAAATTCGACCAGTTATTCCCAAATTCCGACCGGTTATTCCTTTTTGCTTTTTTGCAGTGGCAAATTTGTTATCTTTCGGCAACGGAAACCCCAAAATATCCGTTAGTATTTTTAAACCATAAAATTATACCATTATGAACAAAAACAGATTAACCCCGGTAAGTTTGCGCACCGTGCTTGCGCCGTTATGTATTGGTTTATTTGTAATATGGGGGGGGTAAATTGCCGGGTGTATGGGCAAATAACACCTTGTACTACACCGCCCAATGATTGTATGCTGCTGTGCAACCCCAATTTTGCGCCGCCAAGCCCATGTGTGGTAAATCTGATTTCAAAATTATATATTTATATTTTTTCAAAAAAACGCCATGAGAAAAATATTCTTTTTAATAGTACTTATTACACAAGGGTTTTCCACGCTTCAAGCCCAAAGCAAGTATTTTGAACGAATATATTATGTGCAAGACGTAAGCGACGCACGAAAATTGTTTCTTAATCCGGATGGAACATACATTGTTATTGGAGCTGCTTTGTCTTATTCCAATTATAAATGGCTTCCATATTATATGCGCCTGAACGAATTTGGCGACACTTTGGCACTACATCAATACCCCAACCCCGATTTCAGCACACCTGTTTGGGATGCTGTACAGACTCAATACGGATATGCTGTCTCAGTCACTCCGTCTCAATCAGACACAACTGAAATTTGGAAGGCGCACTTGATGCGAATTTCGCACAATGGAAATTTATTGGGCATGAATCTTGCGGGTGCTGATACTATATATTACTCCGTAGGGCGATCTATTTTGCAAACTTGAGTTCACTTAAAAAACCCGTTGCAATTTGGGTTGATTAGGGAGAAAAGATATTG
>MTCR01000090.1 GCA_002212725.1 Sphingobacteriales bacterium TSM_CSM | reverse complement strand
AGGGTAGAAAGTAGAGGGTGGAGGGGATTGAGACGTGCAGAGAAACGAAGTTAAAAAAATACAACATATAATAATCATGGAAATAAAGCAGTACCCGGTTTTGGGCATGAACGATACCCGCAGCGGGTTTGGCGACGGTTTGTTTGAAATTGGAACCCGGAACGAGCAGGTTGTTGCACTTTGTGCCGATTTGACCGATTCGCTTAAAATGGGTAAATTTAAAGATGCATTTCCGAACCGTTTTTATAATACTGGCGTTGCGGAAGCCAATATGATTGGGGTGGCTGCCGGTTTTACCATAGGCGGTAAAATACCCTATACCGGCACATTTGCCAACTTTTCTACCGGCCGGGTATATGACCAGATACGCCAATCGGTAGCATATTCGGGTAAGCCGGTAAAAATTTGTGCTTCACACGCCGGCCTTACGCTTGGCGAAGATGGCGCTACCCACCAAATTCTGGAAGATATTGGCATGATGAAAATGTTGCCCGGTATGATGGTTATTGTGCCGTGCGACTATATGCAAACCAAACTGGCTACAATAGCCATTGCAGGGGTAAATTCGGCTGTATATTTGCGTTTCGGGCGCCCCAAAGTACCCATTTTTACCACCGCTGCACAGGATTTTACAATTGGTAAGGCGCAAATACTGCAAACCGGTGCCGATGTTACCATTATTGCCTGCGGACACTTAGTGTGGAAATCATTGGAGGCTGCCGAAATTTTGGCTGCAAAGGGCATTAGCGCCGAGGTAATAAATATGCATACCATAAAACCGCTTGACGAAGAGGCCGTTTTGCAATCGGTTATGAAAACCCGTTGTGTGGTTACGGCCGAAGAGCACGAGCAAAACGGTGGTTTAGGCGACAGCATTGCACAGGTATTGTGCCGAAAATATCCGGCACCGCTGGAAATGGTGGCCGTAAAAGACAAGTTTGGCGAAAGCGGCACACCCGAAGAACTGATGGTAAAATACGGTTTGGATACTGCCAATATTGTGGAAAGCGCTGAAAAGGCAATAGCCCGTAAAAAGGGGTAACACAAAAGCAGTTGCGCACTTTGCGCATAACCTTGCGCTAAAAATACAAACTCAAAGTTCGCAATATAAAGTATTGGTTTAACCCCGCTTGCTTGCTTTTTACTGCTACACTGTTTTGGTTTTGGTATAACCCATTGCTTTAAGCGTATCGGCTACTTTTTGCTTAAAATCGCCTTGTAACACAATTTCGCCCTCTTTGGCGCTGCCGCCAACGCCACATTTGGTTTTTAGTATTTTGGCAAGTGCTTCCAAAGCATCATCGGGGCCAATAAAACCTGTAACTAAGGTAACGGTTTTACCACCCCTGCCTTTCCGTTCCATTATCACCCGCAGGTTTTGTTTATCGGGCGCAGGCGAATCTTGGTTCAGGTCGTCATCGGAGTTGTCAAAAACAAAGTCGGGGTTGGTGGAATATATAATTCCTTCGCGGTTTTTATTTTTCTTGTTGCTCATTTGTTTCGGGTTGTTGTGGCAGCGTAGCAGGTGATAAAATCAGGCGGAATAACCGGTACCCAACATGCGCATAAGGTTTCTTTTTGCTACCGGCAGCAGGGTTTCGTACAGCGGAAAAATGCACGCGCTTTGCACGGCAAAAGTTGCCGGGTTAGGTAACGACTTGTTTTGGCGAATGAGGTTGAGTTTCAGGTTTTCGAATGTATTGCTGAGGTTGCGGGCATAACTGCTCACAAAATTGGTTTTAACAGACCGGAATTTTTCATGTGCGCTGTCAAAAATTGAAACTTTGTACAAAAACACCTGTATATCGGTTAAATTGCCGTTGCAAATAAGCAGGTAACCCTCATCGGAGTTAAGCGGCACAATGCCAACCGGCTGAATATTGATGTTGGTTTCTACAAATTCATAAATTTCGGTTCCTGTAGTCAGTTCTTCCTGAATTTTGGGAATGGCAAAATTGAGAATGCTTTC
Organism: Sphingobacteriales bacterium TSM_CSM; assembly: GCA_002212725.1. Lineage (GTDB taxonomy): Bacteria > Bacteroidota > Bacteroidia > Chitinophagales > UBA2359 > UBA2359. The sequence goes on along the minus strand of MTCR01000090.1, from coordinate 5,091 downwards.
AATTTCTTCCATATACCGGTCGTCATTCATGAGTTTTTCGTACTCAATGGTAAAATTGTCGAGGTCCACCTTTTTAATTTTATTCGGAAACTGCCCGCTTACCGCTTGTTTGTTTTGCTGCAGGTTAAGCAGGCTGCGGTAATGATACACCAAATCAGACAGGAAAGGGTACAGGCGGCGTTCGTCAAAATGTTGTCTTACTTCGTGCAGGTAAGCCAGCAAGATGTATTTTTTGTACTCGGCATCAATTAACCCTTCGGTTAACCAGTTGGCAGACAATTGTTTCATAGAGACCTTTTTTTGATGTAACTTGAAAGTGTGACCCGAAATATAGGTATTTGACCCATTTTGACGGTAAACGTTTACCCGAAAAAATTTATTGTGACAAAATTTCAACGGGAAACCGCAATAATTGCACCAAAATCGGAAAAAATGGCATAAAAAACAGCTTGGCACAAAATATGCAGCCCCAAACAGGAAACATTATTAAGTTCACAATAAAATCATTAAAAAAACATTCACTATGAGCGTTAACATTAAACCGTTAGCAGACCGTGTAGTTGTAAAACCCGCCGAGGCAGAAGCCAAAACCAAAGGTGGCATTATTATTCCCGATTCGGCCAAAGAAAAACCGCAAAAAGGTACGGTAGTTGCCATTGGCGGAGGTAAAAAAGACGAGCCTATGACCGTAAAAGTGGGCGACAGTGTATTGTACGGCAAATACGCCGGCACCGAACTAACCATTGACGGGGAAGATTACCTCATTATGCGCGAATCTGACATTTTTGCCGTTGTGTAAAGCGGCTGTTTTGTTTATTTTTATTTCATCACATTTAAATACAAGTCAACATTATTATGGCTAAGTTAATTCATTACGAAACCGAAGCGAGAGAAAAACTGAAAAAAGGCGTAGATGCCTTGGCCAACGCGGTAAAAGTAACCCTTGGGCCCAAAGGCAGAAATGTGGTAATTGAGAAAAAATTTGGATCTCCTGCCATTACCAAAGACGGTGTAACCGTTGCCAAAGAAATTGAACTGGAAGACCCCATGGAAAACCTGGGCGCCCAAATGCTTAAAGAAGTAGCTTCCAAAACTTCTGATGTAGCGGGCGACGGTACCACAACAGCCACCGTTTTATCGCAGGCTATTGTTACAGCAGGTTTAAAAAGCCTGGCTGCCGGCGCAAACCCCATGGATTTGAAACGCGGCATTGACAAAGCGGTTAAAAAAGTAGTTGAAACGCTGAAGCAAATGTCTGTTCAGGTGGGCGATGAGAACAAAAAAATTCAGCAGGTGGCCACTATATCTGCCAATAACGACAGCGAAATTGGCAAACTCATTGCTCAGGCAATGGAAAAAGTTAAAAAAGAAGGCGTAATTACCGTTGAAGAAGCCAAAGGTACAGAAACCTATGTTGATGTGGTAGAGGGTATGCAGTTTGACCGTGGTTATCTGTCGCCCTACTTTGTTACAAATGCCGAAAAAATGGAAGCCGAACTGGAAAACCCCTTCATTCTTATTTACGATAAGAAAATTTCGAACATGAAGGAGTTGTTGCCCGTGTTGGAGCAGGTAGTACAAACCGGCCGCCCCTTGCTTATTATTTCCGAAGACGTTGACGGCGAAGCATTGGCAACGCTGGTTGTAAACAAAATACGCGGCACGCTCCGCGTGGCTGCCGTTAAGGCGCCGGGTTTTGGCGACCGCCGCAAAGCCATGCTTGAAGACATAGCCATTCTTACCGGCGGCACTGCCATTTCCGAAGAGCGTGGTTATAAGCTGGAAAATGCCAATCTGCAATACCTTGGCCGTGCCGAAAAAATTGTTATTGACAAAGACAATACCACCATTATTAACGGTGCCGGCGCTTCCGATGATATTAAAGCCCGCGTAAACCAGATTAAAGCCCAAATTGAAACCACTACTTCTGATTACGACCGCGAAAAACTGCAGGAACGCCTTGCCAAATTGTCGGGCGGCGTGGCAGTATTATACGTTGGCGCTCCTACCGAAGTAGAAATGAAAGAAAAGAAAGACCGAGTTGATGATGCCCTGCACGCAACCCGCGCAGCCGTAGAAGAAGGTATTGTGCCCGGCGGCGGTGTGGCATACATTCGTACTATTTCTGGCCTTACCAACCTGAAAGGCGCTAATGACGACGAAAGAACCGGTATTGAAATTGTAAAACGTGCTTTGGAAGAACCCCTGCGCCAAATTGCAGCCAATGCCGGCATGGAAGGCTCCATTATTGTACAAAGGGTAAAAAGCAGCAAAGGTGCTTATGGCTTTAACGCTCACACCGAAGAATACGGCGACCTGATGGAACAGGGTGTAATTGACCCCACCAAAGTTACCCGCGTAGCATTGGAAAATGCTGCCTCAATTGCCAGCATGTTGCTTACCACCGAATGCCTTATTGTAGATAAACCCGAAGAAGAAAAAGCTGCTGCACACAACCACCCCGGTGGCGGTATGGGCGGCATGATGTAATAAGGCATGTCCTTTTACACCGGCTTTTTAAGTTTTTGGTAAATTTAAACCCCTCATTGCATGTTTGCTTTGAGGGGTTTTGTATTTTTGCAAATTCATTTTCATTTTAGCTTGTCTTTTAAAAAGTGTTGGTATGCAGCCCGTAATAACAAACAATGCAGTTAAGCAATATTTGAAACCCTCTTTATTGATGCTTTGCTGTATCATAATGGTTTTACCCCTGTATGTATTTGCGCAGCAACCCCTTAAACCGGTTGCCGCCCAAATAAATGCACTCAGGGAAACCAAAACACCGTTCAGACCGGTTTCTTTGTTTGATGAATCTGACAATAACCTGCAACGCCAACAAGTACCTGTGGTACAACTGGCGCCCGATGCGTGGTTTTTAACCCTCAACACCAAAAAACTAAACAGCGCCATGCAGGGTAATTACCCCAACATTACCCTTACCGTTCCTGTTTCGGAAACCCGTACATTTACCCTTGAACTAACGCAGGCAACCATTTTAACCGACGACTTTTTTGTTACCGAAGCAAAAGCACAAAATCAGGAAAATCACCTGCCATATTGTCGGGGTATTTATTACCGGGGCATTATTCAGGGCGATAACAATTCCATTGCTGCCATAAGCCTGTTTGATAATGAGGTAATGGGTGTTATTGCCAATGCCGAAGGAAACTTTACTTTGGGAAAACTTCAAAACAAAACCATAGATTACGTGGTGTATAACGACCACCACCTTGCCATAAAACAACCGTTTTCGTGCGCAACACCCGATGCCGGTTACTCCCCCGACGGAGTGCTTAAAAACCTGCCCCTGCCCGATATTGCAAACCCGCAAGCCCTGTTGGTTTGCGATAAGGTGGTAAAAGTGTATATTCAGTGCGCCAATGATATGTATCTCGATTTCAGCAGCAGCACCGTTAATGTTACCAACCATGCCACCGGGTTATTTAATGTGGTGGCAGCTTTATATGCCAATGAAAGTATAAGCACCCAAATATCGCAAATTTTTGTGTGGACAGTTGCCGACCCATATCCCGACAGTTCTTCGGGTGCTGCCTTAGATGCTTTTGGCTCGCAGGTAGGCAACAGTTTTAACGGCGATTTGGCACACCTGTTTTCAACAAACGATAACGGGCTGGGTGGAGTAGCCTGGTTAGATGTACTTTGCTCCTCAAGCCGGCACGCCTACAGCAACATCAGTACCACTTACCAGCAGTTGCCCAACTATTCGTGGTCGGTTAACTGTGTAACGCACGAAATGGGACACAACCTTGGTTCGCCACATACACATGCCTGTGCATGGAACGGTAACAATACGGCATTAGATAATTGCTATACTGTAGAAGGATCCTGTTCACCAGGCCCTGCTCCAAGCGGCGGCGGCACTATTATGAGCTATTGCCACCTTACCGCAAACGGCATTAATTTTAACAACGGCTTTGGTACACAACCCGGTAACTTAATAAGAAACAATGTAACTGCCGCCTCCTGCCTTACTTCCGATTTTGCCGGCGCATCGGCAAGCGGCAATACCAGCATTTGCCCGGGCAGCAATGTGCAAATTACCGCTTCGCCCACCGGCAGCGGCTACACCTACCAGTGGAAACTAAACGGCGGCAATATATCGGGCGCTACTTCCAGCACCTACAATGCATCGGCTACCGGCAACTACACCGTATCGGTAGTCAGCGCACAAGGGTGTACCTCGGTTTCGCCGCAAGTTGCCGTAGCAGTTATCAGCGGTCAGCCCACTTCGGCCTTTACCTACGGCTCTGCCGGAACCAGTACCAGTTTCAGCAATACTTCGGTTAATGCCAACGCCTATAGCTGGAATTTTGGCGACCCCGCATCGGGCGCAAACAACACTTCAACCGTTAAAGACCCGCTACACACGTTTTCGGCGCCGGGCAATTATACCGTAACCCTTACTGCCGTTAACAACTGTGTAATGCCAAATCTGCAAAATATAAGCAGCCAAACCATTACCATACAAGCCTACAACCCCTGCAACGGAAACACCAATATTACCGACTGCACCGGCACCATAACCGACGGCAGCGCAGGGCAGAATTACAACAACAGCCAATCTTGCAGTTGGCTCATATCGCCCACCGGTGCCGAAACCGTAACCCTTACCTTTACCGCCTTTGATACCGAAGCCGATTACGATTTTGTAAAAATTTACGACGGAACCAGCGCTTCGGCCACTTTGCTTGGCTCGTATTCGGGCAGCAGTTTGCCTCCGCCCATTACCAGCAGCGGCCCCAACTTGTATATCACCTTTATTTCCGATACCTATGTTACCGGCGCAGGGTTTGATGTTAACTACAGTTGCAATTTGCCCGTGCTTTGCTCCGGACCTGCCACTGTTAACAATTGCAGCGGCACCATAACCGATGGAAGCGGCACCGGAAACTATGCCAACAACATGAACTGCAGTTGGTTAATTGCCCCACCCGACGGACTGCCCATAGTGCTCACCTTTCTGGAGTTTAACACACAGGCAAACGACTTGCTGAAGGTGTACAACGGCAGCAATGCCTCGGCGCCGCTGTTGGGTACATTTTCGGGAAGTACGCTGCCTTCGGCGGTAAC
>MTCR01000006.1 GCA_002212725.1 Sphingobacteriales bacterium TSM_CSM | reverse complement strand
GGTCCGGCCTGGCTGTCGGCAGAATAGTGGTAGTCGTAACCCATTACAACAAAGGCATCAATTAAGGGGTTAAGGGCGGCAATATCAAAAACATTTGTCCAGTCAACTGCATACAAGGCAATGCTGATGCTGGTACCGGGGCGGTCTGCATCTAAGCGGTTTCGGAGGTAGGTAATGAAGTTGGTAAAATTGTTTCGCTGGCTGCCGGGCATACCTTCAAAATCTATATTTACCCCATCGGCATTGCGGTAGTTGAGCAGCACAATAAGGCTGTCGGCAAACCGGTGCCATGCCGTTTGGTTGCCAAGGAAGGTAATATTGGGCGTGGTTCCAAAATTGGTTACGCACAAATCCACTCTTGCGCCGGCTTCCTGCGCAAGAGTAATGGAGTTAGTGGTTTTCCAGTAGTGAATATCGTAATAACTGCCGGTGGAGGGGTTCAGTTCATAAGCAAAATAGCAAAAGGTGGAGAGCAGCGAAAAATCGTAATTTTCATAAACCGATGCACCGTTCCAGTACGGATGCCAGCCATACACTTGCCTGTTGAGAGTGCAAGACCCCGATTTTTGAAGTCCTTTACCCGATGTTTCCCCTTTTACCACATTACCATACATAACGCGGTTCAGGCTGTCAAACTGTGCTTCGGAGGTAAAGGCAAACTGTTTGTAAAAAGCAATTTGCTGTTGCCTTGCCGATATATAGTTGTCTGCTGCCTGTGGCAGAGGCGTTATTTGTTCATTTTGAGCGTGCAGGGAGGTAAAACCTGTAAATAAGGCAAGTAACAATATTGTTCTCATGGCTTGGGGTGTTTTATGGGGTTATGACACTGCCACCGCCGGTTGGTTTAAACTATATTTGCAAACATTTTCACCTGTTTTGGTCTGTTTGGCTTACCTGCCTTGCAGTTGCAACCACTGCCTCATTACCGGCACTACCGCCTGCGGATATTGCAGCCAGTTAATATGGCTGAGTTTGGGCGTATTTTGCGCTTGTCCGTCAATTGTTTTCCTGCTTATGGCAACCGAGGCGGGAAACTTGGCGCACAGGTTGTCAATGGCTTTGGGCGGCGCATAATTGTCATGTGCTATGGCTACGCTTAAAATAGGTAAAGTAACCTTTGCCATTTCCTTTTCAAAATTAAACTGCATGTTTTGGGGTTCAAAGCGGCCGCTGCGTGCCAGGTGGCTCCAATCCTGAATAAGGGTTTTGCTTTCTGTGCCGCCAAACCCCATTTTTTTACCCGGAAAATAACCCAGCACCCGGCTCAGGTAGCGTGCTGTTTGGGTAAAGGCCAAAATGCGCAACCCCTCCATACCCGGCCAACCTTTGTAATACACAGAGCAACAAGCTACCAATATTAACCCTTTTACCGGCGTTTTACCCCATGCGCTGTAGAGGCAGGCCAATTGCCCGCCTAAGCTGTGCCCGGTAAGATAGATTTCGCTTTCGGGATATTTGCTTTTGATGATGCTAAGGGTTTGGTCCAAATCTTCCAGCAGTTCTTTAAACCCGAAATTAACCCCTTTGCGAACCCGTACCGACGAAGTTCCCAACCCCCGCCAGTCTATGGTAAAGGCTATGCAGTTAAGTTGTATGACCAGTTCTTCTGCCAGCCCGGAGTAGTGTTTGGCTGCCACGCCCATTGCCGGAAGGCATACCAATACCGGCGCCGAAACAGGAGGAGTATGGTAAAATTCATTTAAAACGGCGCTTACATTTTGCCCCGGCCGGTAATCTATTTTTATTTGCTCTTTAAATAATTGGTTGCTTTCCACATGCGGTTGTTTAAACTACCTGGTAATCTGCCGCATTAATGTGCAGGGTTGCTTTGCGGTAATTTACGGTAAGGCGGGGGTACAGGGTGGTATTTTTCCCGCTGTCATCCAGGTACCAGCTTTTGCAGCCCGAAGCCCATACCGTGCCGGCAAACATGTTTTGCAGCTTTTGGTTATATAATTCTTGTGCATCGGGTTTTACGTTTAAACCGGCATTGGCGGTTTGTTTTTGCAGCAGATGAAGGTAATCCATAATGTAGTTCATTTGCGAATCCATCATGTGCAGCACGGAGTTATGCCCCAAGCCGGTATTGGGGCCCAAAATGAGCGCAAAATTGGGAAACCCTGAAATAGTAGTGCCCTTGTAGGCTTCTACTCCCCGGTTTCGCCACTCCTCAATTAAATTGCGGCCGTTCAGCCCGGTAATGGAAACCTCAAAATCTGCGGTATCGGCGGCATGAAACCCGGTGCCAAAAATTATGAAATCTGCCTCATACAGTTGTCCGTTTTTTGTAACAACGCCATTTTCTGCAATATGGTCAATGGAATCTGTAACCAACTGCACGTTTGGGTGGTTAAAGGCGGGCAGATAATCATCAGACAGCAAAATGCGCTTGCATCCTATGGTATAGTTTGGAGTAAGTTTTTTCCGTGTTTCGGGGTCTTTTACCTCTTTTTTCAGTTTGTACAAAGCTTGCATGGTGGCAAGCCGGTTGAGCAGTTTGTTGCCTGTAAAATTGTTGCCCAGCAATTCAGCCACCCAATAAATGCGCTCCCGGTTAAGGGTTTGAAGGAAGGGCAGGTAGTGGAATAAAGTTTTTTCAATCTGCGTATAACGCCTGTTTCTTCTTGGCATAATCCATGCGGCCGACCTTTGAAAAACGGTAAGTTGCAATGCAGAAGGCGCTAATTGCGGCACAATTTGAATGGCACTTGCACCTGTACCAATAACGGCCACCTTTTTACCATTCCAATTGCATTGGTTATTCCACTGCGAGGAGTGAAACCAATTGCCTTTAAAGTTGGCAAGCCCCTTTATTGGCGGAATGTTGGGGCGGTTCAGCGGGCCGGTTGCCGAAATAACCATTTTTACCACATACTCCTTGCCATTTTGGTCGGTTAAGAGCCAAGTGCCGGTTTCCTGCCGGTAAACGGCTTTTGTTATGTTGGTGTTATACTGTATATGAGGCTGCAGGCGGTGATTTTGGATTACCTGTTTCATATACTGCCATATTTCTGCCTGTCCTGCAAAAACGTTAGTCCAGTTGGGGTTAGGTTCGTCTTTAAAAGAATACAGGTGCGAAGGCACATCGCAGGCACAGCCCGGGTAAATATTGTCGCGCCAGGTTCCGCCCAAATCATCGGCGCGTTCAAAAATAATAAAATCCGAAAGGCCTTCTTTCTGCAACCGCAAGGCAGCGGTAAGTCCGCCAAACCCTGCGCCAATAATGCCAATGTAATGTTGGTTTTGCATATTTGTAGATTTAACGGACTTTTACCGGTGTGCAATAAATAAAAACCCGGTTAATGCGAGGCAGACGCCCAGTTATGCGTTTCCATAAATTCTTTGTGCGACAGGTAACGTTCGGCATCTAAAGCGGCCATACAACCGCTGCCTGCAGCAGTAACGGCCTGCCGGTAAATTTTATCCTGCGCATCGCCCGATGCAAAAACACCCTCAATATTGGTATGCGAACTGCCGCATTTGGTTAGCAGGTAACCTTCGGAATCCATGTCTAACCAGCCCTTAAAAATATCGGTGTTGGGTTTATGACCAATGGCTACAAAAAAACCCTGAACAGGAATTTCGGTATATTGGTTGGTGCGGTTGTTGTGTACGCGCACACCGGTAACCACATTGTCGCCCAAAATTTCGTCTGTTTCGGTATTCCAGTGAATGACAATATTTGATTTAGCCTTTACCCTTTCCTGCATTACTTTGGAAGCGCGCATTTCGTCGCGTCTTACCAGCATGTGTACCTTTGGGCAAAGGTTGCTAAGGTACAGGGCTTCTTCGCAGGCGGTATCACCGGCACCTACAACAGCCACATCCATGCCGCGGTAAAAGAAACCGTCGCAAACGGCGCAGGCAGAAACACCGCTGCCGTTCAGGCGCTGTTCGGAGGGTAAACCCAGCCATTTTGCCGATGCACCGGTGGCAATAATTACAGCTTCGGCATATATTTCGGTAGTTTCATCAACCACCACTTTGTGCAATTTACCCGAAAAATCTACCGATGTTACATAACCGAACCTAATGTCGGCGCCCATTCTTTCGGCTTGTTTTTGAAGGTCTGCCATCATTTCGGGCCCCAAAATTCCATCGGGGTAGCCCGGAAAATTTTCCACTTCAGTAGTTTGCATCAGTTGTCCGCCAATTTCCACACCGGTATATAAAACCGGTTTCAGGTTGGCGCGCGCGGCATAAATGGCCGCAGTAAAACCCGCCGGACCCGAGCCAATAATGAGGCATTTTACTTTTTCTGCTTGTTGTTGTTCCATTGATGAATACATGTAGGTTTTATCATGAGATATTTACTAAACAGTTGGAATATTGTTGTGGTTGAAAAAACGGCCTGCCAACTGCAAATGAAAGGGTAAATACCATACAGCGGTAAAAAATTGGCAAAAAAGCTGTACATTTGTACATAGTTGTTGCAGGGTTTTACAACTACTGTTTGTTTTGTCACATAACTGAATATTCAAACCATGAAAAATTTAATTTTCCTGCTTGTTGTATCGGTTTTTTTGGTGTTTGGTTGTAAACAGGCCAAAGAAACGAAAGAAAATATGGAATTGGGCCAAGAACTGAAAAAAGCCGGCGAAAATATTCAAAAAGCCGTGGAAGAGGGCAATAAAAGAATGGAAGAGCGCCGTGCAAAGGGCGATACCTTGCCCATTCATTTTGACAAACTGAAAGACTTTTTACCCAAAGAGGTAAAAAACTTTACACCCGATGGCCAACCCGAAGGCCAAACGGTGGGTGCCCAAGGCATGAGTTTTTCCATGACCCAACAGCGCTATACATCGGGTGAAGACGAACTGACCATTATTATTAATGACTACAACGGCGTACCTTCTTTGTTTACCATGGCAACTGCCATGATAAAAGCCAATGTAACTTTTGAAAACAATGATCAATTCATAAAATCGCTCAACTTGGGCATTCCCGATGTGGGTGCCATGGAAACCTATAACAAATCACAGAAGGAAGCATCTTTATTGCTGGGTATTGGCGACAGGTTTTTAGTAAAAATTGAGGCCAAAAACCAGAAAGATACCGAGTTGGTGAAATCGGTTGCAAAATTGTTGCCGCTAAGCGAAATGGCTGCTATGTAGTTACCCCCGATAAAATATGGCAAAAAGGCTGAAAGGTTTATCTATGATAGAGCCGTTTTCGCAGCAAACGGCGCAACAAAGGCGGTTGTCTGAAGATTGGGGCTTTAGCTCCAAATCGCAGGGCAAGCGCCTGCTCAACAAAAACGGCAGTTTCAATATTAAACGCATTGGCAGTTCGGAGTGGAATGCCCTGAGTTTGTATCAGCATTTGCTGGCTGCGCCGTGGTGGCTGTTTTACCTGCTGGTTGTAGTGGTTTTTGTAGGGGTAAATTGTTTTTTTGCACTGCTTTACCTTGCAATTGGTATAGAAAGCATTAACGGAACCAATACCGGTGTTTGGACAACCCATTTTTACCAGTCCTTTTTTTTCAGCGTACAAACCATTACCACCGTGGGCTATGGCGGAATGGCGCCCCAATCGGTAGCAGCCGGGGTAGTTTCTTCTTTCGAGGCATTAACCGGCGTATTGGGGTTTGCCCTTGCAACAGGGTTGCTTTACGGTCGGTTCTCCAGACCATCGGCAAAAATCCTGTTCAGCCAAAATGCCATCATTGCCCCTTTTGAAGATGGGTGGAGTTTTCAGTTCCGACTGGCCAATGAGCGCAGCAACCAGTTGGTAAACCTTGAGGCAAATGTTATTATGAGTACGCTCGAAACGGTTGACAATATATCCAAGCGCCGCTATTACCAAATTGAACTTACCGCCAGCCGGATTTTCTTCTTTCCGCTCAACTGGACAATTGTGCATCCCATAACACCGGAAAGTCCCTTGCATGGTAAAACTGCAGCCGATTTAGAAAAACTGGATGCCGAATTTCTGGTACTCATTAAAGGATACGACGACTCATTTGCCCAGGAAGTGTATAACCCAACCTCCTACAAATGGAACGAAATTGTGTGGAATGCCAGATTTGTAACGCCCTTTTACCCATCGGCAGCAGGCGATACTATTATGGATTTGGGAGCTATTAACCGGTACGAAACTGTTGGTCGGCAGGCATAATTGTATAGTCATACAGCGCTGTCAACGTCAGCAGGTTATGGTAGCCGCTGTTTTATGCTGTTTCCCAAACACTTTTTACCTGCCCTGTGTTGTTTTTATGTAAAAAATGCGCATTTTTGCCAAACAAAGCGCCACTTTTTTACGCTTAATCCAACATTAGGACCACCACCCCACAACTTTTTTTGAATGACTATGCATAAGTTTTGTTTTGTTTGTTTTGTCCTGCTTTTTCCCCTCATCGGTTTACCTGTTTTGGCACAGCAACAGTTAGCAGATTATAAACAAGCCGTTGATGAGGTGAACTGTGCACTGGCTAAAAAAATGCTGGTAAGTTTTGAACGGGCTTCTCTTGCAAAGGGCATTAAAGACTGCACCTACGAGGCGGTGGTAAAAGAAGTGCGTAAAGTGCAGGAAAACAAAACCAAAGGGTACAAACAAGATATATTAGACATACTAAGCAAGGTTAATAATTACAAAACAAAAGTAGATAACCCCAGTGAGTATGTGTTGTTTGAAACCACCCTTGATAATCTTGCAAAATATGCCGTACAGTCTTATGCCGATTTATGCAATGAATATGCAAAACCGGGCAACAGTATATGTAAAGATTTTAACCAGGCCTCGGCAAATCTGGAGCAGGAAGTAGCCGGTATTGTAAACAGTGCGCTGAATGAAATTGGTAAAAATACCTATGGCGGCGAAAAGGCAAAAACCCGAACTGTGCCCGACAAACCCAAACCGGGTAAAACCGAACCTGCCGAAACAGGTGAACAAAACCAAGCCAATGATGGCAATATAGCCGAGGTTTCAGATAACAGTACGCCGGGCACAGGTGCCAGTTTGGCCTCCATCATTTCTACCATTGTACTGGTATTGCTTATAGCCGCCGTGGGCTGGCTGTATAAAGAACAACAAGAACTGAAAGAGCAACTGGAAGACATTAAAATGATGCTTCGGGTGCTTAACCAGAAAAAA
>MTCR01000007.1 GCA_002212725.1 Sphingobacteriales bacterium TSM_CSM | reverse complement strand
CGTCCACCATGCCAATAACAATGTTGGCGTTTCCGGTGGTAATGTCCCAGGCTTGCTCGGCCTGGGTTATGAGTACGTTGTATTGGTTGGGGTGAATATCGTTGGGCGTAAGGAAAGTGCGGTGCAGCGGCACTTTTTCGGCAAACTGAACATACGGGTAGCGCTGTAACTGGTCAATAAGTTGTTGGGTAAGAGCGGTATTGGTAAACCGTATGCGGTAATATTGGTTCATTTGCGGCAAACGCGGAAAAGCTTTTTCTATGTCGGTAATGCCAAATTGGGGAATAATTTTTGCCCATCGGGAAACGCCGGGTAACTGCCCCTGTTTATACCCGATGTGCAGGTTGGCACCGGTAATCAGTTTAACATACAACTGCCCTTCTATGTACTGAACCCATGTTTTTTCTTCTTCGGTTATGCCGGAAAGGGGCAATTTATCGTTTGGTGTTTCTGAACTGCACCAAACCACAGTTTGATGGACAGCACAAATTTCATAACACCCCGAAGCATGAACGGGTACGGGTGCAAAGCAGGTTAACCCAATAAACAGTAACAGTATGGCACAGTATTTCATAACAGCAGTTTTAGCGGTTTAAAAAGCAGCCTAAATATAACTACAGTTTATGCAAAAAGCGTTGCATTATTTGTTAAATTTTCCATTCAATGTCGGTTATTTGACTGAAACGATAAAACAACTAACCGGCGCTGCCTTTCTTCGGGCAACAAGGCCGTTCAATAATAGTTTGCTGCGCAAAAGCAGGCTACCGTTAAACAGGCGGCTTTAACAAACTGCTAAAGGCATTTTCCTGCCTGTACCCTACCCTGCTGCCTGTAGCTGTTTTGTGTTGTACGTGGTACAATTTTATGCCTGAACAACCAAATACGCGTTTTTGTCAGTACCTTTGCCACTAAAGGTTACTTTCAAGTGCCTGCACATGGTTGGCGCTGTTTAGAAAACCTTCAACCGGTGAAAATTGTCACTAAATAATCTCTTTAAATTATGAAATTTAACTACTTTTTTCTGGCCGCAATACTGCTTTGGAATGCAGGCTGCCAAAACGCCCCAAAAACTGCCGACACGCAAGCCCCCGAAAGTGTGGCGGGCATTAGCCTACTCTATGAAAATCTTGGCGAAGATACACTCAGCATTCCCCGCTCGGTACTGCTGCTTGGCGAAAATGGCGGAGCAACAGCTTTGGACACGCTTTCGGTAACTCTTGAGAAGATAGAAAAAGAACGGTATGCCGAAATGGGCATTCCGGCTGATGCTATTGATGCCTGTGGTGGCTGGTTTGCAGGCGGCGGCGACTATTTTTATGTGGTAAACCGCAACGGCAATGCCGTAGTGTACAGGGGCTATTTGGAAGAAGAACAAACCGATGAAGGTTATCATTGGGCAGAATTTAAACCGGAATAACAGGAGCAAATATTTGCATATTTTTTTCAGGTGGCTGCCAGGTTAGCAACAGGCCGCCCGGTACTTTGCAAAACCCACGTAACCGGGCATGTTCGCAGGTAATTGGTTCATTCAAGTGCCAGATTGCTGCAAGTTGTTTGGAAAGGGCGGTAAAAAAATCTTATCAACAACCCTGTTGCCCGAAAAAATCATAAGAGCTAATGGTAAAATGTCTTATTTTGTGCTTCCAATTTTATCTGCTAATGCTTTTCGCTATATGAAAACAAACACATTTTGGATTTTCTTTTTTATATTAGCGTCATTTTCAGGGTTATATGCCCAAACGGTCAAAGCCCCTGTCTTTACCAACGCCGTGCAAAGGCAACAAGGTTACCAACAGCGCCAGAAAAGTGCGCAAAACTCGGTTGCATCGGGCATTGCGTTCAGGTCGGTGGGGCCAACGGTTATGAGCGGCAGGGTAACGTCTATAGCGGTATCGCCCAAAGACCCTTCGCACTTTTATGTAGCTTATGCTTCGGGCGGGTTGTGGTACACCGGCAACAACGGCGCCACCTTTTCGCCTCTTTTTGACCACGAAGCGGTAATGACGCTTGGCGATGTAGCGGTAAACTGGAATACCGAACCGCCCACCCTTTGGCTTGGCACAGGCGAAAACAACTCAAGTCGCTCTTCCTACTCGGGTTTGGGCATGTTTGTAAGTACCGATGGCGGAAAAACCTGGCAAAACAAAGGTTTACCCGAATCGCACCATATCGGGCGCATAGTGCTGCACCCCACCAACCCCAAGGTGCTTTGGGTAGCTGTATTGGGTCATTTGTACAGCGCCAACAAGGAGCGCGGCGTTTACAAAACTACCGATGGCGGAAATACCTGGAAACAAGTGTTGTACATTGACGATAATACCGGTGCTATTGACCTGTTAAACGACCCGCAAAACCCCGATGTTTTGTATGCCGCAGCCTGGCACCGGCAACGCAGTGCGTGGAATTTTACCGAGGGAGGAGCCACATCGGGCATTTACAAAAGCACAGACGGCGGCGAAACCTGGGTACTGATGACCGGCCCGAAGAGCAATTTTCCATCGGGAAAACTTGGGCGAATTGGGTTAGCTGTCCACCCGTCGGGCACTATTTACGCATGCCTCGATAACCAAAACCTTCGCCCCAAAGAAGAACCCGATGAAGAGGAAAAACTCAAACTAAGCAAAGACCGGTTGCGAACCATTGGTAAAGAAGATTTTCTGAAATTAGAAAAATGGAAAATAACAGACTACCTGCAAGAAAACGGTTTTCCCGATAAATACGATGCCGATAAGGTGCTGGAAATGGTTAAATCCGGCAAGATACAGCCCGTTTCGCTGGTAGATTATCTGGAAGATGCCAACCAAAATTTGTTTGATACGCCTGTCATAGGCGCCGAAGTTTACCGCTCCGATAATGGCGGGCAAACCTGGGAAAAAACCAACAAAGATTTTATTGACGATTTATACTATTCATACGGCTATTACTTCGGGCAAATACGGGTATCGCCCCAAGATGTAAATAAAATCTATATCATGGGCGTTCCCATTCTTCGCTCCGATGACGGGGGAAAAACCTTTACCTCCATCAGCCAGGATAACGTTCATGCCGACCACCATGCCCTGTGGGCAAACCCCAACCGCCCCGGACACCTTATAAACGGCAACGACGGTGGCATAAACATTACCTACGATGACGGTAAAAACTGGTTTAAATGCAATACCCCGCCCGTAGGGCAGTTTTATGCCATTAATGTAGATATGGAAAATCCATATAACGTGTACGGCGGATTGCAGGACAACGGCGTATGGACAGGCAGCAGCAGTTATAAAGCAAGTGTGGAGTGGCATCAAAGCGGCAGTTACCCATACAAAGAACTGTTTTCGGGCGATGGTATGCAGGTGGCTATTGACAGCAGAAATAAAAATATTGTTTATACCGGTATGCAGTTCGGCATTTACTACCGCATTGACCGCAGCACAGACGATTACACTCCCATTACCCCTCAACCCGAACTTGGCGAGCGCCCATACCGCTTTAACTGGCAAACGCCCGTTCTTTTATCTGTACATAACCAAGATATATTATACTTTGGCGCCAACAAACTGCTGCGCTCTTTAGACCGGGGTAATTCATGGACACCCGTTTCGGCCGACCTAACCAAAGGCGGAAAACCCGGAAATGTGCCCTACGGAACTATAACCACCATAACCGAATCAAAATTTAAATTCGGACTTTTATATGTTGGAACTGATGACGGGCTGGTGCACCTTACCAAAGACGGCGGAAACACCTGGACGCGCCTGTCTGATAAATTGCCGCAAGATTTGTGGGTGAGCCGGGTAGCAGCATCGGTTCATAATGAGGCAAGGGTTTATGTATCCTTAAACGGCTACCGTTGGGATAATTTCCTGCCTTATTTGTATGTATCTGATAATTATGGCACTACATGGAAACAAATTGGAACTAACCTGCCCAATGAACCCATTAATGTAGTGCGCGAAGACCCCGAAAACCCCGATATTTTGTATGTTGGCACCGACAATGGCCTGTATGTTTCTTTAAACGGCGGACAAACTTTTATGCTCATGAACAACCAACTGCCTGCTGTTGCTGTTCACGACCTGGTAATTCACCCGCGCGACAAAGAACTGGTTGCCGGTACGCATGGCCGCTCCATCTACATTTGCAACGTAGAACACCTGCAACAACTTACACCCGAAATTTTGGCAAAAAACCTGCATATTTTTGAAATTAACAGCATTAAATATAACAGAAACTGGGGCAAAAGCTGGAGCCAATGGGCAGAACCCCGCCTGCCCGAAGTAAGCATTCCCATATATGCGCAAAGTGCCGATTCACTCACCCTTACCGTGCATACCCAACCCAAAGAAGAGGGTAAAGACAGTTTAATACTCAAAACCTTTCGCCTGCCGGTTCAAAAAGGACTGAATTATCTGAAATACGACCTTACTTTTACCGAAACACAGGCAGATGCCTATAAAGCCTGCCTGAACGAGGGTAAAAAACCCGACGAAAAACCGGTGTTTGTAAAAAAAGCAGCTAACGGCGCTTTCTATCTTCAACCGGGAAGCTATACCTTGAGAATAAAAACATCTGACGGTAAAGAAGAAACCGTCCAACTGGAAGTGAAAAAGTAACACAACCTGCAATTAAACGGCTTGTTACATGTAACCGCCGCCACTTTTAGGTGCATTCCCGTGCTGCTACCTGTAAGCCTGAAAAAACCGGTTTAAGTGCGGCATTCATGGGGTAATCAGAAACGACTATTTAATGGGCGTGTTTGCATTAATTTTCGGTTAGTTTTATTTTTTTATTAACCAATTCCAAAACCAACTGCAATTGCTCTTCCCGGGTAATATAGGAGTTATCAATAAGAATGGCATCGGGCGCTTGCAGCAACGGGGTAATTTCCCGGGTAGAATCGGTAATATCCCGTTCCTGCAGGTTTTGCTTCACTTCCTCCAACGTTACTTGCTGGCCTTTGGCTACCAGTTCGCTGTAACGCCGTTGTGCCCGTACCTCCAAATTGGCGGTTAAAAATATTTTCAGTTCGGCATCAGGAAAAACCACTGTTCCTATATCGCGACCGTCCATAACCACACCTTTGTTTTTACCCAGTTCCTGTTGTTGTTTCACCAAAAACCGCCTTACTTCGGCAATTGTGCTTATTTGACTAACCAAAGAACTAACTTCCCTGCCCCTGATGTCGTTTTCCACATTTTCGCCGTTCAGCAGGGTTTCAGACATGCCGGTTTCGGGGTTATAGGTAAAACTGATGGTAACATTTTGCAGGGCAGTTTCCACATCGGGCAGGCAGGAAAAATCCAGTTCGGGGTGGCGTAAAAAATACAAAGTTACGGCGCGGTACATAGCCCCCGAATCAATGTAGGTATAGCCCAACTGCCGTGCAATGGCTTTGGCAAGCGTACTTTTACCGCAAGAGGCGTGTCCGTCTATGGCAATGTTTATTTGTTGTTTCATAGCTGTTATATGGCTGCAAAGGTACAAAGTTTGCGCTTGCAGGCAATTAACAAACGCATATTTAGGTGCGGCAATTTGCAAGGCGTCTGTATTTTCATATAAATAAAGCGTTGAAAGCCGTACACATTCATGGTAAACCGGTAAATTTGCCCTGTGGTTTGGTACAGCTAAATATTACAATATGCGAAATGAATTCTGGATTTTTACGCTTGTTTCGGTAGTTGGTATTGGTATTGCCGGTTATTTCTGGCATTGGATTTGGTGGCTTTACATTGCAGTATTACCTGTAGTGTTGCTGGGCATGTATGATATGTATCAAACACGCCATGCCATTATGCGCAACTACCCCGTTTTTGGCCGTGGCCGCTATATAATGGAAGAACTTCGCCCAAAAATTTACCAGTATTTTGTTGAATCGGATATTGACGGCCGCCCTTTTGACCGAACCCTGCGCACCCTTGCCTATACCCGCGCCAAAGGCACTACCGATACTGCCCCGTTTGGCACCCAATTAAATGTGTATGAAGAAGGATACGAATGGATGAACCACTCTATAGTGGCTTTGGACGCCCACCATTTAAACCAACACCCCAAAGTGCTGATAGGCTCGCCCGATTGCCAACAACCCTACAATGCCAGTATTCTCAATGTATCGGCCATGAGTTTTGGGTCGCTAAGTACCAATGCCGTACTGGCGCTAAACGGCGGCGCAAAACTGGGCGGCTTTGCTCACAACACCGGCGAGGGCGGTATTAGCCCACACCATTTAGAGCAGGGCGGCGACCTTATTTACCAAATTGGCACCGGCTATTTTGGCTGCCGCACCAAAGACGGTAAATTTTCTGACGACCTTTTTGCCGAAAAAGCTGCGCTTGAAAACGTAAAAATGATTGAAATTAAATTATCGCAGGGAGCCAAACCCGGGCATGGCGGCATTTTACCTGCCGCAAAAAACACCCCCGAAATTGCCGCCATTCGCAACGTAGAGCCACATACCACCGTATTTTCGCCCCCACACCATACCGCATTTACCACCCCCCTGGAAATGCTGGAATTTATTGCCCGCCTGCGCCGGCTTTCGGGCGGTAAACCCATCGGGTTTAAACTTTGCGTGGGTATTAAAAGCGAGTTCCTGGCTATCTGCAAAGCCATGAAAAAAACCGGCATTTACCCCGATTTTATCACCGTTGACGGAGGCGAAGGCGGCACCGGCGCAGCACCGCTGGAGTTTTCAAACTATGTGGGCATGCCGTTTAAAGAAGGGCTTGCCTTTGTTTATGATGCATTGGTTGGCTTTGACCTTAAACAACACATAAAAATAATTGCATCCGGAAAAATTATAACCGGCTTTCATATCCTCAGGGCAATGGCACTGGGTGCCGACGCCTGTAACAGCGCCCGCGCCATGATGCTGGCATTGGGTTGCATACAGGCGCTGCAATGCAACCTCAACTCCTGCCCCACCGGCGTGGCTACCCAAGACCCCGAACTGGTAAAAGGACTGGTGGTAACCGATAAAAAAAGGCGGGTAGCCAATTACCATAAAGAAACAGTTGAAAGTTTTGTTGAATTAATGGGTGCAGCAGGCCTAACCCACCCCAATCAAATAAGCCGTGCCCACCTTTACCGAAGGGTAAGTATGCGCGAAATTAAAAGATACGACGAAATTTACCCCTATATACCTGCCGGCAGCCTGCTGCACGCCGATACCTGCCCCGATGCCTATAAAATACACATGAAAGAAGCCAGCCCCGATAGCTTTGCGCCCGTAGTGCCTGTGTTTTAAACAGCCTGACGCCAAAAATTGGCGTACCCTTACAGGGTATCCATCCGACCAACGCCATATTGTTAGATGGGGGTTTGTGTGCCTACCTTTGCGTGGTACAAAATTACAAATTTATGGCACAGAGACAAAGAAAACAGACAGAAGCGCGTATG
>MTCR01000008.1 GCA_002212725.1 Sphingobacteriales bacterium TSM_CSM | reverse complement strand
CATTTACTGATAAGTGCAATTTACAAAGGGCTTTAGCCAAATTTGCTGCTGCAGTCGTGTTGCTCCCCCCCCCTCGCAGGCGAAGGTGGGAGTTGTGTGTTTGGATGCCCTCTCACAGGCGAAGGGGGGAGTTATGTGTTTAGATGCCCCCTCGCAGGCGAAGGTGGGAGGGTAGGCCGGGTATTGCCGGGTTGTCTTTACCACCGGTATTGTTTAAGCAGGTATGGTTTTACCACATGGTAAGGTACCTCGGCCCAAACATCGGGTTGGTGCTGGGCGCTTATTTTGTAGTAGGGAAAGAAAAAACTGATGCGGTCGGGGTGAAGCAGCCAGGTGTTGTAGTTGGCAGGAATGGGTTCAGTAGCTTTTTTTATTTGTGCGGTATCTGCCGGGTAGCCGCTGCTGTTTTGCTGCTCAATAATTAAGGGTTGTACATAATCTGCCAACATTTTGAGGTATGGCGTACCCGGAACAAAAAGGCGGTCTAAAGTAAGCATTTCACCATTGCGGGTATCGAAGGTAAAACAGCGTTCCAGATATTCGGGGTAGGCTGCGCCGGTATTGTGGTACAGGGTAGATACCTTTACCGAAACCATGTTTTTATTTTGCAGTCCGGTTGTGGTTTCAATGGTTAACTCGCCTGCGGGCTTGTTGGTGGCTTCGCGTGGAGCGTTGTTGTACAGTTGCGTTTGGGCAATATCTTCTTTAAACTGTTGCACCTGCGATTGTACGTAGTAGGCTATGGTTTGGTTGATGGATTGCTGAATACCCGAATCGGGCAATTGGGCAATTTGCGGCATAGCGGCAGAGATACTGTAAATTGGCCCGTTTGATTTTTCTTCAATATTTTTTACCGTAACCGAATACCCTGCGTGGCGGCAGGCCGGCAAAAACAGCAGCAACAACCATATAACAGGCAGGAAATTTGGCAGTAACCGGCAACCAAAACCATTTCTTTTTTCGGGGTGCATGTGGCGCTGGGAATTAGCTTTGTTATTTTGAACTGCTCAGTTCATTGGCGTCTAAAATGTTTTGCATGCGCTCCTGTATTCGTCCGTCGCCAATTTGCCTGATGTAGTCAATAACTTTAAATTCATCTATTTTGCGCAATTTGGCAACGGTATCAAGGTCGGTAGCGGCGGCAATTTTGGCTATTGCCTGCGTAAAAAAGCTGTTGGTTTTATTAATCCACTGGTTAACAGTAATATCAATAAGGGCAGTTATGCCTTTTTCAGACCGTATAAACTCCAGTACCGGATTGTTGCTGAGGGAAAGGCTGGTTTCCTGTATTCTGCCTTGTTGTTTAAGGGTTGTATAGGTGCTTTTTTTTCTGTATGCCTCGGCTTGTTCGCCCACGTAAATTTCGGAAACGGTTATTTTATCGGAGGCTAATACCCGCACTACCGGCAGGCTGAGGTTGAGTTTTATGGTTAATGCAGGCACTACAAATTTTCTTTTGGCGCTTTCAATCTGGGCGCGCTGCACGTTGGGGGCGTAGGCTGCTTTTACAAAAACGGCGCAAAGCTGTTTGTTATCGCGCAGGTGCTGTTCGGCGGCAATGTCGCGCAGCAACTGCCCGCTTGCTGCTACCACCACTAAGTGCGCATCATCAATATTACCGTTGTAAATGCTGTACTCTACATCTATACCGTATTTTTGGAAACGGTTTTGAAAAGTTTCGGGGTATTTGTATTTTAAAAATCCCATCATGGGGGCAAGTCCGCCGCCGTTGCCGGCAAACTGTATAAAGCCGTAAGAAAAATTGGCTTTGTCGTAGGTATTGAGGGCATCAAAATCGCCTTCGTGTTCCGATACGTATTTGAGGGCTTTGGCCTGTATGGCATTTAACCCTGTATTGATGTAGGTTTGCAGTGTAAGAGATTTTGGCGAAACTTCGCCCGGGTACGAAATGCCGTTTACATTAATGGTAAAGCCACTGCGCACAAAATTATTAAACAGCAGTTGTTCTTTACCCTGCCCGTTGTATGCCGGAAAGTTGATATAATACTCGGTAAAATCGCGCAAAATTCGGAACGTAAAATCTTTTTCATCTTTACCCACTACGCCGGCAGTAAATTCTGATGCATTGACCAGATTCATTTTATCGCGCCAGAAATTAACCCGTTGCTCCTGAAATTTTCTGATGGCCTGTATGGTGGCTGTAAGGTTTGCCTGTGGTATGGCGCCCTGTGTGTTTGCCAGTGGGGTTTCTTTATGGCTTGGGTTAAGGTATCCCAGGTCTTCCAGGCGTTGCTGTACTTTCAGCACCTCAGCGGGTTGGTTGCCAAAGGCGGTAGCGCCTACGGCAGATGTTAATTGTGTGCCCAGAATAGCGCTTCCTTCCAGTATGGTTAGCTCAAACTCGGTACGGGCTTGCATAATGGCTGCCAGTTGTGCAGCATCGGGTATTGCCACGGCAGTATTTAAAAACATGAGGGTTGGGTGGTTGGGGCGTATTACCCCGTCTTCGGTTCCGCCGGTAACCCTTCTTTGATACAGCTTTATGGCGGCTATAGTTTGGGGTAAATGCTGGCTGCTTACCGCCTGACTGTCTTCTGCAAAGGGGCGCTCGCTGTTGAAATCGGCGGCAGCTAAAAAGCCGAGGCGGTTTAGCTGTTCTTGTATGCGGCGCACATCGGCAGCAAGGTTGCGGGCATTGTTGCCAACGGTATTGGTAATGTTGACGGCATACTTAAAGTCGAGCGGCTCGTTTTCGGGTTCCTGCACAGCAACGGGTACATCGGGGGTTGGAGGTGTTGGATTATTGTTGGGCGGGGTAACATCGCTACTGCCTCCCGATGCCGAATATCCCACAATAAGCTGTTGCCCTATGCTGAGGTTGTTGTTGGTAAGGTTGTTCCACCGGTATAAATCGGCAACGGTAGTATTAAAACGTGCCGCTATGTTAAACAGCCCGTCGCCGGCTTTTACCGTATAATATACGGGTTTGCCCGAAGGGTTAGTGTTGGTATTGTTGCTGACATTGCCGGTATTGGCATTGGTGCCGGTATTGCCTTTTTTGACCAAAAGCTGCTGCCCTATGCGCAGTGTATCTGAGGTTAAGTTGTTCCACCGGCGCAAATCCTGTACCGTTACATCAAAAATAAAGGACAGCAGGTTTAGGGTATCGCCGGCCTTTACCGTGTACCATTGTTCTGTTGCATTGCCGCCTCCGCCTGTGTTAATGTTGTTTTTGTTGGGTATTTTTAATTGTTGCCCTACGCTAAGGCTGTTGGAAGAAAGATTGTTGAGTTGCTTTACCTCATCTATGGTGGCGCCGTATTTTTTGGCAATGCTCCACAAACTTTCGCCTGCTGCTACGGTATGTGCAATCAGATTGGCGGTTGTGTTGTTTGTTGTACCCGAACCTCCGGAGGCGGAGGGTATCAACAACGACTGCCCTACTTGCAGGGCATTGGTGGTAAGTTTATTTAACTTTTTCAGTTCATCTATGCCCACTTTAAAATTGGTGGCAATGCTCCAAAGTGTATCGCCGGCTTTTACGGTATAGGTGGCGCTGCGCTCTGTGCTTCGGGTTTTGGTGCGCAAGGCTATGGTATCGGGTATCAAGAGTTGTTGGCCCACTTCTACCTGCATGGTGTAAAGGTGGTTTATTTCTTTTAAATCGAGCAGCGGAACCTGATATTGCAGGGCAATGGTAAACAGACTTTCGCCCGGAGCTACGGTATGGAACATACAAGTTTTTGTTTTGGCTTTATGGCTACAAAGGTAGTAATTTTACACTTTTTTTACCATTTTTATACGCAAAATGCCGCTGCCTGTTTGCTATAACGGCATTTTGCTGTTTTGAATTAAGGGCTGCCCGGAAACAGGCTATATTTCGGGTACGGCGTGGTTTATTTTGGGTACTGTTTTAAGGTAGGTTAGTATGGCTTTGGCTTCGGAATCGGTTAACTGACTGTAGGGCAACATGGGGTAGCGCAGGGCGGGTTTTCCATCGCGCAGGCCAAATTTAACTGCTTTAATGAACTGCTCTTCGGTCCAGTTGCCAATGCCGGTTGTTTCATCGGGGGTAAGATTGCGCGATGGGAACGCCTTTCCGTCTAAACCCAGCATCATGTTTCCGCCGGCAAAAAAGCCTTCCGATTTTTCGGGTTCCAGGTAATTGTTGGTTTTAAAATCTTTGGAGTGGCAGGCGTAGCACTCTAACTGGTAAAGGGTTATATAGCGGCCCCATTCCATAGTGTTGGTAGTATCGGGGTTGGCTATTGGTTTGGTTGGGTAGTTAAACGGCTTAAATGCAAACTGGCACAGCATTTTGGTTAAAAACGAAGGCTGTGTAGGCGGCAACTCGGTGGGGTTGGCATCTACCCAAGGGTGGTCTGAGCGCAAAAAAGCAATAATTGACAATAAATCTTCGTCTGATATGTTTGGCAGTTTTGGCATATAAGGCGGCACATATTGCCCGTCGGGCCTGACACCGGTACGCAAAAAGTAAATAAGGTCGCCGTCTGTCCATTTTCCAATGCCTTTTTCGGGGTCTTTGGTAATGTTAAGCGAGTTTACCACCCCAAATTGCGTTCCAACCTCGGCCAGGTTTCTGCCGGTGAGTTTGTTGGTTGTTTGGCTGAAATGGCAGTTGCGGCAAAGCATACCGGCCAGTTTCAAGCCGCGGTCAATGCGGGGTTGGGTAACTTCTACGGTAACAGCCAATTTTTGAGGCGTGTATTTGGGTATGCCTCTTACCGATACAAAACCGGCACCAATGGCCATTAGGGCGGCAAGTGCAAGCGCAGCATACAAGGTGTACCTGAAAAACTTTTTCATTTGATTTACATTTTGGAGGTGAGGTAATGGCAGTTGTACTGCTGTAGTTGAAATACAAACGGCAATTTACATCTTTACTTTTTGATGACAAACATTTTGCCCTTTTTTAGTTAACAGGAGGCGAAAAATTGTTGCATTACCGTGCTGATGGTTGTTTAATGTTGATTTTTTACCCTGCCCGGCGACCAATTGAGGCATGAAACTGTTTTTATGCCATAAGCAAAAAGTTTGGTTATATGCAGTTGTATTTAGATTCTTACGGTGCATGGCTTGGCGTTAAAAATGGCATGTTTGTGGTAAAAAACCGCGGGTCTGACCAAAAGCATTTTTTTGCCGTAAGAACGGTAAGGGCAATTTACCTTAGTAACGGGGTAGGCGTAAGTACAGGGGCATTGTGGCTGGCTATGCGCAATGAAATACCGGTATTACTGGTAAACCACATGGGGCAGGCCGAGGGGCAGGTTTGGAGCGGACAATTTGGCTCTATAGCTACCATAAGAAAACAACAGGCTATTTTTAGTGCGCATCCAAAGGCTTTGGAATGGCTGCAACACCTCATGCTTCAAAAAATAAAACACCAAAAAGCCCTGTTGCATAAATTTGAAAAACAAAAAGATGTACCCGAAGCATACCGGCAGCAATTGCCCCAAACCATGCAGGTAATGCAAAACATGGAAGAACGCTTTGCCAATTGGAAGTACCCGACCTTGCCCATAAAACCGCAGGAAATATGGAATCAGGCTACTGCATCGTTCCGAGGTTGGGAGGGCAATGCCTCAAAATTCTATTTTAAATCTTTAGCCACTTTGCTGCCGCCGCAATTTGCCTACACCGGCCGTAGCCGGCACCCGGCCTACGACCCGTTTAACTCGCTGCTCAATTATTTATATGGCATGACCTATTCCATGGCTTACTTAGCTTTATTGCAGGCCGGTATTGACCCCTATTGCGGTGTATTACATGCCGATGAGTTTAACAAACCCACCATGGTATATGATTTTGTGGAAATTTACCGGCATTGGGCCGATGAAACCGCCATACTGCTTTGCAAAAACCTACAATTGGATGCAGAACTTGATTTTGACAGTTCGGAGGCGGAAGGGGTGCGATTAAACAACCGTTCGAAAAACGTGGTGATTAGCGCTTTTTTACAGTTAACAGAGGAAATTATTACTTATAAAAAGCAAAACCGGAAACGCATTACCCACATGCAATTAGACGCATACCGGCTTGCCACCATGTTTAAACAATTTAAACCCGAATAATTTTGCGGCAGCCACGCAAGAATTTTGGCAATTTTGCGGAAAACATAAGACACCTAATTTTTTATATTAAAATATATAATATGATTAGCTTCGGGAGCATGGAACAAATTGGCGGCACATTGGGTTATACAAACAGGTAAGTACTACAATAAAACAGGTTGTTTAATGTGTTGATGATGGAATGTTTATGCGCCGATTTTTATGTGAATAAGTAATTTGCAGAGAATATTGTTGACTTTACATTATTACAGTACAGAGGTGAACCAACAACAGACATCAAACCAAATAAATATGATACGGGCTGCGTTTTATGTTATCTGTTTTTGCTTTGTTACAACAACCCTTACAGCAACCGGCAGCAGCAACCCTGCCGAAAAGTCCGGGCAAAATGCCGGAGTAATTAAAACCGATACCGCAACCACGGTAAAAGAATGGCTGCAAACCTTTTTTGAATCTGTTTTTGAGCCTGATGACAGCGCTGCCCAACCGCAACCGGCCGATAGTATAGATTGGGATGCAGAATTTCATTTATCGGACCCGGTTGATACGGCATACAACAAACAACATCAGCAACCGCCACAAAATGCCATTAGGGTTGGCTGCTTTTGTATGGACAATACCCGGCAAGATGATGTAGGTCGTGGCGCTTGCGGCGGAAGGGGAGGGGTGAGGTTTTGGCTGTACCATGTACCGGGTATAGACTCGCTGTACTCTGTACCCACACAGCGACACCAAAGCCACCCGCAGGCATTAACCGATATGGAACTTATGCAGTTAGATGCGCACAATCCTTTCAGGCAAACAGATAAAGATAAAAACGGCAACACACCATTTATTCCTTTCGGCTCCATTATTCAGTTGTTAGCCGTTGTTGTAGTATGCGCTACTGTGTTAAAAATTGTTCAAAACATTATGAAATAAGCATAGGCTAATGAATAATTACCTGATAAGCTACGATGTGAGCAATGACCGTTTGCGGCAAAAAATAGCCGATATGTTAACACAAAAAGGTTGTGTTCGGCTGCAAAAATCGGTTCATCTTGCCCCTGCCT
The DNA here is from genome assembly GCA_002212725.1 of Sphingobacteriales bacterium TSM_CSM. GTDB lineage: Bacteria > Bacteroidota > Bacteroidia > Chitinophagales > UBA2359 > UBA2359. Next base: position 327 of record MTCR01000008.1, on the reverse strand, counting down.
TTGAGTTAAAGGAATTGGAACAGTTGCGGCAATCTTTAGCGGCATTGTTGGGAAAGACCGATGCCAATACCGATTCTGTGTTGTGCATAGCCGCGCCCGATGATGTTTTGGACAACGCCTGGTGGGCAGGCAAGCCCGATGTTTGGCAAAAAATAAAGCGTCCGCCTTTGCATAATCTGCTGTAATGAACTAACTTTGCATGGGCATTGCATTGTTGCAAGGTTAAAAAACGATAGAGTCTTTGAAAAACCTGTTACATAAGCGTGAGAATATATTAAAAGTTGCACGGGTAAATCACCCATTTCCATTATAGTGAGGATTGCGACA
>MTCR01000009.1 GCA_002212725.1 Sphingobacteriales bacterium TSM_CSM | reverse complement strand
GAAATGGCGCTGATTCAAGCATTTTTAATCAATAGGAATGGGTTTTAACCCATTCTGAAAAATGTTGCCATAAATTGGGCTTTAGCCCAAAGAATGCAGTTCCTGCGCCGAAATATACCACAACAAACAATAATTGTCTGGTTTTTACCGAACCTTGCAATAAAAGCAAAGGTTTTACCGTATGTAAACACGCTCCTGCATAGGGTAAAACAATGACCACCGGCATTTTCACCCCCCGTAACATTTACAGAAAAAAAACAACATGTCTAAAAACATCAGAATTCTTTGGGCCGATGACGAAATTGACAATCTGAAACCCCAGATTTTATTTCTCGAAAAAAAAGGGTACGATATTACCGCTGTTACCAACGGTTACGACGCTATTGAAAAATGCAAAGACGAAACCTATGACGTAGTTTTTCTTGACGAAGCTATGCCCGGCATATCGGGTTTGGAAACATTAGTACAAATTAAGCAGGCAAACAGCGCCCTTCCGGTGGTAATGATTACCAAAAACGAAGCCGAACATATTATGGAAGAAGCCATAGGTTCGCAAATTACCGACTATCTTATTAAGCCGGTAAACCCCAATCAAATACTGCTTACCCTCAAAAAAATCATTGACAATAAACGCCTGGTAAGTGAGGGCACAACGTCGCGCTATCAACGGGCATTTCAGGGCATTTTCAGCAATATACAAATGAGCGACGACCACTATGCCTGGATTGACGTATATAAAAACTTAGTTTACTGGGAACTGGAACTCGACCGCTCTAAAACCCAGGAAATGCAGGAAGTGTTCCAGATGCAAAAAAGCGAGGCCAATACCGGTTTCTGCAAGTTTATAATGCGAAATTATTTCGATTGGATACAGAACAGGCATCGGGGAGAAGATGTGCCTACTATGTCGCATACACTCCTTCGCAACAAAATATTTCCACATTTAGATAATGAGGCTTCCAATTTTATTATACTCATAGATAATTTGCGTTTCGACCAGTGGAAGGAGATACAGCCCATATTATCGGAAGTGTTTAAATTTGTTGAGGAAGACGCTTATTACAGCATTTTGCCTACCTCTACTCACTACAGCCGCAACGCTATTTTTGCCGGCATGATGCCATCTGATATTGCCCGACGGTTTCCGAATCAGTGGAAAAACGATGCCGATGAAGGTGGAAAAAACCTGCATGAAGAAGAATTTCTGGCCGACCAGTTAGACCGGCTGGGCATGAAAATGAAGTTCAGCTATACCAAAATTACCAACAACCAAGATGGTAAACTGCTGGTAGAAAACATACACAACTTGCTTGACAACCGCCTCAATGTAATTGTATATAACTTTGTTGATATGCTTTCTCATGCCCGTACCGAAATGGAGGTGCTGAAAGAACTTGCCAACGACGAAGCGGCATACCGCTCTATTACCCGGTCATGGTTTTTGCATTCGCCCCTGTGGCAGGCATTGCGCCGCTTAGAGGGCAAAAAAATAAACCTTTTTATTACTACCGACCACGGCAGCATTAAAGTGCGCCGCCCGGCCAAAGTTATTGGCGACCGCAACACTACTACCAACCTGCGCTACAAACATGGTAAAAACCTTAACTACGACCCCAAAGAGGTATTTGAGGTTACAAACCCGCGTCAGGCAATGCTGCCACAGCCCAACATCAGTTCGGCTTTTATTTTTGCCAAGGAAGATTTGTTTTTTGTTTACCCAAACAATTACAATCACTTTGTCAATTATTACAAAGACACTTTTCAGCACGGGGGCATTTCACTCGAAGAAATAGTGGTGCCCGTGGTTCGGTTCACCAATAAATAGCAAACATATTTCATGAATTTGGCAGTAAATTCAATACAGGAGCTAAGCCGGGCTGCCAAACAGGTATTGCAAAACTACGGTAATTACCGTATCTTTGCCGTGTACGGGCAAATGGGCGCCGGAAAAACGACCTTTATTAAAGAACTATGTGCCCGGTTGCACTGTACCGATGCCGTGAGCAGTCCAACCTTTGCCATAGTAAACGAATACAGCGCAAACAATGCAACCATTTACCACCTCGACCTTTACCGGCTAAAAAATATTGAAGAAGCCCTTGATATTGGAATTACCGATTACCTGTACAGCAACAACTATTGTTTTATTGAGTGGCCCGAAATCATTGAACCGCTTTTAAACCCCGATGAAACAGTTGCCATACACCTGTCAGTAATTTCCGGTAACAGCAGGCAAATAACTATACAAGCACCATTATGAGCGATACCAAGCCCATATTTTCTACCTTCAGCGCCCAGTTTGGTATGTTGCCCCAAGAGGCTATGCTGAGCGTGGATACCAAAAAAGACAAACTTTTTATTGGCATTCCAAGAGAACGGTCATTTCAGGAAAACCGCGTGGCGCTTACCCCCGAAGCCGTAGAATTGCTGGTAAACCGCGAACACCGCATAGTGGTAGAGGCCGGGGCAGGTGAAAAATCTTTTTTTTACGACCGGCAGTATGCCGAAGCCGGTGCCGAAATAGCCTATGATGTAAAAAAGGTGTTTGAAGCCGATATTATTCTGAAAGCTGCACCAATTACCGAAAATGAAATCGGGTTGCTGAAATTGCATCAAACCGTTTTTTCGCCCATTCATCTGCCAACCCTTAAACCCGAAATTCTGTACCAGTTGCTGCACAAAAAGGTAACTACCGTTGCTTATGAATATATAAAAGACGAAGGCGGCAGTTTTCCGGTAGTGCGTACCCTTAGCGAAATTGCCGGCAGTTCGGCCATTCTTATTGGCGCCGAATACCTGAGCAACCTGAACAACGGACCGGGTATTTTAATGGGGGGCATTTCGGGAGTGCCGCCGGCAAAAGTGGTTATTTTAGGCGCCGGCGTGGTGGGCGAGTTTGCCGCAAGAGCTGCCCTGGGGCTGGGTGCAGAAGTAAGGGTGTTTGATAATAACATTTACAAACTCATGCGCCTGCAAAACAACGTAAATGTGCGGGTTTACACCTCGGTCATTAACCCCAACACGCTGGAACACGAACTGTCCCGTGCCGACCTTGCCGTGGGCGCTATTCACTCCGAATCGGGGCGCACTCCGGTAGTGGTTACCGAAAACATGGTGCGCAAAATGAAAGCAGGTTCGGTAATTGTAGATGTAAGTATTGACCAGGGGGGATGTTTTGAAACATCGGAAATTACCACCCACGATAAACCGGTGTTCATTAAGCATGATGTTATTCATTATTGCGTACCAAATATTGCTTCGCGCGTATCGAAAACAGCTTCGCTGGCACTGAGCCACGTACTTACTCCGCTGCTGCTTAAAACCCACCATTTTGGCGGTTTCGACAAGTTGCTGCAAAACAGCGGCGGTGTGCGAAACGGCGTATATATTTACAAAGGACACCTCACCAACCGCCACATGAGTGAGCGTTTCGGTATGCGTTTTACCGATTTGGATTTGCTCATTGTTTCAACCATTTAATTTTCAGGCAACAAAACTGCCTTCCTCCTGTTGCAATGCCGGTAAATTGTAACCGGCAAAAATTGCAGCAACCCTCTCCACCACCTAAACTTCTTTTATGTCATTTTGGTCGGCTTTATTTGGCATCAGCAATAACAAAAGCAACTCGCGGCGGCCACAGGCAACCTTTGCCCAAAGCATCGGCGCATTAAAGATACTGCCTCGTTTTTTCAGCCTCATCTGGCGCACCAACAAGTATTACACGCTTGCCAATATAGTGTTGCGCGTACTTACTGCGGTTTCGCCGTTGCTAACCCTCTACATTGGCAAACTTATTATTGATGAGGTTATTTTGCAGGCAAAAAACGGAGCGGGTGCATCGGGTTTAACCCACCTCTGGACCCTGGTAGCCGCCGAAATGGCCGTAGTATTGGCATCGGGTTTGGTAAACCGCCTCATTAGCCTCATCGACTCTATGCTGGGAGATTTGTTTGCCAACCAAACTTCGGTAATGCTGATGGCACATGCCGCCGAGTTAGACCTGCCGCAATTTGAAGATGCCGAATTTTACGATAAATTAGAGCGCGCCCGAAGGCAGACCATTGGGCGGGTAATGCTTATGTCCGATATTCTCAACCAGTTTCAAGATATTATTACCATTGTTTTTCTGGCGGCAGGTTTGATAGTGTTTAACCCCTGGCTCATTGCCATTCTGGTAGTGGCCGTTATACCGGTTTTTTTGAGCGAAACCTATTTTAACCAGCAAAGTTACTCCTTGGTTATGAACTGGACCGCCGAGCGGCGGGAACTGGATTACCTGCGCTTTATTGGCGCCAGCGATGAAACGGCCAAGGAAATTAAAATTTTCGGACTTACGGGTTTTCTCAAAGACCGTTTCAGCAAACTGGCACACCAGTATTACTTAGCAAACCGCAACCTGGCTGCCCGGCGCGCCGCATGGGGCTATTTTTTTAACGCATTGGGCGATGCCGGCTATTATGTGGCTTATGTGGTTATTATTCTGCAAACCGTGGCAGGTGCGCTTTCGGTGGGCGACCTCACCTTTTTGGCCGGCTCGTTTAACCGGCTCCGGCAACTGTTGCAGGGCATCTTATCGCGCTTTTCCTACATTGCCCAACAGTCTTTATACCTTAAAGACTTTTTCGATTTTTTTGAAATGAAGCCGCAAATAACCTCACCCACCAACCCGCGCCAGTTTCCCAACCCCATACAACAGGGTTTTACCTTCGAAAACATAGGCTTTCGCTACCCAAACTCCGATAAGTGGGCAATCAGAAACGTATCTTTTACCCTGCACGCCGGCGAAAAATTAGCCCTGGTTGGCGAAAACGGCGCCGGTAAAACTACACTGGTAAAATTACTGGGGCGGCTGTACGACCCCACCGAAGGGCGCATTTTATTAGATGGGTACGACCTTAGGGAGTATAGCCTGAACGACCTTCGCAGTGCTATTGGGGTTATTTTTCAGGATTTTGTGCGCTTTCAGATGCTGGCAGGCGAAAATATTGCCGTAGGAAAAATTGACCAGCTGAACCAACCCGATGTTATAAAAGAAGCAGCCGAACAAAGTTTGGCCGATGACGTAATTGCGCGCCTGCCCAACCAATACCGCCAAATGCTGGGTAAGCGCTTTGCCGGGGGGGTTGAACTTTCGGGTGGCGAATGGCAAAAGGTTGCCCTTAGCCGCGCCTATATGCGCAATGCCCAACTGCTTATTTTAGACGAGCCTACCGCCGCCCTCGATGCAAGGGCAGAGTATGAGGTGTTTCAACGGTTTGCCCATTTGACCGAAGGTAAGAGCGCCGTACTTATTTCGCACCGGTTTTCTACCGTGCGCATGGCCAACCGCATATTGGTACTCAAAAAAGGGCAAATGGTAGAAATTGGCTCGCACGAAGAACTCTTAAACAACAACGGCCTGTATGCCGAACTTTTTCAATTGCAGGCTAAGGGGTACTTGTAACCCTGCAATTAGGCAGGGAGGCGGTAACGTTTCGGGGGTTTGCGATGGCGGGGTGTTTTAGCACTAAAGTTGATTTGAAAAACTAAAATTCGGGTAAGCACAAAAGTTTCAAAGAAGTTTATCATCCCCGCTTTTGGAAATACTTTGTTATAGCCAGTGCTTCCTTTCCGTTTAATGCTGTCTATACTATATACAATATTTATCTATTAGCTTTTGTTCTTCTCCATTCCTTTTAGCTCGGTTTGCAATAATTTTTAAAAGTGGAAAAATAAAGGTGAATAATCCGGGAAGGTTCATATCACTCATGCAAAGGATAATTGCTGAATGCCTAATGCTTTTTGGAACTGTATTTTTATCAGTTAGACCATCACCCGCTAATCCATAAATTATTCTTAACGAATTTTCAAAACCCGAATGCCCAGGTCTTATTTTAACATTGAATTTAATTTCCTGGTCTGTTGGGTTAAAAAAACTATGCAGCGACATTGGTTCAACTGTATAAGATTCACCTGCTTTTAAAATCTTTGTATCCTTCTTGCCTAATTTTAAACCCAAGTCTCCGTCAATTGCTGTAAAGGTATCTGAGTATGTTTTATGATAATGCAAGGGGTTTCCTCCTCCTGGCATGAGCGTTATTTCACCTTCCGTAACTTTTCCACCTGATTCTTCAGATGTCTGAATAAATGTTACGGTGTCTTTGATGATTGGGTTTACGATAGTCCTTTTCATTTTTTGTTTGTGTTCAAGGTTATTGATTCTTTCCTTTAGCATTGGCTATAACGTTTCGGGGGGTTGCGATGGCGGGGTGTTTTAGCACAAAAGTTCATTAAATGCATAAAGCTTGAATTTAGCACTTCACTTTCATAGAGGCACGAAACCCCCGCTTTTGCAAAACGGCTGTTATATGCCGCTTTTCTTTTTAAGTTCCACATACATCTCCATATAGGTTGGTGTTGCTAAATTGTATTTTCGTCCTTCCTTAATAACATATTCAGTCAACGATTTTAATTCGTTGTTAGGTTTGTTGTTTTTAAAGTCAGTATGCATTGATGATGTTGTTTCAAAAGGTAATGCTTTTAATTTGTTTACAGTTTTCTCTATGATGTCGTCTGAAATATAAATCTGTTTTGCTTTTGCTATTTGTTTTACTTCTTCTATTAACGTAGTAGTCATTTTAAGTTTTTCATTGTCGGCAATAAGTTCGCCTATGCACTTGTCAAAATAGGAAGTAGCCGTTGCTGTCGGTGAAATAAATATAAATTTCTCCCAAATAATAGTTGAAATATTTATTGATAGAAATGCTTCTATGTTCGCTTCTTTTAACAAATTTTCAAGCAACAGTAATCTTTCATTAACAAGATTGTCAAGCCCGAAATAAAGTGTTTGAATATTACCGCTATTTTCAATTACGCCAACTTGTTTCAAACGGGAAACTATATAAGCACAACCGTCTAAAACAATGTTGTCCGGAAAAATGTCCTTAATTCGTTCTTTGCTATCAACTCCATTAAGCAATGGTAAAATTATGGTGTCTTGATTTATGCAAGGTCTTAATTGCTTAATAACTGCTTCAAGGTCGAAGCTTTTCGTGGTTATGATAATAAAGTCTGAAATGCCAATTTCAGCAGGATTGTCTGTTGCTAATGTTGGTTTGGCAATAAATTCACTTTTCCCTTTTGTTACTTTCAAACCATTGACTTGAATTTCTTTTAGGTGTTGTCCACGAGCAAAAAAGTTGATATCAACATTTTCATTATCATAAAAATGATTTGCTAAAAGTCCGCCAAAGTAGCCACCCACTCCGCCAATTCCAGCTATAATTATTTTCGTTTTTGTCATCATTGTTGTGTCGTTCTAAAGTGGCATATAACGGTTTGGGTATTGCCGAAGGCGGGGATTTTTAGCACAAAAGTTTAATCGAAGAACGAAAGTTGAACCTTGCACAAATACCCAATCGAAGCCGTTCTGCCCCGCTTTTGGCAATACCTTGTTGAACTAAACCTACGGTAGCACGCGTACCGACAAAAAGTTGTACCTTGCAAA
>MTCR01000010.1 GCA_002212725.1 Sphingobacteriales bacterium TSM_CSM | reverse complement strand
GGGCGGGTATGAGCAGTACGAGGCAAGCGGTAAGATGGTGGTGGAGTAGAAATTATGAATTATGAATTATGAATTATGATAGAGGCGCACGGCCGTGCGTCTGTACGGGCGAGGAAAGAGAAAATTTTAGGATAAGGCACAACATCGGCATAATTTTTTTTGCTATCTTTAGGCAAATACAATCAGGTTGGTCGTCAATAAATCCTGCAAATCAGGGTTCAGACAACCGAATTGCGACTTATGAGTATTTCCCCCTTCCTTTTTTCCTTACAAGCAACAACATAGCATCTGGCAATATTTTTTGCTGTTTTGTAAAAACCGGATTTTAAGGCCGGAGCAATACCATTGCAAAGCATAAATGTTTTCCGGGTTTGTTGAAAGAAAAGTTTTTCAGTAAAATGTTGCAAAATTGCAAACCACAAAGGCAATAGTTTGTTTATTGGTAGTAATACTATCATTTATTCACGTTAAACTATTGTAGCTATATGAAGATTACAGTCATAGCCTTGTTATCTGTATTGCTATTTAGCGGCTGCTCTGTTATAAGGCAGGGCGAGGTTGGGGTTAAAAGAACTTTGGGCAAGTTAAAAGATAAAGAAATTAACCCCGGCGTAGCTGTATTTAACCCGTTTACTTCCCGCATAATTAAAGTGCCCACCCGCACTGTAAATTTGGAGGTAAAACTATCGTTACCTTCAAAAGAAGGGTTGAATATTAAATCTGAAATTTCAATACTTTACAATGTAAATTCAACCAAAGCTTCCAATATTATAGAAAGCATTGGGCCTAATTATGAGGAGGTGGTTATATTAAGTGTATTCCGTTCATCGGCAGCCGATGTTTGTTCGCGGTTTTATGCCAAAGACATGCACACTGCCGAGCGAGGCACCATAGAGCGCGAAATTGCTGCCCACATGTCGAAACTTCTCAACGAAAAAGGGTTTATCATAGAGGCTGTACTGCTTAAAAGCATACAACTGCCACCTGCTCTTGCCACTGCCATAGAAGATAAACTGGCAGCAGAACAGGTAGCGCAACGCATGGAGTTTGAGTTGCAGCGCGAGCGCTTAGAAGCCGAGCGCAAAATTATTGAGGCGCAGGGTGTGCGCGATGCTCAAAAAATACTTTCTGAAGGATTGAGCGAGCAGATTATTAAACTGCGCAGCATAGAAGCCTTTAAGGAGTTGAGCACCTCGCCCAATACCAAAGTAATTGTTACCGATGGTAAAACGCCGCTGCTTATACAGGACCAAGCCAAATAACCAGCCGTAAAAGTACCTGATAAATTTTGCTTGCCGGGCCTTTATGGTACTTATACTATAAAGGCCTCTTTTTTTTGTAAAAGAGACGCCCGCCGGTACGCCTTTACAGGATAAGAGAAGGGATATTTCCACGCTGCACCGGGGTAATTTTATGCCATCTTGCGGCAAAATAAACCACATTCATACACAAACAGGTAAATAGTGGTTCATACAACAAGCATACCTATGTATGCCGGTTTTGCGCTGCAAAAAAATACATGTCGGGTTAACTAAAAATTAAGTAATTTTGTGCCATTATTCACCCATTTAGTTGAACCATGCCTGCTGCAACAGAAACCATCTCCCGCAATACCTCTGCCTTAGAAGCTTATTTTGAACCAATTCGCCAACAGGTAGTGGGTTATAACCAATTTTTTGTTACCCCTTATGGCCGCAAGCGCATTTTATATGCTGATTGGACTGCAAGCGGCAGGCTGTATGCACCCATTGAGCACAGATTATCTGAAGAATTAGGCCCTTTTGTTGGCAACACCCACACCGAAACCACCGAAACGGGCAAGTCTATGACCATGGCATACCACCTGGCGCAGAAAAAAATCAAGCAACATGTAAACGCAGGAACTCATGATGTACTGCTGCTGGCAGGTTCGGGCATGACCGGTGCGGTTAACCGTTTGCAACGCATTTTGGGTTTGCGCATTCCCGAAAAATGGGCATCATCGGTACAGATTCCCGAAGCAGAACGGCCGGTGGTGTTTGTAACCCATATGGAACATCACTCTAACCATACTTCGTGGCTCGAAACCCTGGCAACGGTAGAATGCATTATGCCCGATGAGCAGGGGTTGGTAAACCTGCAATACCTTAAAATGCTGTTGGATAAATACCAAAACCGGCAAATTAAAATTGCTTCGGTTACAGCTTGTTCCAATGTTACCGGTGTACAAACCCCCTACCACGAAATTGCCCGTATAATGCACCGCAATGGTGGTTTGTGTTTTGTTGACTTTGCCTGTTCGGCACCGTATATACCTATTAATATGCACCCCCAGGGCGATGAAGATGCTAAATTAGATGCCATTTACTTTTCGCCCCATAAATTTTTGGGCGGACCCGGCACACCCGGCGTACTCATTTTTGATTCGAAACTTTATACCAACAAAGTGCCCGATTGCCCCGGTGGCGGTACGGTAGCCTGGACAAACCCGTGGGGCGAGCACAAGTTTCTTGACGATATTGAAGCCCGCGAAGATGGCGGCACACCTGCTTTTATGCAAACCATAAAAGCCGCCATGGCCATACAACTCAAAGAGAAAATGGGTGTGGATAATATGCTGCAACGCGAAAAAGAGTTGCTGCAAATTCTGTTTTTCGGGCTAAAACGCATACCCGGCGTGCATATTCTTGCCGAAAATATTGAAGACAGGCTGGGGGTGGTGTCGTTTTACATAGACGGGTTGCACTATAATTTAGGCGTAACCCTGCTAAACGACCGTTTTGGCATACAGGTTAGGGGCGGATGCTCCTGCGCAGGCACTTACGGACATTTTTTGCTTAACATACCGCAGAACACTTCGCACGATATTACCTCGGAGATAGATGCCGGCGATTTATCCCGAAAACCCGGCTGGATGCGGGCTTCTGTACACCCCGTTATGACCAATGCCGAAGTGCGGTTGCTGGTAGATGCCATTGCAGAATTGGCTGCCAACCACCGCACATGGGCCGAAGATTATGTGTACAACCCCCACACCAATGAGTTTTGCCACCAAACACACCCCGATGCCACTGCCCAAAGGGTAAAGACCTGGTTTGAGTGGTAACGGGCAACAGTTTACCAGCGTTTACCTAAGTTGAGCCGCAGGTAGAGGTTGGTAAAAAGAAAAGAGTTATCATCTTCAATCATAATAGGAACTCTTGAAATGCGCAGGTTGCCCTCGTCATTTTTTACCAAACCGGCATGAACGTTTACCATAAAACCTATTTCAAGCGCCTTTACCATTTTGTAGAAATTTGCCCAGTCAAAATTGAAGCCGCCTTTTACCTGCAAACCGGGAAAAAAATTAATATCGTTCCAGCCGTAGGTAATGCCCGATGCCCCGTAAATTAACCCCTCATTTAAAAACCACGAAGCGTTTTCGGACGTGTATTTTTCGTTTCGGGTAACAAACTGACCGGTTTCGGTAACGTCGTAAATCAGTTCAAGATAATAAGGTTTGGTTATGCCCAAAGAAGGGCCGTAACTGTAAAACCAGGCTACCTGCACCCCGTTGCGTTGCCCTTTGTTGGAAATGGTTCGGGTAGTACCGAAATTGGCGCTTATTTGGTAAAAACTGTTTTGCTTGCCATATACATACCCTCGTGCAGAGTTTCGGCCCGATGCAAAAGGGCTTTGCTGCCGCCGCTCTTTGGGGTGTTTTATATTGCTGACTTCAATTTCGAGGGTTTTCTTTTTGAAAATATTTTCTATGCGTACCCGGTTTACCGAAACGCCATATCCATGCGTGTGGGCTTTTAACCCAATGCTGAATTCGCGTTTAAACACAATATCGTCAGAAGTCAGGGGAGTGGTGCCAACCTGGGGTTCCTGTGCCTGCAAAACGTGTAGTCCTGCCATAAGGCAAACTATGGAAAGCAAAAAATATTGTGGCAATTTTGTAAAGGGCATGAAATGTAAATATGAATTGTAATAAAAAGTAAAACGCAGATACATTTTATTGAAATTTTTCAGGCAACCGGGTGCATAATGGCTATAAAAGGCCGCGCCGGGTTAATTGTTGATAAAAATAACGCAAAAACCGTAAAAAAAGATGTTTAAAACCCGATTATTAAAAAAAACAGGTTTTTTTGTGCCAAAATAAGTCGAAATTTGTTTTCAACCTGTTCTGTTTACACTTTTAACCACACACAACATGACCAGCGAGGTAATTTACACAGGGCAACTGCGCACCGAAGCAGTACACCTGCAATCGGGCAGTTTGCTTATAACCGATGCTCCAACCGACAACAACGGGTTGGGCCAGGCCTTTTCGCCCACCGATTTGGTAGCTACTGCCCTTGCCACCTGTATGCTTACCATTATGGGCATTGTTGCCCAAAGAAACAGCCTCCATATTGACGGTACCCGTGTAACCATTAACAAAATTATGCAGCCCAACCCGCGCAAAATTGCAAAAATTGAAGCAACCCTGTACATGCCGGAGCAAATTGTATATACCGATAAAGATCGGGCATTGCTGGAAAATGCCGCCCGAACCTGCCCCGTAGCCCTGAGCCTTAACCCCGATATTGAACAGGATATCCGGTTTGTTTACCCATAACAACAACCCTATTTGCTTTGCAACCCAACACCCACACTTCTTATGCTTTGGCAAACCGCTCTTTATGGGCGGGCTTTGTTTTGGTAATATTGTACATGGTAGGCATTGCCGGGTTAAACCTGCCCCAAACCCGGCCGCTTTTTCTTAAATTAGTGCCGCTTAACCTAATCATAACAACAGCCATGCTGCTTGTTTTTGGGCCCGTGCGCAATGGCTGGTTTTGGCTTTTTTCGGCAATTATTGCAGCATCGGGAATATGCGTTGAGTGGTTGGGCGTATCTACCGGCAAAATTTTTGGCGTTTACGCCTATGGGCATACATTAGGCCCTTTGGTAGCCGGTAAAGTGCCCTGGGTTATTGGTGCAAACTGGCTTATGTTGGTATATGCCACCGGCTCGGCTGTAAGCCGCCTGCCTGTTCCCGATGTACTGAAATGTATAACTGCCGCCTTACTTATGACCTTGCTCGATGTGCTGATTGAACCGGTTGCCATGCGTTTTGATTTTTGGTTTTGGCAATACGGCACGGTACCTCTGCTAAATTATGGAGCCTGGTTTGTAATTTCGGGTATAATGCAGGCGTTGTTCTTCTCCATGCCCTTTAACAAGCAAAACCGCCTGGCAGGGTGGGTGTACGGAGTTCAGGTTTTCTTTTTCCTGGCAAATACGGCGCTGGTTTTCCGGTGACATTTTTTTGTTTAATTTTTTTTGCAAAAGGTTAAACATTTTTGGTTTTACACTGTTGTAACAACATTGTAACTAAAAAATAACCACCGTGAGCAAAAAAGCGCTGATTATAGGAACCGGTTTGGGCGGATTAGCCACTGCCCTTCGTCTTACTGCACATGGCTATAAAGTAGAAATGGTAGAAAAATACCATCAGCCCGGCGGCAGGCTTAACCAGCTTAAAAAAGACGGTTTTACCTTTGATGTCGGCCCTTCTTTTTTCAGCATGAGTTACGAGTTTGAAGAATTGTTTCATTACTGCAATATTCCAAACCCGCTGCAATTGCATGAGCTAAACCCTGTGTACTCGGTTTATTTTGCCAATCGGAACAAGCCGTTTCTGATTTATAAGGACCTTAAAAAACTGGCCGGCGAATTTAAAGACCTTGAACCCGACTTTGAACAAAAGGTGCGCAATTACCTGTCAAGGGCTAAATCGGTGTTTCATGACACCGAATACCGCATTGTAAAAAAGAACTTCAACGGGCTGTTGTCTTATGCGTTGGGGTTAATGAGTGTGCCGCTTAAACACAGTCCCATGCTGTTTCGCACCATGTGGCAGGAGTTGGAGCGCAATTTCAGTTCGCAGGAGGTAAAGGTAATTTTTTCGCTGGTTGCCTTTTTCCTTGGCTCCACCCCGTTTGATACGCCGGCAGTTTACAGCCTGCTCAACTACACCGAACTGGAACACGACGGATACTGGAGCGTAAAAGGAGGCATGTACCGCATTACCGAAGCACTTACCGAACTGTTGCAGGCGCGCGGCGTAACCATGCACTTTAATACCGAAATTGTAGAAGCGGTTGAAAAAGACGGAAAACTGGCCGGCTTTATTGACCAAAACGGCAATAAATGGCAGGCCGATGTGTATGTCAGCAATTCCGATGCTGCATTTTTCAGGGGAAAAGTGTTGAAACGGGCCAAGTTTTCGGAACAAAAATTAGATGCCATGAAATGGACACTGGCGCCATTTACCATTTATCTTGGGGTAAAAGGCACTATTCCCGATTTATACCATCACAACTACTTTTTAGGCAATAATTTTAAAGAGTATGCCGATACCATTTTTAAAACATCGGTAAGTCCTCAGAAACCATACTATTACGTAAATGTAAGCTCGAAAACCACACCCGAATGTGCGCCCGAAGGTTGCGAAAATATTTTCATACTTTGCCCCGTTCCCGATTTGCGTTTTAAACCCGATTGGAGCGACAGCGAACAACTTGCCGACAATATTATTGCCGATATGTCGGCCCGGATAGGTTTCGATTTGCAGGCCAACACCATCAGCCGAACAATATACAATCCCATTGACTGGCGCGACAAATTTAACCTCTACAAAGGCAGCGGCCTTGGTTTGGCGCATGGCTTAGACCAAGTGGCCGGACTGCGCCCCAACAATGCCGATGAAAACTACAACAACCTGTTTTATGTAGGCGCGTCAACCGTACCGGGTACCGGCTTGCCTATTGTGCTCATTAGCTCAAAACTGGTAACCGAGCGCATTGTGGGCAGTAATACCACGCAGGCGCCTTCATCGGGTGTAAATGCTGGTCAAATGGCAAACCTCTTTTAGTAAAGCGCATAGCCGCAGGGTAAACCCAACCGGAAATTTCTCCGGCTATGAGGGCTTGAAAAGTGTATATTCTTTGAGTGCTACTTTAATGTTAAGTCTTACAATTGCACCCGATTATAAATAAAAACAAACCAAATGCTATGCAAAACTTATTCAGCAACACCTGTGCAGAATGCAGTAAAATTATTACCCAAAATTACAGCACATCGTTTACCATGGGTATTAAGGTATTTGATAAAAAATTTCAGATGCCTGTTTATGCCATTTACGGGTTTGTACGATTTGCCGATGAAATTGTAGATACCTTTCATGGGCAGGATAAAGAAGAGCTGCTGCACGAGTTTAAACAGGAAACCAGAAAAGCCATTGAACGGCGCATTAGCCTGAACCCTGTTTTACATGCTTTTCAGGAAGTGGTGCATACTTACCATATTGAATGGGAACTTATTGATGCTTTTTTGAAGAGCATGGAAATGGATTTGTACAAAACCACCTATACCGGCATGTTGTATAACCAATATATTTATGGTTCTGCCGAGGTTGTGGGGTTAATGTGCCTCCGGGTATTTTGCGAAGGAGACAGCGCTTTGTATGACCGGCTGAAAGAACCCGCGCGAAGATTGGGCGCAGCTTTTCAGAAGGTTAATTTTTTGCGCGATATGAAAAGCGATTTTGAAGAACGCGGCCGCGTTTACTTTCCCGACATTGACTTTGCCGATTTTAATGCTACTTCCAAGCAACTGATTGAGCAAGACATTCGGGACGATTTTGATGCCGCTCTTGCAGGTATCATGCAACTGCCCAAAGGTGCACAGTTTGGCGTTTACACCGCCTATAAATACTACCTCAACCTGTTTTATAAAATTACGCAGGCACCGCCGCAAAAGGTGTTGCAACAGCGCATCAGAGTACCCAACCACCAGAAAATGGTAATTTTGGTAAAATCTATACTGCGTTACCAGTTAAATGTTTTTTAACCATACTCATCTACACATTAACCCAGCAATTCTCGCTATTAAATTAGGAATTGAATTACAAAGAAAGACAAAAGATGC
>MTCR01000163.1 GCA_002212725.1 Sphingobacteriales bacterium TSM_CSM | reverse complement strand
TGTTATCGGTAGCGTTATTATCGGCAGGTGTAGAGGAAAAATAACTGGCTGTATTAGTTATGTTAACTCCACTGGTTCCTGCGTTAGGAAAGGCAATAATGGTAAGCGTGAGGTTTTGCCCCGAACTTAATGCGCCAATATTCCAAATGCCGGTACCAGACGTATAGGTAGTACCCGCCGGCGCAGTGGCAGAAACAAAAGTAAGGGTTGCCGGCAGCAAATCTTTAATTTGCAAGGCTGAAGTAGCCAGAGGGCCGTTGTTTTTAATTTTAACTGTAAAAGTAATGTTTTGCAGTTCGTTGGGTGTGTTGTCATTTACCGAAACCTCTTCTATAGAGATATTGGTTTGTGCAAATGCAAATTGTGTTCCCAATAATGCCAATGCCAGAAAAGCATAATGCAGTTTTCGGGAACACATAAAAGCCTGTAAATAAGCATAAAATCTTTTCGAGCTTGGCGCAATGTTTAAAAATTTCATCCTCGGTCTATTTAGATGTTTTTTGTAATCGGGTAAAAAATAGCTGGCAAGCAGCACAGGAGAAAAACTTTGCTTACTCCTATTGAGCAGGTTTTGGCAGATATGGGCAAAAATGGCGAGTGCAAAAAAGAATAGCCATGCACTGCCGGCCTGTTCAGGAAAGCCCTTGGGCGTGTTATTACCTGCTAAAGGGGCAAATTTTGCAGGTTTGCAAAACACTGTGTTTGCCTTGCGGGTAATTGGTAAATGCTGCGGTTGCTGCCCACTAATCGGGTTTGTGAGCCAGGGAACAGGCGCATTTTGTGCCGATAAAGTGCGGTAATGGCTACCATAGGGTTTTAAGCCGTTGGCAAATGTTTGCGGCTCTACCCCCATGTTCACAATAAAGGAACCAATAGGGACCGATTCTGTAGTTTGCGCTGCTGCCGTGTTTGAAAACGTTGCACACAACCACAAAACCAATACGGCCACAGAACCGCTTAAGGTCTGCCGCCGCTGAAATGGTAAGCGTAGTTTAGAAAGCATAATTAAAAAGTTTAGGGTTCTATTTTTCAGAATATATTTGTTTAGTTATGCAAGAATGCTTATTGCAATATATAACTTCTGCCCGGTTGTATTTTCTTCTTGGTACGGGACAAAATCCAGATGACCCTGTTCCAAACACAATTGGTAAGAATGTATGCACCAAAAACAATGCCATTTTACCTTCTCAAACCCGAAGAGAGTACAATTTGGGTTTCATTATTTTAATTGCTGTTTATTCAGATTTATTTAAACTTCACAATCAATTGTTTATAAGTAGCAAGTAATTCACTTAAAACTATCGCACTTTTAATTGGTTGTCGCTTGCTTTGTAATACGGCAAACAATTACATGGGGTTTCGGTTAATACAACAAATCATGTTTTGATTATGCAGCTTGCACACAAGCAATAAACCCCTGTTGTTAAATTGCATTTTTATTAATTTTATATTTGCCTTTAAAACAAGTACTTAACAGCACATGCTTATAACTCCTGCGATAACTGCCCAAAAAATAATCCTGCAAGCTATCACAAAGCCAAATCATGCTGTTTGAGCCTTGTTTATTTAGCAAACAATTGCTTTTTACCGGCAAGTGGTTCTTGTACGGTAAATTACTGATGGAGTGGAGGTGCAAACAAAAAGACAGGAAAATATGCAAGCAATTGTTGTGGTGCCACATAAATGCGCTCAATTATTGTGCCCATACAACACAAACAATGCAAATAAGCAAGGAAACAAAAAAATAAAGTGGTAGTTTTCGGGCAGTTGAGGCAATTACCTGCCCTTGAAATCCTTATTATTCAGCAATTACGGCAAACAAAGGCACGTCTTATGCTTGCATAGCATTATTTAAGGTTTGCCTGCTCTTTTGCGGGCGCCTTGCTATTTAATGTTATCATTTTTGTACGGGTGGTGCGTTTTTTCGGGCAGTGGCACAATGAAATGCAATGGTCAAAACACCACATCGGCAGGCAAACCGCCCGCATGTGTAATTGCATGGTATTTACAGGTGGCAAGCGTTGCCCCGGCTAACCGCCGCTAAAAGGAATACAGGCATTTTAGTTTGCACCGGCATTTTGCTACTGTTTACCCAGCATAAGATTGCCCGGGTGCGCCCCGGCGGGGTGCATATAAGGTTGCTGTGGCAGTTTGCCCTGTTAGCCGTTTTTAACCCTGCTGCATTTTTTGTTATGACAATATTTATTTGCCGCACGAAATCATAGCAAACAATGACTTATAATATAAAACCAGATTTACTGCGGGGTAAATTTGTTATTCGAGGAATGAGCATCGGGCATCACTTATGATATTTGGCACAATTTTTGATAGCCAGATGGATTTCATTTTTCCCCATCATCAAGCTATGAAACATTTTAACGCAAATTGCGTAGGGAAAAAATTGTTTTTCAAAATTGAAGTCAATTTTTATTTAAACCGTATGTTTTTCTTTATCAATCTTTTATAAAATTGTTTTTGTAATAATTGAATAATTTACAGGTAATCTATTGACATTGGGCCGGATGGTTGCAGCAGATAATTACAAATTTCGGAACTGTTTTTTTTATATGCAGTTGCGAAAGTGGTCAATAAATTTGTCAGTTCTGTGTAAAAATTCTACCTTTACATCGTCAAACAATTCAAAAAGCAGTCATTGCCCAAAGAATTGGAGTAGCAAAACGCTCGATAAAAACCCGCAAACAACTAAATTCTTTTATCATGAACAACACAACAACATTTGCCCAATTTGTGCTAAGCAAAGAAGCCCAGCAACAAGTAACCGGCGGAATCGCCGCCCTGCCACGCTATCCGGTGGTTATTACCACCTCTAACGGTACACTTACTTCATCGGTAAATACCTGGACAGTTACCGGCACCGCACAAACCAAACTCTGGTAATTGATACAAAAAATACCCTTTAAAACAACTGCATTCTTTTCAAACTTACAGTAAGCCCCCTTATTAACCCAAACAACTTATACCCTACCCCCTTAACCACCCGTATTAAACCCTTTTTTTCAACAAGTGCCACAGGCTATACCCTTATAACCCAAACAACAAACCCTTACCCCTTTTTAATACACCCTTACTTACCCAACAACTAAATTCTTTTATTGCCGCAAGGCAGCCACCCAACAGAAAAATGGTATTCCGGCAATGGCAACTACCCTTACTTGTTTAGCCGGAAACAGAAAGCAGCGCTTTAACCGGGCGCTGTTTTTTTATGCTTACAGGTTTCGGAAAGCCTTTCGGTTGGCTCTTTCGGTAATAATTATGCGAATGCTTAGGGCGGCAATAATAATTAACCCGCCGCAAATTGCCTGTACCGAAGGTTGTTCGCCATAACCCAGCCACACCCAAATGGGGTTTAGCACCGGTTCAATCATGGCAATAAGCGCGCTCTCAATGGCCAGGGTGTGTTTAAGTCCGTAGGTAAAAAGCAGGTAGCCCAATCCAATTTGAACAAAACCTAAAAATGCCAGCATGCCCGCCTGTGCAGGGGTAGGCGCCGGCGCCTGCAGAAAAGCCGGCAACCCGGCCAGCATTACTAATATATTGCCCCAAAAAATGGCAGCCGTATAATGGCTTCGATGGTTTAGCCGCTGAGCCAGCAACAGCCCGGCCAAAAACACTCCCGAAGCCAACGCTATTGTATTGCCCCAACCGCCGCCGCCCTGCAGGTTATCTGAAAAAAACAATGCCATGCCGGCAATACAGGCAATAATAGTTATTACATTTACCCGCTGCAATTTAAGCCCGAACAACAAGGGTTCGGCCAGCAACACATAAACCGGGGCAGTATATTGCAGAAATATGGCATTGGCCGCCGTGGTAAGTTTGGTTGCCGACACAAAACTGATGAGCAACAGGGCGTAAAAGCCCGATGCCAGCCAACTGAGCCGGTTTACCTTTAATACATTGCCCCGGTACACCACCCCAAACACCAGCGCCGCACATAAAGAGCGGTAAAACAAAATGGTAAAAGCCGAAAACGGAAGCAATTTAATAAACAAACCGCCGGTACTCCATAGTACCGAGGCTACTACCACGGCTGCCATGCCGCGGCGGTGTTCATCAAGCGGTATCTGTTGGGGTAAGGGGTTCCGGCTATTGTCTTTCATCGGACAAAAATAAGGCTATTTTTGGCCCGCAGCACATTTTTCGGGTAAATACTGCACAGCAAGGCAACCATTGAAACGCCCAATTCCGTTCTTACTATAGCAATAAAACAAATCGCAACTTTTACCCCGTTTTAAACTTTGCTTACCATGAAAAAACTATCGCTGTTTTTTAGCGCCGCGGTAGCTGCGCTTGCTTTCTTACTGGCAACTACTACCTCCTGCACCGACAAATGTGAGCAATCTTACACCTATATGGCTTATGAGCCGGTGTACCTTTCTTTTGCAGAACTGCGGCAACCACTAACCATTACCGCCGGACATGACCTGAAACAACCGGGTAAAATTTATTTTAAAGCGCCCTACCTGCTTATCAATGAGCGCAACCAGGGCGTACATGTAATTGACAACAGCAACCCGGCAAGCCCGCAAAATGTGGCCTTTATTGAAATACCCGGCAATATTGATATGGCGGTAAAAAACAACGTGCTGTATGCCGACAGTTATACCGATTTGCTGGCCATAGATATTAGCAATCCGGCCAACGCCTCTTTGCTTTCGCGCACCGAAAATGCTTTTACCGATATTTACCCCGTTGACCCCAACCTGGGCATTATAACCGGCTACAATCAGGTAGAACGCACCGACGTATATGACTGTAACCAGATGTACCCCATGCCCTACCTGTATAACGATGTTGCGGGCGGCGGCGTAATGACCGACAATTCTGTTGGCGGCGCTCCCGAAACGGGTGGCAGCGGCGGCGCAACGGGCGGCACCAACAACGCCCCTTCCAACGGGGTGGGAGGTTCTATGGCACGCTTTACCCTTGGCAGTGATTACCTGTATATTGTTACGCCCTATAACCTTCAAACCTACCAGTTAAGCAACCCCACACAACCCGTTTTAACCACCACCACTTATTTAGGCTGGAACATTGAAACCATTTTCCCCTTCCGCAACCACCTGTTAATTGGTTCACAAACGGGCATGTTTATTTATGACCTGGTAAACCCTGCCAGTCCTTCCTATGTTAGTCAGTTTGCCCATGTTACCAGTTGCGACCCGGTGGTGGCCGAAGGCAACTACGCCTATGTAACCCTGCGCTCCGGCACACCCTGCCAAGGATTTACCAATGAACTGAATGTGCTTGACATTAGCACCCTTACCAACCCGCAATTAATAAAAACCTACCCCATGACCAACCCGCATGGCTTGGGCATTGACAACGGCACCCTATTTATTTGCGATGGCGATGCCGGACTGAAAATTTACGATGCTTCTGATGTTTATACCATTGACCAGCATCAACTTGCCCACTATGATAATATTAACGCCTTTGACGTAATACCCTATAATCAGGTATTGCTCATGATTGGCAGCAACGGATTGTATCAGTACGATTACAGCAACCTGCAAAATATTACGTTGCTCAGCACCATACCCGTAAAACCCTGATTTATAATAGTCAAATCTGAACCACTAAGTTAATTCCGTCTTTTTACGACATACCGGTTTTTGCGCCGGCAGTTTTAAACAGCGCTGTTTTTCAAAAAGCCCCCGGTGTTGCAAAGCGCCGGGGCTATTTTTTAAACCCGTGCCACAGGCACAACGGTAAACGGCAGTTTTTCAAAACAACCATACACTAAAAAATGCTGCCCGGCGTTAACAATAAAACAAAACTGCCGTTACTCCTACCCTTTTTATACAGGGTAATTTTCAAAACTATGCATCGGGTTATTTTCAACCGGTGGCGTGGTTTTTGTGTTATGGTATCTGCACTTTTTTGGTCACTCTTGTAATTTCTCTATCACAAATGCAGTTTTTTTTGCACCGCCCATTTCATGCCCTTCTGTTATGGCTGACCTGGCAACTGATTTTTCCGGCGCTGCCTGCTCTATCGCAAACGCCACCAACACCGGAGGTTGTTACCGTATGGGGCACTGTTGCTCAGGCTAAAAACATACTCATCAGCATTGACATAACAGAAAATCCCATTAGCGGAAAAATAGTGGGTTATGCCTCCAAAATAGATTCATCGGGCAAATTTATGATACAGTTGCCGCTCAAAACGCCCACCTACGGCTGGCTTTTTCATGCCAATAACAGTGTGCCGGTTTTTCTTCATCCGGGCGACAACGTGCAGGTTACTGTTAATGCACAGGATATGGCAAGTACGGTAAAATTTGAAGGACGCGGCGCCGACCATTGCCGCCTTACCGCCGGGTATTTCCGAAAATTTAACACCGCCGCCCAAAGAAGCCTGCTTACCCAAAAAATGGGCGACCTGGAACCTGCCGATTTTATTGCCTATGTTGACGACATTCGAAAGCAAAAACTGCAACTGCTGGCAGATTATAAGGTAAAAGGCTCCCTGTCGCAGGTGTGCGAAAACTTTGTAAAAACACAAACCAACGTTGAATGGGCAAATGCCCTTTTAGATTACCCCTTTGCACACAGCCTTAAAAGCGATGAACTAACTCCCGATAACCTTCCGCCCGACTATTATGCCTTTATGGACGAAGTGGACCTGCAAAACCAGGAAGCCCTGCAACTAAGCATTTATACCGATTATCTGCTGAAATTTATATCGAACCGGTTTTCGAAAACCATTGACAGGGCAGACTATAATACCGATAATTTTTATGCCGATAAATTCGAGTTTACCAAAACCCTGTTATCGGGCAAGGCATTGTATTATGTACAGGGTATTTGTATAACCGACGCCTGTACTTACGGTAAAGTAGAAAATATTGCCGCCAAATTTGACGAATACCTTGTTGCCTGCCCCTTTACCAACTACACACAAGCCGTTACCGAAGTTTACGACCGCGCTTTCCGAACCAGCGCCGGACAACAAGCACCCGATTTTTCGCTCATAAACCTGGCCGGAGATACCCTTACCCTGCAACAATTGAAAGGGAAAGTGCTGTATGTAGATTTTTGGGCTACCTGGTGCGGACCTTGTGTGAGAGAAATGGGCTACTCTGAACAACTGAAAGAAAAGTTTACAGGTAAAAACGTTGCCTTTGTATATATTTCTGTAGATGACAACCCCATGGATTGGGAATACTACCTGCACAACACCCTGCTCTACACCCCCGATAGCACCCTGCACCTTTTTGCCAACGGCCTCACCTCCGAAACGGGTAAAAATTATAACATTAAAGGTGTTCCGCGCTACCTTATTATTGATGCCGATGGCATTATTGCCGACAGCAACGCCAAACGCCCCAGCGACCCGGGTGTTGTTGCCGATTTGGAAAAGGTGCTTAACCGCAGCCTCCTGCCAAACTCCGGCAACAATTAGCAGTATTATAAGGGTACCGGGGTAATCCGTTTTTCATAACCAATGCCAAAACAGCCCGGCTGTTTTGGCATTGCTGTTTTGCCACAAAATAATATACTGCTGCCAAACTACCCGGTTTGTTCCACAACGTGGCGCCTTGTCTTATTTATTAAGTGGTTACACAGCCGCCCACCCTTCTCCTTGCACAAATATTATTGGTTGCATTTCGGTTAAAAATACCCTTAAAGCCGTTGCTAACAACTGCTATATGGGGGCAGCACATCCGGTTGGTAAAAAAACCCAAACTTAAAAGCATCAAGCTGTAAACAAAAAAGTAACTTTTTCCGTATTACGCCCAATCCTATTGAAATTAAACATGCACTATTTATATTTACTTGTAAATTACTGACAAACAATATTTTATGAATTAAATATCAACAAATGCTAAATCAGGCTGCTCTTCAGGTTCCCTGCAAACTGCTTGTTCTGCGGTAATTTCAGCAAAAACCAGCGCCGGTTTTTTCGCACCTGCCTGCAAATGCTCAAAAAGTTTTGTCATTATTATGTAACACTGTAACTTTGCACCGCATAATGCACCCAACACCCTTACTGTTTGTAAA